>CAMNDY010000090.1 GCA_946535985.1 uncultured Treponema sp. | reverse complement strand
CATTTTATTTACCTTGCATCTTTGTCTTTTTTTTTGTATAGTGTTTTTGTATGGCAGATAAAAAATTCACTGTTTTGGATTTGCTCGATCTGGAGCTTTCGGGGCATGATGCCTTGCAGTTAAAATGTATTGCAGGGCGGCGTGGACTTCCCCGGGCAATTACAATTCCAGAAATTAACAGACCTGGACTTGCGCTTTCGGGGTTTTTTGAAAACTTTGCAGGAGACAGAGTTCAGCTTTTTGGACGCGGAGAAACAGCCTACCTTTATAAACTTCACAAAGAAAAAAATATCGAAACATTAAAAAGCTTTTTTGCACCTGGAATTCCCTGCTGTGTTTTTACATATAACAGCGAACCTACAGAAGAATTCCGCCAGCTGGCAGAAGAAAACTGCTGCCCTCTTTTACAAACAGATTTAACATCTACAGAATTCACTACACGATTAACCCGTGTTTTTTCAAATATCTTTGCACCTCACAAAACCTTCCATGGTGTACTTGTAGAAGTTTACGGTATTGGTATTCTTCTTTCGGGTCATTCAGGTGTAGGTAAAAGCGAAACTGCCCTTGAACTTGTAGAACGCGGGCATCGTCTTGTTGCAGATGATATTATTGAAATCCGTTGTGTAAACGGAAACACAATCCTTGGCCGTGGTGCTAATACAACAATCAGTCACCATATGGAAATCCGCGGACTTGGAATTATAAATATTTCGCAGCTATATGGTGTTGGTGCCATTCGTAACCAGAAGGAAGTTCAGCTTATGGTTCAGCTTGAAGATTGGGATTCTAACAAAGCCTACGACCGTCTTGGAACAGACCAGACATATCAGGAGCTTTTGGGAGTTAAGATTCCGGTAATTGAAATTCCTGTTCGCCCTGGACGAAACCTTCCTATCATTATTGAAGCCGCCGCTATGAACGAGCGTCTTAAGGATATGGGTTACAACGCTGCCAAAGACTTTAATGAAAATGTACTTAAATGGATTGAAACCGGAGATGCAAAAACAGCATACTATGGTCACGATAATTCATACTAAAAATATATTAAGGCATAAAAGCCGGGGAAATTATTATGATTGAGAAAATTCTTACTGTCCAGAATCGTGCAGGCATTCACGCTCGTCCTGCTGCAATTATTGCACAGACAGCAAACAAGTTTGAAGCCGAAATCACTCTTACACGCGACGATACAACAGTAAATGCAAAGTCTATCATGGGTGTAATTGCTATGGGAGCTGGTTACAACACTCAGATGACAATGAATGTAGAAGGTCCGGATGAATCAGAAGCCGCTGCAACAATTCAGGCTTTGTTTGATTCAAAATTTGAAGAAGAATAATTTCAAGGGGGTGGGCATATGAAAGGTATAACCGAAAGACAACAACAGGTTCTCGATTTTATTTCTGATTTCACTACAGGAAATGGATATCCACCAACAGTAAGAGAAATCAGTGATCATTTTGGCATTTCTATCCGTGCAGTTCAGGATCATCTTATTGCCCTTCAGAAAAAAGGATTTCTTTCACAAGCCCAGAAACGTTCCCGCTCTATAAAAGTTCTTTCAGACAGTCAGAATCAGCCTTTTGTTGGAAAAGTTCCTCTTCTTGGTACTGTTGCTGCAGGTAAACCTCTTTTAAGCGAAGAAAATCTTGACGGATATGTAAATCTCACAGAACCTTTTGTTCGCCCCGGAAAAAGTTATTTTGCACTCAGGGTGCGCGGACAAAGCATGATTAATGCAGGCATTCTTGAAGGAGACCTTGCTGTAGTTGAACAGGCAAATGTTGCAGTAGACGGTCAGATTATTGTTGCAGTAATTGATGATGCAATAACCTTAAAACGCTATTACAAAGAAGCAGAAAGAATTCGTCTGCAGCCAGAAAATCCGAATTTCCAGCCTATTTATTGTAAGGATGTTCGTATTGTTGGTATTCTTTCAAATATTGTTAGAACTTATTAATTATTTAAAAGATAAAAAACGGAAATGACACTGCCAGTATATTTATATAACGGACCCGAATTTGGCCAGCGCGATGATGCGGTACAGGCTGTAATCAAAGCTCTTGAAAAAAAGTTCGGCGAAAGTGAAGAGCATATCTACTATCTCAATGAAACGTCTATTGGACAGGTGCTTTCTGTTTTAGACAACGGAAACCTTTTTTCCAGCGCAACCTGTGTAATCTGCAAAAACGCAGAGCTTCTCAAAAAAAAGGAAGACCTTGCGCTTGTTGATGAATGGATTAAATCTGTTCAAAATTCCGGTGAAGAATCTTCGGCACTCATTTTTGTTTCTGATGAAATTTCTGTAGACTCAAAGCTCGACAAGCTTATTCCTGCTTCGAACAAAAAGAAGTTCTGGGAAATGTTTGATAATCAGAAGGTACCATGGCTCACAGATTATTTCCGCAAAAACGGATACGGTCTTGAAGCAGATGCAGCCCAGATGATTCTTGATATGGTAGACAACAACACCCTGGCCCTTAAAAATGAATGCTCAAGATTTTTCCTCTGTCTTGAAAAAGGAAAGATTGTAACGCCGGATGATGTAGATTCCTTTCTTACACACAACCGCGAAGAAAACGCCTTTACCCTTTTTAAACAGATGGTTCAAACTTCTGATTCTGCCGAGAAACGCTTTTCTGAGGCACTTGAAGTTTTACAGGGTATAAGACTTTCAAAAGAAAATTCTTCTGTGGTAATAATTGCGGGGCTTGCTTCCTGCTTTAGAAGACTTGTTTTGTGGCATAAACTTCAGAATGAAAGTTACGGTGGTTACGGAGCCGATGAAGCAACATTAAAATCAAACGGATTTGCAAGTAATCTTTTACAGAATCAATATAGAAAGGCTGCAAAAATCTGGACTATTGGACAAGCTACTGCAATACTTGCAATTCTTGCTTCTACAGATATGCAGATTCGTTCCGGCGGAACTATGATGGAAGATGTTCTTCTTCAAAAAATGCTTTTTGAGATTATTGTAAAAAAAGGCGCAACCCTGGCAACTGCAGAATACTAGCGGTTCCTGAGCCTGTCGAAGGGGCTACAATTCCACTTTATTAAGCAAATCCTTTAAGGCTACAAGCTCCTCTTTTGTAAGGGTAATGCCCTTGCCCATTTTTTCGTGATCCGGTGACCAGCTGCGTAAATCATATTTTGCAGGTCGTCCGCCCCAGGAAACAAGGTTCAACTCCATACTCCAGCCGCCTTTTCCTTCGGCCACAGTGCCAAGGCTCTGTTCTATAGAAAATGAAAAATCATCAGCCATTATGTACCTCCAAACATGTATTAAAAAGAAAATCCATCATGTAAAAGAATTGCTCCCGCGTAGTTTCCTGTTTTGCTCCACTAAGGGAAGAGGACGTTCCGCAAAACAGGAAACTGCGCTCCGCAATTCTTTTAGATGTCTCTTTTTGCTCTTTAATACATATTTTAGCACATATTTTCTATATATGTATTTTTTTTGACAAATTTTGGTAAAAAACGGGGGTTTTGGAGTGAAATTGCCGATAATAAAGTTGTAAGAATGGATTTTATGGGTTAAAATAAATTAATTCTTTAAAATGTGAGGATTATTATGAAAAAACTAGCATTTTGGGCTCTTTCAGTTTTCTTAATCCTTTCGCTTATTTCCTGCGGTTCTAAAAAAGGCGCAGAAGAAACAGCGGAACCGGAACCACCGGCAGTTGAAGAAACTGTAGAAGAGACAATTGAAGAAACAGTTGAACAAGGTGTTTCTCAAGCAGAACTCGATTTGGCTTTGGCAAACATGGATAACGCACGACAGAATGCAATCGATTCTGATGCCGAAGAATATGCTCCAGACTTTTTTGATTCACTCGAAGAAGAATATGACGAACTCCGCAAACGGGCAGAAAATGGTGAGGATGTTGCAGCAGAATGTAACGACCTTGCAAAACGTTATGAAGCTTTGGCTGCATACGTAAAGGCTCTTGATGCAAAAGAAACAATCGATGATTACGAGCTTCCTCCTCTTGCAAAGGCTGCATATGACAAAGGTTCTAAAGACCTTGATGACTTTGAAGCTATGTTCAACGACGAAAATGCAAAATCTGATGACCTGCTTGCAAAAGCAACATCGGCATATGCAAGCTTCAAAAGTGTTCTTGTAGCACTTTACAAAGACATTGTAAAGGATGCCCGTGCAGATGCTCTTGAAGCAAAGAAAGATGCAGACTCTGTAAAAGCTGGTGTTTCAGAAAAACGCGAATATACACGTGCTGTTGAATTGTTCAAGAAGGGTGATGCAAGTTACTCAATGAATGGTTATGAAGCAGCCTGCGATGCCTACGATGAAGCATATGATATTTTCAGTACACTTTACGAAACAATTTCAGAAAAACGCGCTGCAGCACTTGCCGCAATTGAAGCCGCTAAAAAGAGTGTAGAAGAAAGTGCTCAGGTTGCAGAAGAAGCAGACTTAGAAGCACCTCTTACCGGCGAAGTAGATGGAATTGAAGATGAGGATGCTGTTCTTCTTGAAGAAGATGATTATGCAAATCCAGAAGATGCTGAGATTTATCTTAGCGAAGAACTCTCTGCTGGGGGTGACGCAAAATGAAAAAGTTAGTATTGATTTTTATGGCAGTTTTAATGACTGCTTCGGTTTTTGCTGTAAGTTATAAGAACAACACATATCAGAAGCTTGCCGACGAATATACAAAGAAAGCAGAAAAAGCTATGGATGCCGGTGAATATGATGATGCAATCAAATATTCAGAAGAAGCACAGAAAAATGCAGAGCTTTCTAAAGCCTTTATAGCCAGAATGCTTGCTATGGGTGAAGCAGAAGATAATATCAAGCTTGCTAAGAATAGACTTGCCTGGGCAGAAAAAATTGATGCTCCAAACATCTATCCAATGGCATATACAGCTGCAAAAGAAAATCTTGAAAATGCAGAAACATCTTTTGATGCAGAAGAATGGGGACGTGCAAATGAATTTGCAAAGCTTTCACTTGCAGCCCTTGAAGGTGTAACAGAAAAAACACCTCTTCCTGCAGAATATATTGTACGCCCTTGGGCCGAAACAAAGGACTGTTACTGGAATATTTCTGGTCGCCCTTATGTTTACAATAACCCTCTGCTTTGGGAAAACCTCTATCAGGCTAACAAATCAAAAATGCCAAAGCCTGAAGATCCAAACCTCATTCACCCTGGTATGAAGATGAGCATTCCAAGCCTTACAGGTGAGTATCGTTCCGGAACATACGATCCTAAGAAGGAATACGAGGCTTACGGTAAATAATAGATTGTCGGGTCAAGCCCGACAATGACTCTTTATGTCATCCCCGGACTTGATCCGGGGATCTTTTTTTTAAATAAAAACACATCGCAGTTGACATTAACGCATGCGGAAACTGTTCCGTTCCCATATCAGCAATAATCTGCTCTACCGGCACCTTAATAACATTTACAAATTCATCGCTGTCTAAATCTTGTGTGTTGGTGCATTCAAGTTCCTGAGCTAAAAAAATGTGCACATGATTTGAAAAAAGCGCCGGATTTGGATTAACCTCACCAAGCTTTGTAAGTTTACCTGCTCGACATCCTGTTTCTTCAAGCAATTCGCGGCGGGCAGCTTCTTCAGGGCTTTCTCCTTTATCTATTACACCACCAGGAAACTCTACGCTCAGGCATTTTGAACCGTGGCGCCATTGCTTTACCATAAAAAACTCTTTTTGAGAGTCGGCATTCTCCTGCAATTCAGGAATTACGATAACCCAGTCGGGAGCATCAAGAACTATATAATCTCCCCGGACAGAGAGGTCTCCTTCTTCGTGGGTATTTGTACTGCTTGTAACATCAAAGACCACTGTTTTGAGCAGAGATTTTTTTGGTCCGCACTTCCATTTGAGTTTTTCATCATCGTCAGTAAAGTAATTATTTGACATATTTTTATTCCGGTTTTATCATAATATTAGAAAGATTCCCGGGTCAAGCCCGAGAATGACACTCAGGCACAGGAGGCATATATGGCAATCATTACTTTAGCACGTCAGGTTGCAGCAAAAGGAGACGAAGTTGCACAGGAGCTTGCGTCAAAACTCGACTATAAATTTATTACCCGCAAGCAGATAGAAGAAAGAATTATTGAACTTGGATTTCCACAGTCTAAGCTTCCAAAATATGACGAACGCAAACCAGGCTTTTTTGCTTCTATGGCTAAAGACCGCGATGCCTACCAGAATCTTTCGCAATATGCCATGCTCGAAGCCGCTGCAAAAGGAAATATCATCATCATTGGCCGTGGTGCTTTTGCATTCTTCAGCAGTGTTCCAAATCATGTTTCTGTCCGCCTTATTGCAAGTGAAAAAGTAAGAATTGCCCGCCTGATCGAAGAATTTGGCTGGAATGAAAAACAGGCCCGTCAGCATATACAGGAAAGCGATGCAAACCGCAATGGCTTTCACAAAAACTTTTACAACATCGATATAGAAGATCCTGCAAATTTCCATATGCTCATAAATACAGGTACAGTTGCAATTAACGACTGCGCAAACATCATTGCAGAATTTACAAAGGCCCACATAACTCCTACAAAAGAAGCAGAAGGTTCAAAGCTTGTAGAAGAAATGCTCAAAGCCCAGACTGTAGTAAACAAACTCATTTTTGATTACAAAATCAAGATTGACTTTTTGCATGGAGCAATTGAAGACGGAGTTTTTGTTCTCTACGGCGTAACCGATGCACCGGGACTTGTTGAACAGGCGCTTGAAATTGTACGCAAGGAGCTTCCACAGTACGAAACTCGCTCTGCAGTAAGCATTGTGCACGACTTTAAGCAGTTTCAGTAACAGCAAGCTCACAGTTGACTTTTCTCACTCTATTTGTGATAATTTAAGAATGAAAACCTCAAACAAGTTTACTCTTACAAGAATTATTTTTGCACCTATCTTTTTTATTTTGTATTTTATTCCAGTCTGGACTGGACTTTTTTCTAAGCTTTCTATAATTATTGCAATTCCTCTTTTATGCTTTGCAGAATTTACAGATTATTTAGATGGTCACTATGCCCGCAAACACAATGAAGTAAGCGATTTTGGAAAATTATTTGATCCTTTTGCAGATGTTATTCTTCATATGACAACTTTTGCCTGTCTTATGTTTTCTGCAAATCCGGAGATGACAGGATATACTCCACGCTTTATTTTTATTCTGATTTTGTACCGCGAAATGGGACAGACCTTCCTGCGCATGGTTGCCGCTAAAAAGGGTATTGCAATTGCAGCTCGCAAAGGCGGTAAAGTTAAGACTGTATGCTATGTAATATCAGGCTTTTATGCATTGTTCCTTGAAACACTTGTTCGCCTTGAATGCATACCAGAATGCTTTGGCGTACTCAAGATTGTTTCTACCTGTCTTTTTGTAGTTTCGCTCATTTTGAGTTATGCTTCATTTACAGATTACATCATTCATTTTGGAAAAACACTTAAGCAAAACTAATATGCCTTTGTGAGGTACGCCTCGTGCAAAAAGTTTTTGATAACCCTTCCACTTTAGAAGCCCTTGTAAAAGAGAAGTACGGCTTTCCTGATTTTATAATGATGGAAAATGCCGCACTTGCAATGAAGAATTTGATTACCGGAAAATGCCTCATTCTTTGCGGAAAAGGCAATAACGGTGGCGACGGTTACGCACTTGCACGCTTACTTTATGGTCAGGTAGAAGTTCTGCTTTTTTGTCTGGAGCCTCCATCTGCTGCAGAAGCTAAAACGCAATATGAAATGTGCAAAAAGATAGGGATTAAATTTGTTTCCCAAAAACAATTGTTCGAATTTTTTAAAAATCCCCCGGAATTTATAGTTGACTGCCTTTACGGAACAGGTTTTAAAGGCCAGCTTTCTCCTCAAGTTTTAAAAATCATAGAGGCGGCAAATAAAGCAAAATCAACACGCATTGCCTGCGACATTCCTACGGCCCTCACCTTTAATGCCCACTACACAGTAACAATGGGCGAACAAAAGCTGGCACTTTTTTCTGATAAGGCAAAAGAGGTTTGTGGAAAAATCCTTGTTGCACCACTTGGAATTGACCGGACAATTTTTGAAAACATTATTGCACCTTCAAAAATCCCGGCTTTTCTTATAACTGCTGATGATCTTAAGCTTCCTATGCGAACAAACAAAGCTGCACACAAAGGAAGTTACGGACACACAGCAGTTTTTGCAGGAGAAAAATCAGGCGCGGGGATAATCTGTGCTACCGGCGCAATGAACTTTGGAAGCGGGCTTACAAGTCTTATCCGCAGTAAAAAATCAAATCTGGCACAATTTAAAATTTCACCGCAGTTGATGATAAGCGAGCCAGACGCAGATAATGGTAACTCAAAAATCCCGGCTAAAACTTCGTGTGTAGTTTATGGCCCCGGAATAGAAAACATTGATCCACAGGATGTTAGTTGCATAAAACAATGGTTTAGTTCAACTAACATAAAAAATCCGGCTCTTGTTTTTGATGCAGGAGTTTTTGGAGAATCAAACTTCCCTGCCCTGCTCCACGAATTAAACAGCCGCGCAGATGCAAGAATTGTTCTTACCCCTCACCTTCTGGAGCTTACACGCCTTTGTAAAAATCTGAAGATCTTTAAAGAGGTGACAGTAACAGAGCTTGCAGATAATCCGGAAACAAAAATCAAAATTGGAAAAAAGCTGAACAAACTCTTTCCAAATACAACTCTTGTAATCAAAAGCGCAAACACCTTTATTGCAAGTGGCGGCCAGATTTATATCATCACAGATGGTGCTCCAAGTCTTGCAAAGGGAGGCAGCGGAGACGTCCTTGCAGGAATGATTGCGGCCCTGCTTTCTCAAGGATATTCTGCAAAAGATGCTGCCATAACTGCCTGCGAAGCCCATGCCCTTATAGGAAAAAACTACGGCGAAGACGCCTATGACCTTTCTCCAGAAAAAATGTACGAAGATAAAAAGAAGTTTTATGAAGAGCATCCCGAATTAAAGGGAAGGTGAACAAAACTTTTCTATAAGCTGTTTGCGGTTTTTGCAATATAACAATCTAATAGTTGTTCGTTTAATAAATTCTTCCTGTCTTTCCAGTCGGGCATATATTTATCCATATTTGCGATAAAATCTTTTCCATGATTAGAAACTTTCAAATGAGTAAGTTCATGCAGAATAATATATTCCAGACATTCCAGAGGTTTTTCAACCATCTGTAGATTTATCCAGATTCTTTTTGCCTTTGAATTACAGGTTCCCCAACGGGTAAGCATATATTTTGTTTTGAAAGAATCGCAATAAAGACCTGTTCTTTCTTCCCATTTGGGAATAAGCCTGTTTAATTGTTCAATTAAAATCTTTCTAAACTCTTCACGAATAAAACGTTCTC
>CAMNDY010000089.1 GCA_946535985.1 uncultured Treponema sp. | reverse complement strand
TTTAAATATGACACTTAGTTGTCATATTTTATATGGTATTCTGTAAACATCCGGTTGGATTAAAATCCACCGGTTTTTCAGGAGAACTTCAATGCCATTTGATTATAAGAAAGAATTCAAAGACTTCTATCTTCCGCCGACAAAGCCGTATATTGTACACATTCCAAAAATGCAGTTTGTCGCTGTTCGCGGAAAAGGGAATCCTAACGAAGAAGACGGCGAATACAAAAGTGCCCTTGCAGTGCAATACGCAATCGAATACACAATCAAAATGAGTAAGAAGGGAGAATATCGAATTACGGGCTATCAGGACTTTGTAGTTCCACCTCTCGAAGGCTTCTGGTGGCAGGAGGAAAACGGAGCTCCTATTCCGGGTTTTGATTACACAGACAAATCTTCCTTCAACTGGATTTCCGTAATCAGGCTCCCGGATTTTGTGACACAAAAAGATCTCGAATGGGCAAAGAAAAGTGTTGAAGAAAAGAAGGGGCTGGACTGTTCGCGAGCCGAACTCTTTACATTTGAAGAAGGAGATTGCGTTCAGATTATGCACATCGGCTCCTACGACGATGAACCCGCAACAATCAAGCTGATGGATGAATATGCACTTGTCAACGGCTGGCAGCTGGATTTTTCAGAAAAAAGACTTCATCACGAAATCTATCTGAGTGACCCGCGCAAAACGCCACCCGAAAAACTGAGAACTGTAATAAGACATCCTGTTAAAAATTTATAATATGGTGAAATTTCTATGAATTGTAAAATTGATTCCTTATATATAATTGTTGATGATTTGGAAAGAGCAATTGCTTTTTATGAAGATTTCTTTGAGCAGAAGATTCTTAATAAAAGTGAGCTTGGTGGTTATTTTGATATTGATGGATTCAGATTCCATCTGTTTGCGTATAAAAAAGTAAATGAGTCGCACTCTTATGGAAGTAACTGTTTACCAAGCATTTGTTTTAAATCTTTGGAAGAATTGAATAGGAAAATTTCTGACAAAAAGATTTGTTTTCAGCTTACAAAAATCGGAAAAAATTGGGTAGCAGAGTTCGTTGATTCTGAAGGAAATCATATCGAAGTATATACCCCCGATGAGGAATAAATGATGAAAAATGAACTTCTAGAAAACATCGAAAAACTTCACACAACACCGATGGGCGTAGACCGCATTCGCCGCAACCTCCAGATTGGTCATGATGTAAAAGATGTCGTTGTCTGGTGTCGTCAGAAAATCCTAGACACCGATGCAGAATTCATACGTCAAGGAAAAAACTGGTACGTTAGAATAAATGATTGTATCTTTACAGTGAATGCTTACAGCTACACGATAATCACAGCGAAAACCGCAGAAAGCATTGCACAGCCTTGCTCGGTAAATGCATAGGGAAGATATTGTCTTCCACCACGAGTTTCTGTTTTTGAGGTCACAAATTGTGACCTCAAAATTTCAAATTCATTCTCCGTTAATTGAAAATGAAAACGTTCTGGAAATCGTTGAATATTACGTTTTACTGCTTGATTCAAGACCTTTGTTTCAACGCCATACATTTCTGCCAAGTCGCAATCTATCATCACCTGCTGATTGCGAATAATGAGAATCTTATTTTGGATTTGTATAGGCTCTAATTCACTAGACATAATATCATCCTTACTCTTCAAACCAATTTTCAATCATAAGATTTGAATTCTCGACAATGGCCGTAAAATCAGAAACATTGCGGGTTACCAGAATCAGATTGTTTGTAATAGCAATAGAAGCAATCAACAAATCAAATCTCTGGGCAGGGGCTCCTTGAGACTTGAGTCGCTCATATAAATCAGAATAAATACTTGCAGCACTGGCATCAAAAGAAAGTATCTCATATTGCTTTTGTACATATTCAATAGAATAATCCAAAAGGCCATTTTTTCTTTTTCCTTCTGGCAAAGATTTTATTCCTGAAAGCATTTCTGCCCAGGTCACAGCACTTATGCAGGAATATTCAAGATTGTCTGCAAGTTTTTGAAGAACTTTTTCATTTGGAGTAAATTTTGTAGGCTCAGAAATTATGTTTGTATCAAGTAAATAAATCTTCATAAAGAGCCTCGCTTATGAAAAATCTTCCGGGTGACGAATTGTAAAATCATCCTCTTTTTCACGTTCAAAAAATGCATCAACTTCGGAATTAGACAAAAGGCAATCTTCATATTTATTTCGCCAGGCATTTAGTCCATCAAGATATTTCTGTTTTCGTTCAAGCTTTTGCATTGCATCTTTTCCATTTATAAAGGCTACAGGCTTTCCATGACGAGTTATCTGTATTTCTTCGTTTTTTTCTTCAACAAGATGAAGAAAATATGGCAATCGATTTTTTGCTTCTCCAACTGAAACTTTAAGCATACAGACCTCCTTATAATTTGGCTAATATATTGGCTTTTTAGCTATTTTACAAAATATACGATAATTATGAAATTGTCAAATTTTTTACGACCGCAATCTTTTAATTGGACTTCTTATTGATTTTGAGTAGAATTCTACTCAAAAACCTTCAAATTCTACTAATTCCTACGCAAAGTCGGGTGACAACTCAAAAATCCTGGCCTATACTAATTATCAGGAGGCCGGTTATGGATGCACAGAGAACTGGAAAACTGATTAATTATTTGCGCTCAAAAAAAGGAATTACTCAGAAAGAGCTTGCAAACCTCATTAATGTAAGCGACAAGGCTGTAAGTAAATGGGAACGTGGAGACGGCTGTCCTGATGTTGGAATTTTACCGAACCTTGCCCAGGCGCTTGGGGCTGATGTTGATTCTCTTTTAAAAGGTGAACTCAATGAAATAGACAATGGGCGAAGAATTTTGACAGAAGAAGAACTCAAAGCTGAAATTGAGAAAATGCAGGCTGAAGGAAAACTTGAAAAACCAAAGGACAACACAAGCCTTTTAAAAAATCCGATGGCCAGGATTTTCACCTATGATTTTAAACGTCCAAGTTTATTCAGCAAATATGAACTTCGGAAAATTGCTAACACCTTTGATATGCTTTGTGAAAAATTCCGTAATGAACTTGCCGCCAACCGAACAGATTTACTTGGAATAAAACTTTGCTGTGTAGATGAGCTTACAAACGAAGAGTTTATCCGCAGTATTCCTCAGCGAACTTTTTTCTATACTTATGATTATAATAACTCTGGTTTTACAATTGAAATTGACCCTCAGATTGGAAAAGTTTTGTTGAAGCAGGATCTTAAGAAATATCCAGAGCTTACAAAGACAGACAGCGCATGCCTTAAGCTTTCTTATGTAAATCAATTTGCGCATCTGCTTCAGGAACAAATATTTTCAAATACCGATAAATCAATTCCCTGGGAAAATTTTGAAAAACCTTTTACAAAAGAGTTGAATACTCTTTTACCATGGTCTGCCGGTCAGAATCCTGGGGAAATGTGTGTACTTGTTACGCTTGAACTTATAAGTGATGTTTGCAGCGGAATGATTAATGTTCAGTTTAATTATTCTTATTTATCAAGACTCTGTCGTAAGGCTGGTTTTTTTGGAAAAGATAATCCACAGCTGGAAACTCTTACAGATATTAAAGCCCGTCCCTGTGAAAATAATGTGTTTATAGAATTCGGTCGTTTTGTTTCTGATTCTGTAAAACTTGAACCAGGTACACTTCTTATGAGCAACAAGGAGTTTGGAACCCCATTGAATGTGATTATTGAAAACCAAATTCTCTTTGGTGGCGAAACAGTTGTCGTCGATGAAAATTTTGGAGTTCGTCTTATCGAAGTAAAGCAGGGAGAAAAACTTTGTTACAATGAAGAACATTACATCGCACTCCGTCTTGGAGGAACTTATCTTTCACCCGAAGATATAGAACGCCTAGATAAAGGTTTTGTTTTACAGTTAGACAGTCAACCTGGAAAACCAATCGCAATCATCCAGGATGGAAAATGCGTTGCACGTGGCGAAGTTGTGATTATTGATAATATGTTTTGCGTAAGGATTGTAGATTAAATATGACATACATATGTCATATTTTTATGGTATAATTTACTTATGCACTTCGTAACCGCCAAGACAATCCTGACTCCTCACAGCATGAACATTTACCGCGGCTGTTTGCATGGTTGCATTTATTGCGACTCGCGAAGTAAGTGTTATCAGTTCACTCATGAATTTGAAGATATTGAGGTAAAACAGAATGCTCCCGAGCTCCTGGAAGAAGCTCTCCGTAAAAAACGAAAGCGCTGCATGATTGGAACAGGCTCCATGTGCGACCCTTACATTCCTCTTGAAAAAGAACTTGGACTTATGAGGCGCTGTCTTGAAATAATTGACCGCTACAACTTTGGTGCGACGCTTATAACAAAATCGGATCTTGTGCTCCGCGACCTTGATATTCTGACACGCATAAATAATAAAACTAAGGCTGTGGTACAGATGACGCTCACCACTGCAGACGACGAACTCTGCAAAAAAATTGAACCCGGAGTCTGCCCCACCAGCCGACGTTTTGAAGTTTTGCAGGCCTGCCGCGATGCAGGAATTCCAACTGTTGTCTGGTTCAGTCCACTGCTGCCTTTTATTAATGATACCCGTGAAAATATTGATGGAATTATTGATTACTGTGTGAGGGCCGGCGTAAAGGCCATCATCTGTTTTGGAATTGGGCTTACTTTGCGGGAAGGTAACCGTGAATATTTTTATGCGGCATTGGATAGAATCTGGGGAGGCCCTTCCCTTCGACAAGCTCAGGACAAGCTAGGCTCAGGGACCGCAGGCTCAACCACCATAAGTCTCAAAGAACGTTATCAGAAAACCTTTGGCTACAGTTATATGTGCTCAAGCCCTCACGAGAGTGAACTTATGCAGTATTTGTCCCAGCAGTGCCGCCGCAACAATATCATGCTTGGAACAGATTCTGTCTTTAAGTGGATGGAGGAGTTCCCTGAAGAAGATCCCCTCCAGCCGAGTTTGTTTGATTAGAAATTAACCTATCAGAGCCTTAATACACTCTTCAACCTTTGCCATATCTGCTGTTGGTTCAAAGCGGGCAACTACATTTCCAGAGCGGTCAATTACAAACTTTGTAAAGTTCCATTTGATATCAGGTTTTTTAGCCCAGTCAGGATCTGCAGCTGCAAACATTTTTTCGAGCAGATCCTTGTATTCATGCTGGTCAAAGCCTTCAAAACCCTTTTGTGATTTGAGGTAAGTATAAAGTGGAAGTTCGTTCGGACCATTTACATCTGCCTTTTTCATCTGAGGGAAGGTTGTATTAAAATGAAGTGTACAGAACTCGTGAATCTCATCATCAGAGCCCGGAGCCTGCCCTCCAAACTGATTGCATGGAATATCTAAAATCTCAAGGCCTTTTTCATGATAATCTTTATACAACTGTTCAATTGGTGCATACTGAGGTGTAAAACCACAGCCTGTTGCAGTGTTAACTACAAGAATAACTTTGCCCTTAAAATCAGAAAGCTTTACACTTTCGCCTTTTCCACTTGTTACTTCGTAATCATAAATCATAATTATTTCTCCTTGCTTTGTTTTATTCCTATAGTGCAATTATATTGTGTACAATTAATAATACATTTAAATATCACTATTGTCAAGTTTTTCATTTTCTTGTTTCTTACTGAAAAAGAATTTTTACATTACATGTAAACACGAAGCATCAATATCAGAAACTTTAGAAAATCCTGTGGAACTCATAACAAAACGAAGTTCATCATTTACGTTTTTAATAAAATTCTTAACTCCCTTCACACCTTCTTTTTCGAGCCCCGGAAGCATTGAGCGTCCTACTGCTGCTGCATCTGCTCCAAGAGCAAGGGCTTTATAAACATCTGCACCACTTGCAATTCCGCAGTCTACAAAAATCTGAACGTTACGGCCTGTAAGAGCTTTTTTGATTTCTGGCAGAATCATCATTGGAGGAAGAGCATAAGGAACTCGTCCGTGATGATGACTAACAATAATTGCACTTGCTCCGGCGTCTGCACACTTTATGGCATCAGCCACACTCAAAACACCTTTTACAACAAAGGGGAGCTTTGAAGAAGAAATATAAGAAGCCAGCATATCCTGGGTCTGGGCAGCCATTTCTTCGCCTACACAAATATCATAACCGTTCATTCCAAAAATGTGGTCAATGTCCATTCCAATTCCAAAGGCGCCGCTATCTTCTGCAAACTTAAACTGATCGCGGACCTTGGCATTGTCGGCATAGGGTTTTACAATGCGAACAGTTTTTGCTCCTGTTGCAATGATTTTCTGAAACATATCATTTTCCATCATGCCTACAAAATTCAAAATATTGCTTTCTTTTGCAGCAAGGGAATATTCTTCAAGGCCGGTTAATTCGCGCCCATCATAGTTTTTAAGATGAGAAAAAGCCGGTGTAAGCACAGGACTGTCAAATTTTTCACCCAAAATTGTAGTAGTTGTATTTGCAACTACTGAATCAATCAAGCGTTCCTGGATAAGGATTGAATCCATATAACGTGCTGTGATTTCATTTGCATCAGAGACTCTTGTATAAGCCATTGTCTTCCTCCTTGGATTATCGGGTCAAGCCCGATAATGACTGCTTTAGATAATTCAAATATTTAATATATTCTTCATCTGTGTTCAGGTGCTCTAAGATTACAGGCATATCAGGGTCAATTTCGTTCATTTTTTCTACATAATATCTGAGCGGGAACTCCCCTTGTCCAGGACCACATTCCTCTAGACGGATTGTGTAAGGCTGGGCCAGATGGATATCTTTAATATGACAGCTGCGGATTTTTTTACCAAGCAGCTGGGCACATTCATCTACAAATTCTTCTGCATTAAAATATCTGTCTGCAGAATTTGTCATGTTGATAATATCCATGTGAACAGCAAATCGGTCGCGGTCTACGGCTTCTATCAGGCGCAGGTACTCACGCGGTCCAGTCGGAATCATCCAGGGCATTGGCTCCAGAGTGAAGTATGTATTTTTTACATTTGCACGGTCAATTATTTCCTGAACCATTGCAACAGTTTTTTTCCAGGCCTCGTCTGTAAAGTTTGCCTTGTAGCCTCCATCCCAGCGGGGACCAAAAGCACCTGCAACATTTACGGCACAACGGGCCCCAAGAAAATCTGCAAGACGAAGCTGATTTACGCAGTAGTCCATATTTGCCTTGCGCTCGTCAGGATCGGCAGCCAGAGCGTTTCTCCAGATACCAACTTCGGCAATTGTAAGTCCTGCTTTTTCTGCAGCCTCTTTGTAAGCAATAATTTTCTTTTCGTCATCATTGCAGTTGAGTGGAAAATTTACGGTGCCGCATCCAAGCTTTACCTGCTTGGCGGCCCATTCTTCCGGTGAATTATGATTTAGCGGGGATGATGTTCCTAATCTCATGTAATCTCCTAAGGGATTTGTCATGTTCGGGCTTGACCCGGACATCTCTTCTTAAGTGAGATTGCCGGGTCAAGCCCGGCAATGACATAAATTTGCTAATATCCTATCTCTCTAAATACCTTATCCAAAAGTTCTGCGTTCTTAATAGAGAACTCCGGCGTTACAAAAGGCTTCTCATTTCCTAAAATACACTGATTCAACTGTTCAAGTTCAAGCGCATAATTATGAGGAACAGAAATCTTGCGTTCAATCACTTTATTATCACTCCAGCCATTTTCTACGATTCTATAAGAAACCTGGCCTTCCTGATTGTATTCAACATCAGAGCGGATTGAACCTTTTGTTCCGTGAATATAAAGTCTGTCAAAGCGGGAATTTGTATTATGCCCAAGAATCATTCCAATATTAAAGCTTGCCCGTACTCCGTTTTTAAAACGAAGGATTGCGGCAGTATTAACATCAACTGCTTGGTCAGAAAACTCTGCAACTGCTTTTACAAAATCAGGCTCAGAATCTATCAAAGTCAAAATCATTGTTGAACAGTAGCAGCCAAGGTCATACAGAGCACCGCCACCAAACTCCTTGTGAAGACGGAAATCCTCCTCATACCCCTGGGTAATAAAAGCAGATTCAATATAATCAACTTCGCCGATTATTCCGCTGGCAATATCATCCTTTAAGCTTTGAACATAAGGACTGTGCAGATAGGCATAGGCCTCCATCAAATAAACACCATTTTCTTTTGCACACTCATACATTTCGCGGGCCTCAGCAGCATTAAGGGCAAGCGGCTTTTCGCAAAGAACATGCTTTCCTCTTTTAAGCGCAGCCTTAACCCATGGCAAATGCAGATTATTTGGAAGCGGAATATATACAGCCTGAACCTCTTTGTCAGCAAGAAGCTCATCGTAGCTGCCATAAGCCTTTTCAAAACCATATTCTTCTTTGAAGGCCTTTGCCTTTTCCAGACTGCGCCCTGCAATTGCATAAAGCTGACAATGTTCTGCTTTTTTAATTCCAGGAATTGTTGCGTACCTTGCAATATTAGCGGTTCCTAATATACCCCATTTAATTTTATCCATGACTTTTCTCCTTTTATTACAATGTTACAGTAAGTTTTTCGTTGTCTATAAGATTTGCAGAGCTTTCTTTTCCATCTGCGCCAAGCTTGTATTGGCCCTTAAAAGCTTCAACTTCCACACAACCGGCAGCATCTGTAGTAAGAGTAACATCAGTCCACCATTCTTCGCGGACAAGTTTTTTGAGCATATGGTAAGAAGGTTTGAGGGAATTGTCGCTTCTAATAAAGCCGCTTGGAGCTTTGAGCCAGGCTCCATCGTGGAAATCCCAGGTTGTGATTGCCTGAACAAGTGGATGCGAGAACAAAACTCTATACATTTCTTCAATTTCGCGAGCCTGTCTTTCTTCTCCTTCCGGCGTACTTGGCCATTCGTCAACCTGCCAGTCATTAAGATCAACAATATGAGCCGGCATGATGTCTCCGGAAATCAAAGTGTTTTCTGTAAAATGAATTGGAAGGCCAAAGTGCTCATAACGTTCCAGAACTTCTTCAAGCTTTTCGCGGCCCCAGTAACCCTGATGCTGATGCGATTGAATACCAATTGCACTGATTGGAACTCCCGCATTCAAACATCCGTCTATCAGAATTTCGTAATTTGTAGAAGTATTAAAATCATTTATAAGCAGCGTTGCTTCAGGATTATCCGCATGGGCTCTGTCAAAAACTTCTTTTACGAGCTTTACGCGTCCCTTTTCCTGGCACAAGCGGGTAATAGCATTATCATACTTATCAAAAATCGGCATGATGACAACTTCGTTTATAACATCCCACATGTCAATCAGACCTTTAAAGCCTTTAACTTCGCGGTCAATTCTTTCAAGCTGCTTTTGCATAATTGTCTTGTTATCATATTTTAAAAGCCAGTCTGCACAAGCTGTATGCCAGCACAAAGGATGACCTTTTACAGTAACATTTTTGCTTTTAAGATACTGTGCAGTTTTCATTAAAGTTTCTGTGTTAGGCTTGCCTTCTTCTTTTTCAAACTGGCCCCAGTAAAATGGCAAAGTTCCGTAATTAAAAATGTCCAGCCAGCTTTCTGTCATCTGCTTGTGAAAATCATCTCCATTTAAGACGTAAGGAATAAAATCAAATGCACCGCAGCCAAAAAGAAAATCATGCTTTGTCTGCTGAATTTTTACCTCTTTATTTGCTAAAGGCTTTCCCTGGGCATCTACAAATTGAATCTGCTTTATAACTTTTCTGTGAGATATATCCATAAAAAATTTCCTGCCGATTTTAATAAAATTCTCTGGACATAAAAATCCTACATCATAATCTTACAGTACTTTCTTTCATTTACTTGTATAAAAATAATTGTTTCTTGTAAGAAAATATAAAGACCCTTGAAAGATATTTTATTCTGTTTTATGTTAAAGCAAATATAAAATCTGGAGTCTTATATGAAAGAATACATCAAGGGAGCAAATCCTTATATGCCGCTTTGGGAACATGTCCCAGACGGAGAACCACGCGTTTTTGAATACAATGGCGAAAAACGTGTTTATCTTTACGGTTCACATGATACACTCAAAACAGAAT
>CAMNDY010000088.1 GCA_946535985.1 uncultured Treponema sp. | reverse complement strand
GTCTTTTTTTTAGATAAAACGCTGCTTTACTGTATTCCTCACGCAAACACCTTACCAGATCTTACCGCCTGCCTTACAGATTTTCTTAATGATAAAAAGGTTTGCGTTATAAATGGCGAACCTCTTGCAGGCCAGATATTTTTAAATGCACTTAAGGCTCTTGGACATACTCCATATCAGACAAATCATTACAATATTATGACACTGCAGGATTCCCCGCTTGCCCCTCCCGAAGAATTAAGCTGTGATGATGAAATCAAACGCTGTACCAACCCCGATGCCGACACAGAACTTTTACTTCCACTGCAAAAAATGTACCTGGCAAAAGAAGTTGCACCACAGGGAAAACAGGTGACAGACCTGGAAGCCGGCGCCCAATTAAAATCCATCCTCAAAGATCAGCTATGTTTTGCCCTTTACTCCGACGGAGAAGTTGTAGCAAAAGCAAACACAAATGCCATTGGCTTTAATTATGTTCAGCTTGGCGGAGTTTATACACATCCGCTTTACCGCAAAAATTATTATGCCTGGAACCTTGTTTACACAATCTGTTCACGGGTGCAGAAAACCGGCCGCAAAATCAGTCTTTTTGTAAAAGAAAAAAATAACCCTGCACACATGCTTTATAAACGCCTTGGATTTGCAGACGCAGGAAAATTCGAGATTTCGTATTTCTAGGTAACCCTCTACCATATATGATTGTTTTTAAAAAAAGGAGTTTTTCATGAAAAACGTTATTCGTGCTCTTCTTTGCACAAGCCTTATGGCATTAAGCGCTATTCCTGTTTTCGCCAACGACTATGTAAAATTTAAAGGCTGGAAACAGGCAGAAACAAGGCACTTCAGATTTATTTATGAAGCCGCATCGGAACCTGCAGCAAAAAAATATGCAGAGTTTGCAGACGAAGCCTGGGAAAAAATAGCCCGCATTTACGCAATGCCCCAGGAAAAAACTGATGTTTATGTATTCAGCCGCATGAATATTGTAAACGCATATACAATGTTCACTCCGCCGGAAATTGTAATGTTTGATTCTCCTATTATTTACAATCACTTTGGATTCCGCGACGACTGGATGAAGCTTTTCTTTACCCACGAGCTCATTCACATTGCAAACATCAACTTCGAAGACAAGGATTACATTTTTACAAAAGTCTTTGGTGAGTCTGTTCGAGGCATGGATTATTCAAGCATCCCCGGCTGGGCTTTGGAAGGTCTTACAACAGTTTTGGAAACAGAACTTACAAACGGAGGACGTGGCCGCAGCCCATACTTCGAACTTGATTTTAAAGCTCCAACCCTTGATAACAACTTTATTCCATACCGTTTAATTGGAACAGAAATGGAACCACCAAGCGGCCAGATTTATGTTATGGGTTATCTTATTATGCGAAGCATTGCCGACCGTTGTGGTATTCAGGCCCTTGCAGATATTGAACGAAACAGAGAGGACGGCCGTTCCTGGGAAGAAAGCGTAAAACTTGTTACAGGAAAAACTCCACAGGATATTTACCGCGAAGTAAAAATTGCCCTTGAAAAAAAATACTCTGACGAACGAAAAATCCCGGAAGGTAAAATCATTTCGCCAAATGAAATGAATACCTATTACTGCCAGCCTGCCATTATTTTTGATGATGGTTCTTTGATTGCCCTTCGCCAGTCGGGAAACTCAGATGCTTATGCTGTTATTCTTGATCCTTCAAAAAAAGACGGCACCCGATATTATGATGAAGAAGAATTCATTCCAAAAGAAACCCTGCTTTTCAAGGCAAACTTTTCTGATGGAAAAGCCCTTACCGCAGATGAAAACAAAAATCTTTATTTTTCGGCAGAGTCTTCACGCTATGACAGAAATCCTGGAACCGAAAATCAATTTAGTATTTATAAATGGACACAAGAAGATGGCATTACCCGGCTCACTAAAGATACAAGTTCATACTATCAACCAACTGTAAGCCGCGACGGATCTCTTCTAGTTGCTGTTGAACAGAAGGGTCTCAAGATGCGTTTGGTTCAAATAGACACAAGCACCGGAGAAAAGTCCATTTTGCTGGAAGATGAACAATACAGCTTTATTCAGCCTGCTTTGAATGCCGACGGTTCGCAGCTTGCTTTTTTACTTTTAAAAGAAGACCGTGCCTGTATTGCGCTGGCAGACACAAAAACAAAAGAATATAAAATCGTAAATAATACAGCTCATGATTTTATTACAGATCCGTCATCTCCTTCCTTCAACAAAGATGGTACGTTAAACTTCTGCAGCAACGACAGAGGACGCCTTGAAGTATACGTAGTAACTCCTAATTCAGACGGAACCACATTTTCTTACACTCCTGCAGTTGCCGACCCAATTGCCGCTCTTTGGGCCTATAAAAACGATATGGCAATTTTCTACACATCTCATGCTTCTACAGGAAACGTTATAAAAATTAAACCAACTTTTACATGGAAGAACGTTCCCTTTTATGATGGTCCTTCTCCAGCCGGTGAGATAATTAAGTTTAATAAACTTGAATCAGATTATCCAAGATTTGATCCATATCATAAAACTGATGATGATTCTCTTGATTTTGATGATGATTTCATAGAAGCTGATGATGAAATCGAAGCAGACCTTGTCGATGCCGCTGACGCCGTTATCGAAAATACAGAAGAAGATAATGCCGAAAACAATGAAGAAAATGAAACTACACAAGATGAAGAAGATTCAAAATCAAAAGATGAAATCAAAATCAAACATCGTTCAGAAAAGAAAATTGCCGAACTTGAAAATCTCAAGCCTGGTGTAAAAGAACTTCAAAATGAAAAAATCTTCCTGGGCAAACTTACACCTCTTTTGTACTCGCCTATGTTCAATGTAATTTCCGACAAGGACAATGTGCACTTTGGCTTTGGAGGATTCTTTATTGGCCAGACAGCACGCACACAAATGCGTAACGGTCTCATGGCTTTTGATCTTTTCTACTATCCAGATATCAAAAATATCACAGGCGAGTTCCTTGCCGAGTTTGCACTTGGAACAAGCACTCTTGATATATTCATAGGCCGAGATTCTTCAATTATTAATCGTGGTAAGTCTAACAGCAATGAAGATTTTTCAATGCATAACATCGCAGTTTTGGGCTATACATTGCCTCTTTATTTCCGTTACAACTTAAAAACTACACAATCTCTTTCTTACCTTTTATATGCGGGCGGATCCTTTAATCAACAGGCAGAAGAAGCCTTTTCATTAGATGCCGATCTTCCATTTAAAACAAGTATTTCTTTCCATACAGGTCTTGATTATTCCCAGTCTCTCTGGCTCAAACATGATAACAGCTTTGCATTCTCTACAGTAAACCTTTTAATGGGAGTATATGATATTGATTTGAAAAAGGCCTTTGCCGGTTATGAAGGCGAGTTCTCTGTAAAGGCAAGCAACAAGTCTACAACTCATGAACTTTCTACAGTTATCCGTTATACCGATTTTCCAAGCAGCACAGTGCCTTTCATAAGCCGGGCACATTTTGCAGGAATAAGCGAAAACTGTACTTTCCCGGGCAAGATTCTTGTTAATTATTCCTACGTAATTCCAGGAATACTTGAAGGTACCTTTGACGGAAGTTTTGGAATTCAAACTTTAGCATCTTTTGGAAAGAATTCTGATGGATCAACTCCGCAAACAAACAATCCTTTGAATTTTAAGCTTGAAGAAAAAATTGCTTTTAATATGGAATTAGCTATTCCGCTTGCTGTTGGTCAAAAAATTGCAACAGGTCTTTCGACCATTATAAACTGGACCGAAGATAAGATAGAACCTGATTTTAATTTTTATATTTCATGCAAGCTTAACTGGTTACGAAGATAAAACCTTAATTTTGCTTACTGATAAATCTAAGATAGTCTTCCGGTGAAAGAGGATTTGAGAACATAAAGCCCTGGATGTAATTACAGCCAAGGTATACAACCATGTCGTACTCGCCCATATCCTCTACACCTTCGGCTACAACCCTCATATCAAGGTCCTTTACCATAGAAACTGTTTTATGAAGAATTATACGTGCCTTTTCGTCGTTTACGGCAGCCTTTACTAAAGTCTTATCAAGCTTGACATATTTAAATGGATATTTTACAAGAGTATTTGTATTTGAAAGACCTGTACCATAATTATCAAGAGAGAAGGTCATGCCGTGATCAAGCATAACATTCATGTTTCGTAATAAAGTTTCGTTTGCAATAATTGCAGTTGTTTCAGAAACATCAAGGTCTATATATTTATAATCAAGATCATAATAATCCATTATGTCAAACAAAATCTCGTAAAGCTTTTCCTGCATACACTGAATTACAGAAAGATTTACGTGAATATTTTCTATACCCTTTTCCCAAAGCTTGTTAGTTGCAACAAACTTACATACCCGCTTAAATACAAAATTTCCAATCTGCAGGACAAGACCATTTTTTTCTGCAAGCGGAATAAATTCATCCGGAGTAATATCTCCAAGCTCCTCTGTACGTAAACGCAGTAAAGCCTCTGCCGAAGTATAACCTCCAACATCAATGTTGTAGATTGGCTGATATACAATATCAAAAGAATCTTCTGCCATTGCATTTTCAAGAATCTGGATAATTTTATGCTCGCGTCTTTTATGGTCAAGAATTGCTGGATCAGCTCTAAAGCAATTTCCATCTTCTATACTTGATTTTGCTTCAAGAGAATCCTCTGTCAAATCAATTAAATCTTCCAGATTCGAAACGTCTTGAGGGAAAAGCACAGTCTGAATATTTATCGAAATTGAAATTTCAATATTTCCGCATTTAACGGGCTCTTTAAAGAAATTATGTAAATTATTTACAATTTCATTACACTCCTCTTCTGGAACCTCAGAAAGAAGAATTGCAAATTTTTCATAAGTAAGGCGATAAACATTTTCTTTACCGCCAACATCTTTTAGATAAGTAAAAATTACATTATAAAAAATCTTTCTGTTTTCTTCACCAATTGATCTTAAAATATGAACGAGCGGTTCGCTGTAAAGACCTATTACAAAAACAGGCCTATTAAAATCTATGCTTTCCTGGGCTCTAATCATAAATGCCTGGCGATTATAAAGACCCGATTCATTATCGATATAGTCATCCGGATTTTCCAGAGACAGGAAGGTTATTAAAATTGAAAGAGAAAAAACAAAGCTTGTTATTAACAAATTTGGGAAAACTGTTTGCAGTACTGAAGCAAGAAAGCAGGACGATGTAAAAAACATGAGCGACCTGATTTGATTTGTTGTAAACTGTTTTCGATGACGTAAGAAATGTACAAGACCTACAGAAACATAAAAGAAACCAAGTGCATAATATCCGTAGAAAAGAAGTCCATGCCTGTAAACCAGATTTTTATCAAACCAGAAAACAAGATGTGTAAACGGAGATGTTATTGTAAACAAAGTATAGAAAAGATAAATGCCAAACATTATCCAATATTGCTTTAACGGCATTTTTCGATTTCCTTCAGAAAGGAACCAGAAGCACATATAATACATCAGAGGCATTGCATTAAACATAATGTAATACCCGATAAGGACAATATAATTAAGCCAGAGATTTCCTGGTGAAATATATTTCATTAACTGCGCAGAAGCAATATCAAGAATACAGGCCGAAAAGCACTGCCAGGTAAGAGCCGTAAAACAATCCGAGATTTTTGTTTTAATTCTTCTTTCACGGAAGTAGCTTAACATTACTGCAATAGAAATGAGAGCTGCCGCAATATCAAATCTTATAATATAATTAGTCATATTCTCTGCGTCGCCCCGTATCATCACTTATTAATTGTATAAAATCATCCCTGCTTATTGGTTTTGAATAATAAAAGCCCTGAACAAAATCTACGCCCATTTCGCGAAGCTTTTCTACCTGTTCAGGAGTCTCTGCACCTTCGGCAACAATTTCCATATTAAGCATTTTTACCATTTCTATTGTATTTCTTAAAATTATTTCGGCTTTACTGTTATGCATTGCATCCCAAACCATGCCCTTATCAAGCTTGATTGTATGAAAGGGATATTTAATAAGAGTAGCAGTATTTGAGAATCCTGTACCAAAATCATCAAGAGAAAAATTCATATTACGTTCTATTAGTCGGGCCATGTTATCCATTAAAACATCGCTCGAAGCAATTGCAGCAGATTCTGTAACTTCAAGATTTATATATCGGTAATCAAGATTATACAAATCCATAATGCGGAAGAGCTGGTCTGCAAGTTTTTCCTGCATACACTGAATTACCGAAAGATTTACATGAATATATTCAATTCCTTTTTCCCAGATTTTATGATGCAGAACAAAGCGGCAAACAGTTTCAAAAACAAATTCGCCAATCTGCAGAATCATTCCGTGGCGTTCGGCAATAGGAATAAATTCTTCAGGACTTACTTCACCAAGTTCATCGTTTTCCAGGCGGACAAGAGCTTCGGCTGTTGTAAAACGATTCTGTTCAAAAGAAAAAATCGGCTGATAGACAACATAAAAATCTCCACGACGAACAGCCTTTTTCATTACCTGTAAAATCTGCAGCTCACGGCTCTTTTTTGCAAGCACAGTCTGATCAACTGTAACAACTGTTCCCGGCTCTTCATCATAAATTGCATGAAGAGTAGAACGCATTAAGTCTTCTGTATCAACAAGTTCAACCGAATCATCCGGATATTTATAAACTACAATATGTTCTGTTAAAGAAATCCGAAAATCGGACATAAGAATTGATTCTTCAAAGACCTTGTGAATTCTTTCAATAACCTGCTCTTCTATTTTGTCATCATTAGGTATGAAAATATAAATACGACTTCCCGAAACTCTGTATAACCTATATTTTCCACAGGCATTTTTAAGCTTTACCGAAAACTGTCGTAATACTTCCTGTTTGTTTTCCATACCTATAGTTTCTGTAAGAAACCTTATGCCTATCATTTGAAGACCAATAATTCTGAAAGGTTTATTTTTAAAAGCATATTGTGCATAAACATCACGGAAGGCTGTAAGATTCAGCAAATCCATTTCTTTATCAAAATAATTGGTAGGGTTTACGAGTGAAAGGAAAACCATCATTGTAGAAACAGCTGCAATAAAACCTATGATAACAAGACTTCTGTTCATTCCCTGAATAAGGGCAGCAATTACACACATAGTAATATAAAAATAAACTGTATATCGCTGTGAACGCGAAGCTTCTTTTCTAAGAAGGATGATTTTATATACCGCACTTAGAAGGTAAATTGCAGCAGAAACATACATTAAAAGATAGCCCCAGCCTGTCCTGAATTTCAAAGCAGAATCAAAGTAGAAAATGGCATGAGTCCATGGAGAAGAAAGAATTATTAACGAAATAACACTAATTGGAACAAAATATCTTATGCGGTGAAAGGTGTTTCGTCTGACATTTCCCGAAAGTGAAGTTCTGATGCAATCATAGAAAATCATCGAAAAATCGGCATTTAACAGATAGTATAGAATATTTACAGCATAACAAAGCCAGAGACTTTCTTTCGTAATATGTTCATTCATTATTATTGCAATAAGATCGACAGAACTCATTAAAATAACTTCAATTATCAAGAGAAAAAAGACTCTGGTTAACCTTGTATTAACCAGTTTTTTTCTAAAGAAACTGAATAGAACTGCGAGAGATAAAATTACGGCTGCTATTTCATATTCTACGACAAACTGCATTCTGTTTATTTTACACCATTTTTACCAAAAAAGATAGCAGAATATGACTAGCAATTAAAACTAGCGCGATTTTATAAAGGGTGCTATAATTTATGTAATCATCTATTTTAAGGAGTTTCAAATGAAAAAACTTATTCTTATGGTTGTTCTTGCTGTAATGGCAACAGGTCTTTTTGCCCTCGACTTGGGCGGAATTAAGGGAACTTGGCAGGATGCTAAATGGGATGCAGACTGGACATTCTCTGCTGATGGTCACATTGTTCTTTCACTTACAAGCACAGGTGAAAAAATATATGATTTTAACGATTCAACAATTCAGAATTTCAAGGTTGATGCCGGAACTAAAGGTGTAACAATTTCGTTCTACTGCAAAGATACAGAACGTGCCTACAAGTTTACAAAAGGCCTTTCACTGAATGCAGACCTTGATATGGTTGTAAACCCAGACTGGACCGACGAAGATTACAGCGTAACAATTAAAATGAAATAAAAAAGCACAAATCAAAAAAAAGCTGCACCTCAAACGAAGTGCAGCTTTTTTATTTAACCTTTACGGGTCAAATTATTTTTTTGCAGCTGGTTTAGCAGCAGCTGGTTTTGCAGCTGGCTTTTTAGCTGTTGTTGCTTTTTTAGCAGGAGCCTTCTTTGCAGCAGGCTTCTTTGCACCCTGAGCAGCCTTAATAACTGCCTGAGCACCAGCAAGACGAGCAAGTGGTACACGGAATGGTGAACAAGAAACATAGTTCAAACCAATCTTGTAGCAGAGAGCGATAGAAGCTGGGTCTCCACCATGCTCACCACAGATACCAAGGTGAAGGTTCTTCTTAACTGAACGTCCCTTAGCTTCTGCGATTTCCATAAGAGCACCTGGACCATCTGGATCAAGTGTAGCAAATGGATCGTCTTCGAGGATTCTCTGATCGAGGTAAGATTCGATGAACTTACCATAGTCATCACGAGAGAAACCGAATGTTGTCTGTGAAAGGTCGTTTGTACCGAATGAGAAGAAGTCTGCGTACTGAGCAACCTTGTCTGCAATCAAAGCTGTGCGTGGGAATTCAACCATAGATCCGATTTCGAACTTAAGTTTTGTTCCGCAATCCTTGTTTACAGCAGCGATTACAGCTTCGGCCTGAGCACGAATCTGTTCAACTTCGCGGTAAGAAACAACGTTAGGAATCATAATCTGAACCTTGTGTTTGATACCTTCCTTATCGAGTTTAGCTGTAGCGCGGGCAATTGCTTCAACCTGCATTTCGTAGATTTCTGGATAAGTAATTGCAAGACGACATCCACGGTGTCCGAGCATTGGGTTGTGTTCGTCAAGAGCGGCAACCTTTGTAGCAAGAGCAGCTGGTTTCATACCGAGTTTTTCAGCAAGAGCCTTGAGCTGTTCTTTTGATTCAGCCTGGATGAACTCGTTAAGAGGTGGGTCAAGGAGACGAATTGTTACTGGATAACCATTCATAGCCTTGATGATTTCGTAGAAGTCTTTCTGCTGGTAAGGAAGAATCTTAGCAAGATTTTCTTTACGAGCTTCTGTTGATTCAGAAACGATCATCTTCTGGAATGCAGTAAGTTTTGGTTCGTCGAAGAACATGTGTTCTGTACGGCAAAGACCAATACCCTTTGCACCAAAGCGGAATGCATCTTCAGCATTCTTAGGTGTATCACCGTTAGCATATACATCAAATCCCTTAACAGTCTGCTTAGAAGGAGTTGTGCGGATAGAAGCAGCACGAACTTCATCAGCCCACTTAAGGAACTTTTCAAGGTCACCAGAAATAGTAGCAGGTTTAACAGCAACCTGTCCTTCATATACTTTACCAGTAGCACCGTCGATTGTAAGGAAGTCACCTTCTTTGTAAGCCTTTCCTTTTACAACGATTGTCTTGGCATCTTTGAATACAACATCAGCACAACCACAAACACAAGGAGTTCCCATACCACGAGCAACTACGGCAGCGTGAGATGTACGTCCACCAGTTGATGTAAGGATACCCTGTGCAACAGCCATACCTGCGATGTCATCTGGAGAAGTTTCCTTACGAACGAGGAGAACCTTCTTTCCAGCTTTTGCCCATTCTTCTGCTTCATCAGCTGTGAATACGATCTGTCCGCATCCAGCTCCAGGAGAAGCGTTAAGACCAGCAGCGATTTCTGTAGCCTTCTTTACAGCGTCCTTGTCCAACTGTGGGAGGAGGAGCTGGTTGAGCTGTTCTGGTTCTACGCGGAGAAGAGCCTGTTCTTTTGTAATGAGCTTTTCAGCAACCATATCAACTGCCATCTTAACAGCAGCAGCACCAGTTCTCTTACCATTGCGGCACTGGAGCATATAGAGTTTACCTTCTTCAACTGTGAACTCCATATCCTGCATATCGTGATAGTGCTTTTCGAGGCGGTCACGAATCTTGCAAAGCTGATCATATACCTTTGGATTTTCTTTCTGAAGCTGTGAGAGCTTCTGTGGTGTACGAATACCAGCAACTACGTCTTCACCCTGAGCGTTCATAAGGTATTCACCCATGAATACGTTCTCACCAGTTGAAGGGTCGCGAGAGAAACATACACCAGTACCAGAAGTGTTACCCTTGTTACCGAATACCATTGCCATTACAGAAACGGCTGTACCCTTAAGAGCACCTTCCTTGATGTTGTTGAGCTTGCGGTATTTAATAGCACGTGGGTTCATCCAAGAACCGAATACGGCACCGATAGCACCCCACATCTG
>CAMNDY010000087.1 GCA_946535985.1 uncultured Treponema sp. | reverse complement strand
GTCCATCTGAATAGCGGCGGCCTTCAAGAACACGACCTGTAAATTCATCAATAATCTGAACTTCACCATCTTTTACCATGTAATCAACATCGTTGTGAAAAAGGAGGTGGGCTCGTAAAGCCTGTGTAAAGTAGTGTGTGTATTCAAAGTTTTCTTCGTCTTCGAGAGCACCTGTAATAAGATTATGCTTGTGAAGGATTTCATTAATATGAAGCATACCCTTGTCTGTAAAAGAAACTCTCTTTGATTTTTCATCAAGAGTATAGTCTCCTTCGATTGCAGCACGCTCTTCTGGAGTCATAAAGGTTTCATCCGGATATTCGCCGGTTTTCGGATCCTTTGCAACTTCTTTAAGCTCTCCAACATATTTATCAACTTCGTGATATTTGTAAGTATCATCTTCGCCTGCACCTGAAATAATAAGCGGTGTACGGGCTTCATCAATCAAAATAGAGTCAATTTCGTCGACAATACAGAAATTAAAGCCTCTCTGAACCTTGTTTTTAAGGTCAATCTGCATGTTGTCGCGAAGATAATCAAAGCCAAGTTCGTTGTTTGTACCATAAGTTACATCACAATTGTATGCCAGGCGGCGGGCATCGTTATCCATATTTGAAAGGATTGAACCAACAGTCATTCCAAGGTAGGCAAAAACAGGACGCATTGTATTGGCGTCGCGTTCTGCAAGGTAATCATTGACTGTTACTACGTGAACGCCTTTTCCTGTAAGTGCGTTAAGGTAAGAAGGTGCAACAGCAACAAGAGTTTTACCTTCACCGGTTTTCATTTCTGTAATGCGGCCCTTATGAAGGTTTATGGCACCCATTATCTGAACGTCAAAATATCGTTCTCCACGAACACGGTAAGCTGCTTCTCTTACAAGAGCAAATGCTTCTGGAAGTATATCATCAAGAGTTTTGCCTTCTGCAAGCTCCTTCTTAAATCTTTCTGTCTGTTTTGGATATTCTTCTGCCGGCAGGGATTTTGCCCATTCTTCTTTGGCATTTACTGCGGCTAAAATTGGTTTAAGTGCTTTTACATCGCGGTCATTTTGTGAACCAAATATGGCTGTAAGGATTTTATCAATAATCATGCTGGATTCCTTAAAATATTTTTTTATTCAACTATTATAATGAATATTCTTTAAATTTAATACTATAAAGTATATAATGTCAACTTATGAAGAAAAATATTTTTATTTTTGTACTTCTTTCTTTGTTTTTAGCTGGGTGCAAAAGAAATAATACAATTCAATCAATTAATGAAACAGAACTTTTTAGCCTTAATTATGGAAATTTTGAAGAGCAGCTTAGCGTTGCAGACCTGAATGATGTTGGAAATATCCGCCTTGGAATTGCCATGCGCGACGGATTTTTTTACATTGTAGACGGTTATTCGAAAAAAATAATGGAGCTTAATTCTTACGGAGATATCCTTTCGCTTTTTTATAATGAAGAATCCTCTACAAGCGAACTGATTCAAAAAAATCCGGCAGTAGCAGAAAGTATCCATTGGGAAATATCTTATCCTTTTGATTATCCGGGACAAATTGCACTTGATTCAAATAAATGTATATATGCCGTATGTACAATTCCGCGAAACAGACAGGAACAGGGCGAAGGAGGAATTCTTTACAGCCAGGCAGTTTTGCGTATTACCCGCGACGGTTCAAGTGTAGATTATATTGGTCAGCAGGGCCCTGGTGGAACTCCATTCCCTTATATACGAAAGATTTATACTACAGAAAAAGATGAACTTGTAGTTGTAAGTAATTCTGCAGACGGACTTATTGTATATTGGTTTGGAACAGACGGATTTTTGCGTTATATGATTCCTATAAGCCTTTCAAACACTCCAACCCTGGAACAAACAAATGCCGAAAGCGAAAACTATTTTACACTCGAAAATGTAATTCCGGATCCTAATGATTATACTTTATATGTAAAAGTAGACTATTATTCTTCATTTGTAGATGCCGATTCAAAGGTTCAGTCGGGAATTAATTATACACAAACTCTGCTTTATCCGCTTTCCTGCGAGACAGGCCTTTATGGAGAACCTGTTTCAATTCCCCCTTATGAAGAATCAATTATTGTAGATTATAGTAAACTTACTTATAAAATCCCTTACGATTTTCTTGGCGTAACAAAAAACGGCTGGAAATTCTTTATTATTAAAACCGAAGCAGGCTTTACCGTAGAAATGATTCAAAATGAGTCTCAAAAAATCCTGCACCGTAACTTTGATATAAACCATGCAGATAATCTTTTTTATGATATGACTCTGTCTTCTGATGGAATAATCACTGCTCTTTATGTAGATAAAGAAAAAGCGCGGGCAGTATGGTACAGAACAGACAGTTTGATTGATGCAATCTTAAAGAACTAGAATAATGGTGGCTGACAGGCAATAAAGGCGGAAAAATGTTTGAAGATGTTGATGAAGGACATGCAGAAGGTGAAGAAAAGCTTGTTTTTCGCTATAACCGTGAAGAAAGGCTTAAAAATGCTCCTCAAATTGTACGCGATGCCTATGACGGAAAAATGAATCCTGTAAGAGGTTTTAAAGTTCTTTGGGTAAACAAATCAAACCGCTATATTCTTCTTTCGCTCATTATTTTTATAGGCTTTGTATGGGTATTTACAGCGGTAAGCAGTACCAAAAGCTACGCAAAAATCAATAATATTGCATTTGAGCTTAGTGCCTTTTCTTTTCAGGAAGAAGTTTATGTAACTCTAAAGGTGAAAGATAAGAATGCAAATGAAAAAAGCCCTCCTGTAAAGGTAACAACAGAAGTTTTTTTTATAAATAATGATAATCAGATAGTAGAAAAAAAAGAACTTTCTCTTGTTTATCGAGACGGGGAAGAAACTTTGGCGACAAAAGCGGGAGACTATGATATAATCAGAGTAGATGCAATAATACAGGCGGATAATAAGGGAAAAGAAGTTACAAGCGCCGTAAAGCATTAAAAAGGGAGATTTTATGAGCCGTTCGGTGGCATGCATAGATTATAGAGACGGAAAAATCCTTATTGCAAAAAGAATTATGCGTGGAGATATGGGCGGCAGATGGGAATTTCCCGGTGGAAAAATTGAAGAAGGCGAAGATTATTCAAGAGCAATAAAAAGAGAAATGCAGGAAGAATTTGGTTGTAATTGCCAGATTTTTGAAGAACTTGCTCAGGGTTCTTTTTTTCATGGCGGAAAAGAGTGTTCTGTAGTTGCTTTTAGGGTAAAGCTTTCTAATGATGGTCTTTCACAGCCTTTTACACTTACAGAACATACTCAAACAGATTGGGTAGAGCCTGAAAAAATCAGCCAATTAAATTTTGTGGATTCAGATATAAATATTTTTGAACAGATAAAAAAATCACTTGGAATAAGGGAGTAATAAATTGAAACGGGCGGGACTTCTTCTTCTTTTTGTATTAAGCATCTTTTTAATATCATCCTGTAAGAAAAAAAAGGAAGAGGTGATTGAATTTAATGAAAGTCATCCTCTTTCGCTTGCACCTGATGTTGAATGGGCTTTAATTACTGACCCTTATGCTGCTTATAGAAAAGACATTGAATGGAATGCCGAAGTAACAAACCATTGCCGACGTGGAGATATTTTGCAGGTATATGCAAAATCTATAGATAAGCAGAAAACTATCTGGTACAAATTTGAAGAGGGATGGCTACCTGAAACTTGTCTTTCAATTTATTCCAACCGATACAAAGCTCAAACTGCAGCAGAAAGCTTAAAAGACTAATATAAAAGGGAGGGGTAATATGAGTTTAATAATTGCAGAAATTGGAACCTCGCATGAAGGCTCTCTTGAAAAAGCAAAAAAACTTGTAGATGCGGCTGCCTGGGCCGGGGCTGATGCAATTAAGTTTCAATGGGTTTATGCAGATGAAATTCTTCACCCAAAAACAGGTTTTGTTGCACTTCCTACAGGAAATATTCCCTTATATGAACGCTTCCGCCAGCTGGAATGTCCGCCAGATTTTTACCGCCAGATGATTGATTATGTTCATTCTAAAGGCTGTAAGTTCTGCTGTTCTCCCTTTGGACTTCGCAGTCTGAAGGAGTTGTTGTCGCTAAAGCCGGATATCTTAAAGGTTGCAAGCCCTGAATTAAATCATTATCCAATGCTTAAGGCTATTGCTCAATATCGCAGGAACCAGAGTGAAAGAGGGGAAGAGCCGGTCCCTGTAGTACTTTCCAGTGGTGTTAGTAAACTTGAAGATATCCAGAAAGCCATTGATATTGTTGGTAAAGACGGGGTGTCTCTGCTTCACTGCATTACAAGTTATCCGGCTCCTGAAGATGAATATAATCTTAAAGTAATCACAAGTCTTGCGGGGCTGTTTGGAATTGAATGTGGAGTAAGTGACCATAGCCTTGATCCAGTTCTTGTTCCTGTTTTGTCTATTGCTTGTGGTGGAAAATTAATCGAAAAGCATATTACTTTGAGTCGCCAGACAATGGGACTTGATGATCCTGTAGCATTGGAGCCGGAACAGTTTGCCTTAATGGTACATACCGTGCATCAGACAGAAGCAAGCTTCCGTCATTACGGGGCAGAAGTTGGAATGCAGAGAACTATTGAGCAGCTTAGTGAGCAGTTTGGTCATGATAAGGTTATGGCAGTTTTGGGGGATGGTGTAAAAAAACTGGCTCCTGCCGAAGAAGCAAACTATGGCAGAACTAACCGCAGCCTTCACTTTATGCGTGCAATGAAAGCCGGGGAAGTTATAAAAAAAAATGATGTTGCAGTTTTGCGCACAGAAAAGATACTTAGCCCTGGTATTTCACCTGAATTTCTGGATGAAGTTATTGGAAAAACTCTTGCCTGTGATGTAGAAGATGGGGCAGGGGTTTTAATAGAATCATTAAAATAGATTCCCGGGTCAAGCCCGGGAATGACATAATGTTTGTCATTGTCGGGAATGACATGATGTTTGTCATTGTCGGGCTTGACCCGACAATCTCTTATAAAGTATCCGCAATTCTTTTCATACCAGATAGTGTCAGGTCTTTATCTACAAAATCAAATATATCTGTAATAGGCTGCAGCATGCTGTTTAGGCCGCCTGTTGCAATTACTTTGATATTTTCAAGCTTACAACCTGTTTCTTTTACAAGATCTTCCTTCATTTGCTTTACAAGACCTTCTACAAGACCTTTGTATCCAAGAACAATGCCGCTTTGAACAGCTACAACTGTATTTTTTCCAAGACTTGTAGGCGGAATATCAAGAGGAATAGCAGGAATCTGGGCTGTATTTGCAAAAAGAGAATTGAAGGCAGTTCGGATTCCTGGTGCAATGGCAACTCCTGCTATATTTGCATCTGCGTCAATTGCTGTAAAAGAAAGGGCAGTACCAAAGTCTGCAATAATGCATGGGCATTTGTAACGGCACCAGGCTTCAAGAGCATCGCAGTAAAGGTCGGTTCCAATTTCGTGAACTGCAGTTTCGGGCAGCTTAAGAGGAAATTTTGAGTAAATATCAGGGCCTACAATTATTGGTTTTTTACCGTTGATGTGTTGGGAAACAATAACGAAGGGGCCGATAAGGGCAGGAACTACAGTACTCAAAACAACTTTATCGATTTTTGAAAAATCAATTTCTGCATCGCGGAAAAGCGGACGGAGTAAAGAAAAATATTCATCTCCTGTGCGCTTAAGGTCTGTAGAAATGCGCCATTCCTGCAGTAGCTTGTCTCCGTCAAAAAGAGCTGTTTTTATATTTGTGTTGCCAATATCAAAAATTAAGGTCATTTATGTTTCCTCAGAGATTCCCGTGTCAAGCACGGGAATGACAAAATGTCAAGCACGGGAATGACAAAATGTCATTGCTAGAATGCATCTTTTGCGATATTATATATTATTAAAAGAAAAAAAAACAGTAAGAAGGATAGAAAAATGAAAAACATTCAGAATAAGTGGATCCGCGGTGCTATCCCGGCTCTTCTTCTTCACTGCAGTATTGGTACAGTATACTGCTGGTCTATTTTTAGTCAGGAAATTGCAAACTACATCGGATTTTCTAAAGGTGCAGTTGAATGGGCATTCAGCTTTGCAATTTTCTTCCTTGGTATGTCAGCTGCCTTTTTGGGTGGCCTTGTAGAAAAGAATATTCATAAGTCTTCACTCATTGCTGCAATTACCTTTGCACTTGGTATGGCAGGAACAGGCTTCTTTATCTGGTACGGTGGAGCTCATCAGCACAGCATTCTTGCTCTTGTAGGAATCTATGTTTCTTATGGTTTTATAATGGGTATTGGACTTGGTACCGGTTACCTTTCACCTGTAAAAACACTTATGCTCTGGTTCAAAGACAAAAAAGGGCTTGCAACTGGTCTTGCTGTAGCAGGTTTTGGTGCAGCAAAAGCAATTGCTTCTCCAATCATGCAGGGCATGCTGGACAATATGGGCGAAACCGGTATTTACAAGATGTTCTATATTCTTGCTGCAGTTTACTTTGTAATGATGATGATTGGTCACTTTATTCTTGCTAAGCCAGAAGGATGGGTTGAACCTCAGACAAAATCAAAGGAAGAAGGAATTATTGCAACCCTCAAAACAGAACCAATTGCTTCTTACATTGGAATCTGGCTCATGTTCTACATCAACATTACTTGTGGTCTTGCAATTATCAGCCAGGAAAAAATGATTGTTAAGTGTGTAGGTCTTGGTGCTTATGCAGGTCTCATTTCTACAATTTCGGCTCTCTTTAATGCCGGTGGACGTCTTGGCTTCTCTGCCTGGGCCGACAAAATGAAGGATCGCAACACTGTTTACAAGATGATTTTTGCCCTTTCAATTGTTTCAACTCTTATTGTACTTTTCTCAAAAGGAATTGCAAACGGAGCAGGAAACGTAGCGCTTATCGTCTTTGTACTTGCTTTGATTTTTATTGTAAACGCAGGCTACGGTGGCGGATTCTCTAACGTTCCAACACTTCTTTCTGACCACTACGGAATGGGTAATATTTCTGCAATCCACGGAATTACACTTTCTGCCTGGGCCTTTGCAGGATTGACCGGAAACCAGATGGCTTCTTACATTGTAAACCATGTTGGTGAATACATTGAAGTTGCAGGCGTAAAAGCAAATCCTCAGGGCTATCAGACAGTTCTTATTGTAACAACAGTTTTGTATGCTGTTGCAATGTGTCTGAGTCTCTTCCTTGTTCGGCCTATGAAAAAGGTTCATCAGGCAGCTGCTTGACATAATTCTTAAAAATTACTATATTATTGATACATTCTTAATATAACTATTAAAAATGGATTCGGCAAAAACCGAGTCCATTTTTTTTGATAAAAAGATTCCCGGGTCAAGCCCGGGAATGACAGTATTAAGTGTCATTGTCGGGCTTGACCCGACAATCTCGTAAAGGAAGTTATGGATTACACACCTTACAGTAAAATTAAATATTATTCGGACTGTGCGCCTTTGGTAGAAGGCCTTGGCTACAAGCTTGTCGACCTTAAAATTGTTCCTGCAAAAACAGTAACTAAAATATCTGCAATCATAACAGGAAAAGATCCAGCCCAGAATATTGGAGTAAATGATTGTGCAAAAGTTCATCGCGCACTTTTGACAAGACTCGAAGCACTTCTTGGTACAGAAGAAACAACAATGGAACTTACAAGCCCTGGTATTGAGCATAACCTTAAAAATGCTGCAGAATTTTCTGTATTTACAGGCCGCGAAGTAAGAGTTTGGGATAAAACTGTAAATGACTGGGTTGGCGGAATTATTTCATCTGCCGACGATAAAAGTGTTACTCTTAAAAATCCACAGGGAAATGAGCAGACAATAACTTTTGAAAATATAGCAAAAGCAAAATTCATATATAACAAATAAAAATGTGGTAAAACCACGAGGAGATTTTTATGTCAGAAATGGCAGAGGCAATTCGCCAGTTAATTCAAGAAAAAGGATATTCAGAGGATTCTGTAAAACAAACTATTGAAAAGGCCCTTAAGGCTGCATATAAACGTACATACGGAACAGATGAAAATGCAATTGTTAAGTTTGCAGATGATATGTCTGATGTTTCTATTTATTCACGCAAAGTTGTAGTAGACGGAGTTTATGATCCTGTTCGTGAATATGAACTTGAAGATGCAAAAAAACTTAGCGAAGATCTGGAAGAAGGAGATGAAATTGATCTTCTGGAAGATCCAAAATCTTTTGATCGTTCTGCAGTTTCTACAGGTAAACAGACAGCTCATCAGGGCTTGAATGAAACTTTTAAAGATTCCCTTTATAACGAATATAAAGATAAGATTGGTGAAATCATCATCGGTTATTATCAGCGCGAACGCAATGGTAACATTTATGTTGATCTTGGAAATGCAGGCCGCCTTGAAGGTGTACTTCCTGTAAAATATCAGTCTAAGCTTGAGTTCTACGAAAAGAACGACCGCATTAAGGCTCTCATTGTTGATATTAAAAAGACATCTACAGGACTTCAGCTTATTCTTTCAAGAAGCGATCCAAAACTTGTAAGTTCAATTCTGGAAAAAGAAGTTCCTGAAATTGCAGATGGAACTGTAGAAATTGTTAAGATTGTCCGCGATGCAGGTTACCGCACAAAGATTGCTGTTACTACAAAACGCGAAGAAGTAGATCCAGTTGGAGCTTGTGTTGGTCTTAAGGGTATTCGTATTCAGAATGTTATTCGCGAGCTCTTAAACGAAAAAATCGATGTACTCCGCTGGGATCCGGATCCTGTTGAGTTTATTAAAAATGCTTTGTCTCCGGCACAGGTTGCACGTGTACTTATTACCGATGCAGACAAGCGCCAGGCTCTTGCAATTGTAGAAGAATCTCAGTTCTCTCTGGCAATTGGACGACAGGGACAGAACGTTCGTCTTGCAAACCGTTTGTGCGACTGGAACATTGATGTTAAGACAATCGAACAGGCTGCTGATATGGATCTTTCTTCATTCAGTACAGTTCAGAACGCTCATGCCTTGTTCAATGATGAACAGGAAGAAGAATCTTACGATGAAATTACAACAGTTGCCGAACTTCCTGGTGTTGATGCAAGAGTTGCAGAACTTCTCAAAGAAAATGGAATTGAAGAGATTCAGGACTTTGTAGAAGCTTATGATGAAAATAGAATTAATATCGAGGGTGTAACAAAAGACGACCTTGATGCTGTTAATGAACTCATTAATCAGAATGTTGAGTTTGTTGAAGAAGATACAGAAGCTGCAGAAGAGACAGAAAATGAAGAAACTGCAGAAGAAACACAAGCTGGACAGACAGAAGAGGTACAGGAAGAAGCTGAAGAAGAATATTTCTGTCCTGAGTGTGGAGCAAAAATTACACTTGATACAAAAGTCTGCCCTAACTGTGGCATAGAATTGGAATTTGCAGAGGACGAGGAATAGAATAATATATGTCAGAAGAAACTGAAAAGAAACAAGAATTTGTAGTTCACAAGAAACAGAAGGATACTACTCCTGCCAGCCAGCCAGCCGCTTCTCAAGCTGCCGCTGCTCCTGAAAAAAAGAGAATTGTTGTAGTAAAGAAAAAGAATCCTGCAGCAGCTTCTCCAAAACCTCAGGGGGCTAATGCACAGCCACAGGCAAAAAGCGGAGAAGCTGCAAAGAAGATTGTAGTAAAAAAATCTTCTGCAACTCCTGTTGCGGTTGAAAAGAAACCCGAAGCTTCTGGTGAAACAAAGCAAAAGACTACTTTTGAATTGAATCCATCAAGACCAAATGTAAAGGCCGGAAATCTTTCTGATAAAGGCCGTAACCAGAATAAAGGTGGTTACAACAACAGAAACGGTCAATTCTCTGGTGGTCAGAAAAACAATTATGGTCGCGAAGGTGGCGGATTTACAGGTGCTCAGGCTCGTCAGGGCTACCAGAATCGCGAACGTGACGGAAATAAAGATGGAAACTTCCAGGGCCGTCAGGGAGGCTTTGGAAACAAGCAGGGAGGCTTTAACCGAGGAGGCCAGCAGGGCGGACAGCGCTTTGGTGGAAACAACGGACAGAACTTCCGTGGACCTCGCCCGGGTATGGGTGGACCAGGTGCCGCTCCTGCTATGCCAATTGATAATTCAAGAACCCCTGGTAAAAAAGCCGCCTTTAAAGGTAAAAAACAGATATATAACCGCAAGGACGAGGAGCAGTACGACGACAAGTTCTTTGAACAGAAAAAGAAGGTCGAAACTCCTGCCAGCGTAGTTCCAAAATCAATTGATATTATGGAATCTATTTCTGTATCAGACCTTGCACGTAAGATGAACCTTAAGGCAAGCGAAGTAATCGGTAAGCTCATGGGTATGGGTATGATGGTAACAATTACCCAGTCTATCGACTCCGATACCGCAACACTTCTTGCTGCAGAATATGGCTGTGAGGTACACCTCGTAAGCCTTTATGATGAAACTGTAATCGAAAGCGAAAAGGATGATGGTGTAGAATTAAAGCCTCGTCCACCAATCGTAACTGTAATGGGACACGTAGACCATGGTAAGACAAAAACTCTGGATGCTATCCGTCACTCCCATGTTGCCGAAGGCGAAGCCGGTGGTATTACCCAGTCTATTGGTGCTTATTCGGTTACTACAG
>CAMNDY010000086.1 GCA_946535985.1 uncultured Treponema sp. | reverse complement strand
CAACATCTTCGGTGGTCATGTTCATGCTCTTGTCTACGCAGTAAGGACGACCATCGTCTCCCATTGCAACACCGCTGAACTCTGGTCCAACATTTGGTTTTGGCTGTGGGTTTTCAGGATTGATTTCGAGAAGAGCATCGCCTGTTCCTGTAATGAATGGCAGTGTCCACTTGTAAAGTTCTTCTGTCGACAGCTGGCGGATATAGTTTCCGTTGTAGTATTCAAGCTTTTTGTAGTCAAATACAGCAGGAGCCTTGTTCAGGTGTTCAAGCTTAAAGCGTGCTGCAAGTTCATCAAGAGTATAGAATTCTTTTCCTTCTTCGTAAGAACAACCAAGCATTGCAACATAGTTTACAATTGCCTGTGGAAGATATCCGCGGGCACGGAACTCGTTGAGCGAAGTTGAACCGTGGCGTTTAGAAAGCTTCTTTCCGTCAGAACCGTTTACCATTGGAAGGTGACAGAATTCCGGATGCTCCCAGCCAAAAGCGCGGTACATCTGTACATGAAGCGGAGTCGAAGGAATCCATTCCTGAGCACGCATTACGTGGCTTATTTTCATAAAGTGGTCATCAACAATATTTGCAAGGTGATAGGTCGGGAAGCCGTCGCTCTTGAGCAAAACAGGATCCGGCGAAATATCTTCGTTTTTCCATACAATATCGCCAAGCAGGTGGTCGCTGAACTTTGTCTCGCCTTCCATCGGAACCTTAAGACGGATTACATAAGGCTTACCCGCATCCAAGTTTGCCTTTACTTCTTCTGGAGTAAGGTGGCGGCAGTTACGATCATAACCAGGAGCCATTTTATTTTCTGTCTGAATTTTACGAATGCGGTCAAGGCGCTCTGCATCACAGAAGCAGTAATAAGCTTCCCCTTTTTCTACGAGTTCATAAGCATATTTTTTATAAAGCTCAAAGCGTTCGCTCTGAACATAAGGACCGTATTCACCGCCTTTAGAACCGCCTTCGTCCCAGTCAATGCCAAGCCAGGCCATTGTATCATAAAGGTTCTGAACATATTTTTCGTCATAACGGGTGCGGTCTGTATCTTCCAGACGCAGAATAAACTTTCCATTTTGAGAACGTGCAAAAAGATAATTAAAAAGCGCAGTGCGAACACCACCAATATGCTGCATTCCTGTTGGACTAGGCGCATAACGAACACGAACTTCTTTGTCTGCCATAAAATACCTCTGTAAAAATAATATTGCTGTATTATAGTAGGAAATGAGGATTTAGACAATTATGCAAACCAATTTTCCATCTGCAGTTCGCTCACTTCCTGAATGGCTTCAAAATGCTTTGTGTTGCGGGTGACTAAAACCATGTGATTTGCAAGGGCGATGGAGGCGATGAGGCTGTCGGTTTTTTGAGTAGGCCTACCCTTTTTCTTTAAGGCTGCACGAAGTTCTGCGTGAATAAGTGCGGCTTTTTCTGTATAGTTTTTTACCGGGAAATTTTCGTGAACATCATTAATAAGAAAATCTTCGAGTCGCTTTCTGTTCATGCCTTGTGGTAAAATCTTAAGACCAAACATCAATTCTTCCCAAACCGGAGCACAAATAGCACAATCAGAAGAATGTTCGGCAAGTTTTTTAATTACATTAAAGTCAGCATCGCGCTTAATAATCTCCGAAACGATATTTGAATCAAGCAGATAGTGCGGCTCTTCTTCATTCATAATCCCTCCCCTTAATCAAAAACCCCGTCAAAGACATCACTTTCATAGTCGTCAATATCTGTCCAGGAGTCCCTATTATTAAAAATCCTGTCAATTTCTTCGTCGGTAAGAGTGTCGTCAACTTTTTTGCGGAATTCGGCGGCAGCTTCTAAAATGGTTCGTTTGGGTTTGGCGAGCAGCAGTTTATTATATTCATCAATAGAAAGAATTACCCCAACAGTCTTGTTTCTGCGCGAAATAAAAACCGGTCCTTCTGTTTCTGCCTTATGCATAAAAAGCGGCAGTTTGTTCTTAGCTTCATACATTGGAATTGCGTCCATATACAGCCTCCTGAGAATTGGATAATTTATTATAAGACTGATAGCTATGTAAATCAAGTGATATAGCTATCTGTAAAATATGTCTGTAATATGCAAGTTACAATTCTGCCAGCCAAATAAGAGCACTTCATTTTTTTAATTCTTTGTTTTATTATAAAAGAAAGGTGCATTATGAAAATTATACTTATCCGCCACGGCGACCCTGATTACGAAAAAGATTGTATTACTGAACTTGGACACAAACAGGTAAAGGTTGCAGCACAGAGGCTTTTGAAAGAAGAGATTGATGAAGTTTATTGTTCGCCACTTGGACGGGCAAGGCAGACGGCGCAGGCATTTTTGGATGCATCGGGAATTGGCAATATGACGATTCTTGATTTTATGCAGGAGATTCGGTTTGGGCGAGAGGGAGCCTTGTATGACAATAAATGGAATCCTTGGCTTGGGGCGGCTGCTCTTATAAAAGAAGGAAAAGATCTTCAGTCAGCTGACTGGCGGGAATATCCGGTTTTCAAAGATAACTTTGCAACAATTGATTCAGACAAAATTGCAGAAGAATCAGACAAATGGCTTGCTTCTTTAGGCTACGAGCGACAGGGCCAATATTATCGCTGCTCCGGCAAAGGGAATTGCGAAAAAACAATTGCGATTTTTTGTCACGGAGGTTCGAGCGCTGCATTTATGGCCAGAGTTTTGAATCAGACATTTGCATATATGTGCGGAGTGCTTATGTATTTTCCACATACGACAATTTCTGTTTTAAAATTTGACAATAAACCCGGAGAGCTGATCCTTCCTGTGATTGAGCTTTTGAATGATGCAAGACATTTAAAGGATGTAAAATAAATGCAAAATGCTTTTTTAGATTACAGATGTGACGAAAAAAATGAAAAGTGGGAACAGGCTATAAAACGAGAGATTCCTCTTTACGGCCGCAACAATGATATACGTACAGACTTTGAGCGCGACTACACGCGTATTCTTCACAGCGAAGCCTTCCGACGTTTAAAGCACAAGACTCAGGTTTTTTATGCGCCTCATAATGATCATATTTGTACGCGCATGGAACATGTTATGCATGTTGCTTCTGTTGCCTCTACAATTGCAAAATATCTGGGGCTCAACGAACAGCTTGCTTCTGCAATTGCAATGGGTCACGACATAGGACACGCACCTTTTGGTCACCACGGAGAAGATTGTCTGAACGGCCTGCTGGACCAGAAAGAAGGTCACAATGCTCCTAAAAAATTCTGGCATGAGCGAAACAGTCTTTTCTTTGCTGATTATATAGAAACGCTGCAGGATCCTAATGAAGTTGAGCAGCCTCTTAATCTTACTTATGCAGTTCGCGACGGTCTCATCTGTCACTGCGGAGAAATTGACCAGCAGGGAATCAAACCCCGCAAAGAAGCAATTGATTTATACACAATGAAGCGTCCCGGCTTTATTCAACCCTTTACATGGGAAGGCTGTGTTGTAAAAATTGCAGATAAAATTGCCTACCTGGGCCGCGACATTGAAGATGCCCGCGCCTACCACATTATAGACATGGCTTCTTACCGTCAGCTGCGCGAAATTGTAGGCTCAACTCTTGGCTTTGAAGGAAAAGGTGCCCGCGCCTTGCGCAGTGGAAAAGCAGTAAACACAACAGTTTTAATTAACGATTTAATAGTAGATTTGTGCGAACAAAGCAGCCCCGAAAAAGGACTTTGTTTTTCTGATGAATATTTTAAGTTTATTCTTGAACTCAAAAAATTTAATTTTGCAAATATTTATAATCACTGGCGCCTTGCAGAGTTTGCAACTTATTCAGAAAATATCATCAAGACGATTTTTACAACCCTGCAGAGAATCAAAGTTTACGTAGAAAATGGTCGTGCGGCCCAGGCCCTGCGCTACTGTCCTAAGCTTTGTGCTACTTTTGAAGACTGGCTTATTAAGCATGCAAATTATCGTCCCTTTATTACTGAACGTCATTGCTTTGTAGATAAAAAAGCGGCGCTCAGATATAACACGCCGCAGGTTTTTGATGTTTATGATAATGAGTCCTATACCAAATGCGTAATCGAATACATTTCGGGAATGACCGACCAGTTTGCGATAGAGGTTTACGGGGAAATTATTTCCTTTTAAAGGCCCTTCGAGAGCCTCAGGGACCGCAAAACTAAACTCTATGCATAGCGCTAAAAACTTTCTCTGCCATGATGTTGATTTCGACACCCATGTCTTCGGCGATTTTTGAGAGGGACTGGCGCAAACTATCAATGTCTATATCGGCTTTGGCCATATCTACCATCATCATCATTACAAAGTTGCCGCTCAAAATTGTCTGAGTGATATCTGCAATGTTAATTGAATGCTCCGACAAAAAGGCCGAAACCTTAGCGATGATTCCTACTTTATCTGATCCAACTACTGTGATTATTGCGTTCATTTTTATTCCTCCTAACGTCCCTTCGACAAGCTCAGGGACCACGTAATTAAAAATTATTCCCAAGTGTTGCGGCAATTACTGCCTTGATTGTATGCATGCGGTTTTCTGCCTCGTCAAAAACAACAGACTGGGCGCTTTCAAAAACTTCATCTGTAACTTCCATTGCGGTAAGTCCGTACTTCTGATGAATCTGTTCGCCAATCTTTGTTTTGCAGTCATGGAAAGAAGGAAGGTCGTGCATAAAAATTGCAGTTGGCTTAGCTTTTTTCATAACATCTGCATTTACCTGATATGCTTTAAGGTCAGCAATTCTTTCTGCCCAGATTTCATCAGGTTCGCCCATGCTAACCCAAACATCAGTGTAAATAATATCTGCATTGCTGGCTGCTTTATCTACATTGCTTTCAAGTGTGATAGAACCACCACTTTCTTTGCACCAGGCACTGCACTCTTCTATCAAAGACTTAGCAGGAAAATATTTTTCTGGAGCACAAAGGACAAGATCAAGTCCAAGCTTAGAGCAGACTATACAAAGAGAGTTTCCAATGTTGTAGCGTGCATCACCAAAATAAACAAGCTTGAGGCCTTTGAGTTTTCCGTAGTGCTCGCGGATTGTGAGCATATCGGCAAGCATTTGAGTCGGATGATATTCATTTGTAAGACCGTTCCATACAACAACGCCGGAATATTTAGCAAGGTCTTCTACAATTGTCTGTTCATAACCACGATATTCAATTCCTTCGAACATTCGTCCAAGAACACGGGCTGTATCGGCAATGCTTTCTTTTTTACCAATCTGACTTCCTTCTGCAAGATATGTTGTGCAGATTCCAAGGTCGTGTGCAGCTACTTCAAAAGCACAGCGGGTACGGGTACTTGTCTTTTCAAAAATAAGAGCTATATTTTTTCCGCGGTGAATATCTACAGGAATACCGCGCTTTTTCTTGGCCTTTAAGTCTGCAGCAAGATCGAGCAAGCCTAGAATTTCTTCCGGAGTAAAATCTTTGAGAGTTAAAAAGTTTCTTCCCTTCAAGTCCATACAAAAGTCTCCACATTTTTTATTGGAAAGCAACAGTATAGCAGAAAATGTATTAATATAGAAGTAGGCCACTATTTAAGCCGCTCGATAAATCTCGCGAGCCATTTTTAGGGTAAACGCTAAATGACAGTCCCGATGGACTGTCATTTTTAACGCGTTTGCTATATTAGGCATCAATTTCTTTAGCAAGATGATGTACAATAAAGTCGTGGCGTTCAGGAGTATTCTTGCCCATGTAGAACTTAAGAACTTCCGGGACATTCTTGAGCGCCTGAATTGTTACAGGTGTTAAGTGCATGCCTTTATCTTCGCTTTCGCCTTCTTTGCGAGGGAAGATGAACTGGCCAAACTCACTAGGGTTAATTTCTCCAAGTCCCTTGAATCGTGTTACTTCGGCACTGCTGCCAAGTTTTGCAAGTTCCTTATCGCGGCTTTCTTCGCTGTAGCAGTAAACTGTTTTATTCTTTGTACGTACACGGAAAAGCGGTGTTTCCAGAATGAATACGTGACCTGTCAAAACAAGTTCTTCAAAGAAAAGAAGAAAATATGTCATCAAAAGATTTCGAATATGGAAACCATCGTTATCGGCATCGGTTGCAATGATGATTTTATCAAAGCGCAAATCTTCAATATCCTTTTGAACACCAAGACTGAAGGTAAGGTTTTTAAGCTCCTCATTTTCAAAAAGGGCAGATTTTTTCATACCGTACATGTTTTCTGGTTTACCACGCAAACTGAAAATTGCCTGATATTCAACGTTACGGCTTCCTACCATTGAACCTGTCGCAGAATCACCCTCGGTAATGAAAATCATAGAGTTTGCACCCTTTGCTCCATCCTGAAGATGATACTTACAATCCTTGAGCTTTGGAATTTTGAGCATTACAGATTTTGCAGCTTCGCGAACCTGTTTGTCTGTAACGCTGTTAATTTCGGCACGGGCCTTCTGGTTTTTAATAATCTTATCTTCGAGCGCACCCGCAATATCTGGATTATGACGCAGCCAGTCATCAACAGCAGTCTGAACTTCTTTAATGATTGGAGCGCGGATTTCTACGTTACCAAGTTTATTTTTTGTCTGAGATGTAAACATAGGATTATCAAGACCAATCTTAAGGGCACATAAAAGTCCGGCTGTTACATCTTTTTCATCGTATTCTTTTTTAAAGAAGCTGTTTACCCCTTTTGTAAATCCGTCCAGGAAGGAAGTAACGTGGGTACCGCCATCTTCTGTACTCTGACCATTTACAAATGAATAAACAAACTTATCGAGAGAAGGTGTATGTGTCAAAACAAACTGAAGACTTTCTCCCTGATAGTTGAACATAGGATAAAGAGGTTTTGTGCTCTTGCCCATTTCGTTTACAAGAAGATCTTCAATTCCGTTTTTACTAAGATAATCTTTTCCGTTGCATTTAAGGAGCAGCCCCGGGTTCAAATAGGCATAATTCCACAGGCGTTTTTCTACATACTCCATGTTAAAAGCATATTTTCCAAAAATCTCAAGGTCAGGCTCAAACTCAAGGTAAGTTCCGTTTGGAGTTCCTTCTTTTGCCTTGCCTGTTTTTCCGCTGATTTTGTCTCCTTTTTTAAATTCGACAACAGCCATTTTGCCGTCGCGGATAGAAGCAGCACGGAAATATGAAGAAAGGGCGTTAGTAGCTTTAATACCAACACCGTTCATACCGATTGCCTGTTTAAAAACAGAGTTGTTGTATTTTGCACCAGTGTTTACGTTAGAAACACAATCTTCGAGTTTGCCAAGTGGAATTCCTCGTCCGTAGTCGCGGATTTTTACACGTCCACCTTCTATTGCAATATCAATGCGTTTACCAAAGCCCTGTGAAAATTCATCTACAGAGTTATCAATTCCTTCTTTTAAAAGGATATAAATACCGTCGTTTTCGTTTGAACCGTCACCAAGGGAACCAATATACATACCAGGGCGCAGTCGGATATGTTCAAGACCTTCAAGGTGCTGAATGGAATTTTCGTCATATACAGCAGGAGATTTTGCAGCGGCAGCTTTTGCAGAAGCTGATGCTTTTGCCGGAGCCGCAGTTTTTGCAGGAGCAGCCGATGCCTTTGCAGGAACGGCAGCTTTTGCAGCTGGCTTTGCCGGAGCTTTAGCAGGTGTTTTTGCAATAGGCTTTGAAGCAGCCTTAGCAGCAGATTTAGCAGGCGCTTTAGCAGCAGGTTTTGCCACAGTTTTTACCGCTGTTTTTGCAGGCGCACTTTTACTTGCCGCAGCTTTTGCAGTAGTTGATTTTGTCGATTTTTGTGCAGATTTTGCCACAAGAGCCTCTGCCCTTGCAGCTAATGATGATTTTTTAGTTTCGGCCATTTTCCCCACCCTACTTTTAGTATAGTATAACTTTTATTTTACCGCAACCATTTTATTCCACACACAAGTTTACAATTTTATTCTACACGCCAGCTCACCAGCTCAACATCACCATTAAGGATAATATAAAGGTCGCTGATTTTTTCTGCAGGAAGTGTAAAGATAGCCTCTGCAGTTTGTGTATCTGCAGCAACTTCAAGGCAAGCCAGAAGTTCCCCGTTTGCAAAATGATTTGCACGGAATTCCACGCTGCCTCCTTTGTGACCTTCTGCAACATTAACTACAACCCGCGCGGTTCCTGAGTTGGAGTTTGTGGTCCCTGAGTTTATCGAAGGACCCTTTGAAAAATCCACACCCTTAATGCAAAGGTAAGCACCATCCTTAAGCGCATAAAGAGTCTGTTTTGCAGAAACAATAATATTGCGGGAATAGCACATTGTTGCAGCAGGAACAATTTCATAAGGAGAGAAAGTACCGCTTTGAGCAACTCCGGCTTTTGTTCCCTTCTGAATAGGCCAGCTTCCGTCTTCGTTTACAGTAAAGTCTGTAATCATAAGATTTCGGTAGCCGCCTTTTGAAAATCCTATTGTTTTTTCTATTATTTGTGCATGGTAAGCAATGTAGTATTTGCCCCGGAATTCAAAAATCCAGTGATGGTTATTTCCCCAGGCCCCATACATTGTTCCCGGATTTTCAAGTGTATAACCCTGATATTCAAAAGGTCCAAGAGGATTTTTAGAAGTCATATAAGCAATTACGGCAACAGGAACCATTGGATCTGCAACAACTCCATCCCGGCTCTGCCAGTTTGAACAATATGAATAGTAATAGGTGTCGCCAATTTTGTTTATGCCCGAATCTTCAAAAAGAAAAGGAGCATCAATCTGAGCAGGTACACTTGCAAGGCTAATCATATCATCCCCAAGCTTAACACAGCGTGCCGATTTTGGATGAATAAACTCCTCCTGATGTCCGCCGCCAAAATATAGATATCCGCTGCCGTCATCATCAACAAGTACAGCAGGGTCAAAAAGCCAGTGAACTCCATCAATGCCGGGCATACCACGAGAAACTAAGGCCTTACCAAGCGGATCAACAAAAGGTCCAAGCGGAGAGTCTGCAGAAAGAACTCCAATTCCGTTTGCACTGTCTGCAAAATAAAGGAAGAACTTATCTTTTCCGTCAATCTTTTTACTGCAGATTGCAGGTGCCCAGGAATTACGTGCCCACTTAGCAGCACCACTTGACCCCGCAACTTTTATAACTCCACAGTCTGTCCAATTTACAAGATCCTTTGATTTGAAGACATTAAGAGTATTAATTTTATCGTAAGAGTTGTCTGCATTTCCCAAAGAATATTCTGCCTGCTGACTATCGCCGGTACAGTAAATATAAACAGTATCATCAAAAACAAGAACTGCAGGGTCTGCGTTAAACTTATGCAGAACAGCCGGATTATTTTCGGCAGGCATTTTGATTGCCTTTTCTGCAATGAGTTTTTGAAGATTTGTAAATCTTTTAAGCGACTCTTCTCTAAGATCCTGATTATTCTGAGCAAGCTGACCAGCCTGTTTGTCTTTGCTGCTGCAAGAACATGCCATAATTATTACCATCCAAATAAAAAATATTCTGAAAATTCTCTTTTTCATGAGCAGATTATAACACAAAAGAAGATTTTAGTAAAACGATTAACGAAACTTTAAAAAATGTGCTGATTTTGTGCGTTTTTTTTTAATATTATCTCTGATTGTGTGCTGGTTCCGAATGTTATTGCAGAAGACTTTGCCGGCAATCAAAGTGCAGAAACAAACGACTATTCATTTACTTATTATGTTGTAAAAGATACCCTGATTGACTCAAGTATTATTTTGTTTAATGAAGAATACAAATGCAAAAGATAAGTTTTATCAGAATTGTGTTTCAAACTTCCATATAGAAGCCTTCTGGGGTTATAACGAAGATAATATAACATTCCCAATAACAGTTAATAATAACCTTTACACTTTTAAAAGAGATGTAAACCGCCGGGAAAACTACCTCAAATGTAAAATATATATTTACTGCATTATCAGAATTGGTATTCGCGAATGGAATAAATATTCCGACGACCACAATCTCATTCCTATTCACGAGGCATGGGCAGAGTTCAAGCCGGTTACTGTTCCCGAATCAGACGTAAGCGTTCAGTTCCCTAAGGATGCTTTGAAAAAATAAAAAAAAGAAGGCGCTTAAGAAGTAACGCTTATTTTAAAAGCCTTGCAGGAATGCGGAGCCAGTTCAAATCTTGTGCTGGCTCCCAAATCCTTGTGTTCCCACAGGTCGCGGATATTATCTTTGTCGCCAAGAGTTATGTTTAATTTTACAGTCTGAACTTCTTCGCTTACATTAAAGTAACACTCATAGTAAGAAAGGTCGTCAGGGCAGTCGTTGGTCCAGATTACAACCTTATCGTTAGAAGAGTCGCTGCTCAAAAATGCCTGGTAAGGATTTTTGTTCATGGCAATAATTTCGTCGTTAGTAATCAGGCTAAGGCTATAGTCGTCTAGCTGAGGAAGATCGGTTCCAAGCATGAGCGGAGAGCGGAAAATGGACCAGAGGGTAATCATGGTACGGGCTTCTTCTTTAGTAAACTTGCTTTTCCAACCGCGCTTTTTATCTTTGTCGCTACCCCAACCCCAGCCAAGCACGTTGAGAGGAATCATGTCGCAATCCGGCCAGTTGCCTTCTCCGGTGTGACGCTGCCATACTTCACAGCGTTCAAACATTGCCTTAAGGAGCTTCCAGTCATCCCAAAAGTCATCGGTAATGCGCCACATATTTGCAAAGCGCT
>CAMNDY010000085.1 GCA_946535985.1 uncultured Treponema sp. | reverse complement strand
ACGACCAGAGCGAAGCCCTTTCTGTTTCTGACCGCATTGCAGTTATGAATGCAGGCCATGTTTTGCAGATTGGAACTCCATACGAAATTTACGAAAGCCCTGCAACTCAGTTTGTAGCTCAGTTTATCGGCGAAACAAATCTTTTTGATGCCGAAGTTGTAGACTGTGTTCCTCACAAAGATACAAACGGCAACGACGACTTTATGGCAACCCTTAGCATTCCTGAACTTGGAAAACAGGCCCCTCTTGCCTCTGATACAGAAGCAACTGCAGCCCTTGACCGCTACATGCAGGTTACCGATTACGAAAATACAGACAAGGGACAGAAGGTTGCCTTTACAATCCGTCCTGAAAAAATCCGCATTACACTTGAACCGCCTGAGACTGGTGGACGTACAGATGTAAACGTATTCTGTGGTGTTGTAGAAGAACCAATTTATTCCGGCTTCCAGTCAAAGTTTTATGTAAAGCTCGATACCGGAAAAATCATCAAGGTATTCAAGCAGCATACAGACTATATGGATGATGGTCCTGTTATTCAGTGGAAAGACAGAGTATATGTTTCGTGGTCGGCAGAAGACGGCTACATTGTAGAAGACATTAATAAGTAGTGCGCGCCCTATGAAAGATAAGACTTTAAATAAAGATCGTGAAAAGTTCCTTACCATGGGCTCCTTCTACGGCTGGCCTATGGGCTTGTGGTTTATGATATTTTTTGTTGCTCCGCTCATCATCATTTTTGTGTACAGCTTCCTTAAAAAAGGAACTTACGGTGGTGTTGAATGGAAGCTTTCTTTTAAGGCCTACAAGCAGATGTGCAAGCCTGAATATGGTTTGATTGTACTGCGTACCCTTAAAATCACAATTCTTTCTACTATATTTACAATTCTGGTTTCTATTCCGAGTGCCTACGCAATGGCCCGCAGCAAGCACCAGACTTTGTTTCTCTTCCTGGTAATCATTCCTTTCTGGACAAACTCCCTTATCCGCATTTTTGCCTGGATGAGCATTTTGAACAACGACGGAATTTTAAACCAGGTTCTGATGAGCCTGCATCTGACTAAGGAATATGTACCATTTTTGTATAACACTAAGGCTGTAATTCTGGTTAGCGTTTATATGTATATTCCATATGCTATTCTGCCAATCTTTACTGCTGTAGACCGCTTTGATTTTTCTCTGCTGGAAGCTGCCCGCGACCTTGGAGCAACAAAACCTCAGTCTATGTTTAAGGTTTTAATTCCAGGCATTAAGAGCGGTATTGTTTCTGCTTTGATTTTTACTTTTATACCGATTTTTGGTGCTTATACTGTTCCATTACTCGTTGGTGGAAAAGACTCATATATGCTTGGTAACATCATTGTTGATCAGGTTCAAAAGACACGTAACTGGCCGCTTGCAGCAGCTTTCTCTATGGTTCTTACAATTATTTCTGTTGCAGGAATTGCCTGGATTACACGCGCCAACACACAGGAATCAAAGCTCAAGACTAAAAATACAAAAGAAGAAAACTACGTGGGAGGTACACACTAATGGCAAAGAATTTGTTTATTGTCGTACAGGATGCCCTCCGCGGAAAAAAGCCTACTTCGGAAAATGCACGTCATGCAAAACGCACCTGGAAAAAAGCGGGTCAGCGCAAGTGGTCTTTTTCTAAAACAGTTTTGTGGATTACCCTGCTCTTCCTTTTTATTCCGCTCTTTGTAATTATCATTTATTCCTTCAATGACAGTAAAGGCGCAGAATTCACAAACTTCAGTATGAGATGGTACAAGGAACTTTTCTTGAATTCCGGAGCTCTTTGGAATGCACTTTTGAACAGCTTGATTGTAGCCTTCTCTTCTGCCCTTGTTTCGACAATTCTTGGAACAATGGCTTCTATAGGTGTAAACTGGTACAAGTTCAAGGGTAAAAAGTTTATTCAGACTTTGACCTACCTGCCTATGGTTCTGCCTGAAGTTATCATTGGTATTTCTATGGTAATCTTCTTCAGCGGCATCCATCTGCCACTTGGACTTTTTACTGTTTTTGCAGCACATACAACCTTCTGTCTTCCATTTGTTTTTCTTATGGTAAATGCCCGCCTCGACGAGTTTGATTATTCAATCATCGAAGCTGCACATGACCTTGGAGCAACAGAAAGACAGACAATGTTTAAAGTTGTTGTTCCTGCAATTTTCCCGGGAATTCTTTCGGGATTCTTGATGGCAATTACAATGTCCCTCGAAGACTTTGTAATTACCTTCTTTGTTTCTGGACCGGGTTCAACTACCCTGCCGCTGTATGTTTATTCCATGATCCGCTTTGGCGTTTCTCCGGTAATAAACTCACTTTCTGTAGTTATGATTTTAATTACCTGTATCATTGCCTTTGTATGCCGTAAAGGCCTTAAAGGCTTTGCAGCTGGACATTAATTTTTTAGGAGATATTAATGAAAAAATTCTTGCTTGTTTTGACAGCAACATTGTTGGTCGCTTCTTCACTCACCGTAACTGGTTGTAAAAAAGAAGATGATGGCGTTTTGTACTTGTACAACTGGACTTATTACACACCAGATTCAGTTCTTCAGGCATTTGAAAAAGAGTTCAACTGTGTAGTAAAAGTTGACACTTTTGATTCAAACGAAGTTATGTACGCCAAGCTCAAGGCTGGTGCCAAGGGATACGATATTACATTCCCTTCACAGGACTATACTTCAATCATGATTAATCAGAAAATGCTTCAGCAGATTGATCAGACAAAGTTTACAAACAAAAAATATATCAACCCTGCATGTAAAAAGCTTATGACCTTTGACCCGGATATGAATTGGCAGGTTCCATACTATCTTGGTATGGCAGGTATTGCTGTAAACAAGCTCAAGGTTACAGACTACGAAAAATCATGGAATATTTTTGCACGTACAGACCTTAAAGGTCACATGTCAATGATGGACGATATGCGCGAAGTTATTGGTGATGCTCTTGCTTACCAGGGACTTTCTGTAAACACAGTTGATGATGCAAAGCTTCAGAGTGCAGCAGATCTTATTAACAATATGTGGAAGCCAAACCTTGTAAAATTTGATGCAGAAGGTTTTGGAAAATCATTTGCAGCCGGAGACTTCTGGGTTTGCCAGGGTTATGCCGAAGTTGTATTTGGTGAAGTTCCGGAAAACAAACAGGAAGAAATGATTGACTTCTTTATTCCAAAAGAAGGCGGTCCACAGTACCTTGACTCAATGGTAATTCTTAAGGGTGCAAAACATTATGATAGAGCTGTAGAATTCATCAACTTTATTCACAGACCAGAAGTTTATGCAATGTTCCTCGATGAATTCCGTTTCCCGGGCTTTGTAAACCTCGAAGCAGATAAGCTCCGCACAACAGTTCCAATGTATAAAGCAGAAGAAATGGCTGGCGGTGAACTCAAGCTTGACGTTGGCGAAGACCTGGAAAAGTTCAACGAAAAGTGGGAAACCATCAGATTTACAGCAGATTAAACAGGCAAGCAAATAGAAAAATCTGGATTACTCCCGTATAAAAAATCCCCGAACAACAGAAGGAAGTTATTCGGGGATTTTTTATATTCCGTAACCCAGATTTTTCAAAATGGTTTAATGTTTACTCTGTATAAATCTTCACCCGGTTATTGGATTTCAATTTATTCTGTATTCGACATACCGAATCTTACCAGCCTCAACGGCTTGGCGTATTCCTTTTTCGCGTTGTGACAGTTGGGAACTGCCGGTTTTTACTTCAATCAAAAGAATTTCATCTACAGTGCCTTTTTCACAAAGTCCTGTAAATGCTATGTAGTCTATGGGTTGCCCCATAAAATGTGCATCGGCGGGGTTGCAGGGGAAATTCGGCAAAAATGGAGCCAATTGTTCTGCAAGCTGGCCGCCTTTTACGGCATTCGAGCGTTTTACGGCATCCTGGCGGATTTTTTTTAGTTTACGAGACATGGCAATTTGTTGAATTATTAACAAAAGTAGCAGCAGAATTATGACGAAAATCAAAAGTAACGTGCTTACGGAAAAATTGTTTAACATATAAAGGAATTATAAGGGATAATCTATAAAAAAATAAGGGGGCCCTGAGCCTGTCGAAGGGTCCTTAAAAAGAGGCATGCATGAAAAAAAATATTCTTTTCACAACTTTCATTTTATTGGCAGTAACACTTAGTGCCCAGGTAAAATTCGAATTCAAACAGAAAAAGGGAAATTCCGGCAGCTATATTTCTACTGTCGAAGAAGATGTTTATATAAACAATGTTCCAAGTCACCATGCCGAAATCATCAACCGAATTTCCTGTAAAATGACTAACGTTGCTTCGGACGGAGAAGCTTTTATTTATGCAACTTACATGACTACAGAAAACTCCATAAGCAATCGTACCGGCCGCAGTCTTTCCTGGGGTGAAGAAACAACTTCTGTATTCAGCCGCAAAAAAAATGGAGAGCTTACTATTTCTGATGATATTTACATGCCGACTGTGCGCAACGTTCCTGTTTTTCCGGATAAAAAAGTAAAGATTGGAGAAAGCTGGACTGCACGCGGAAAAGAAGTTCAGGATGTCCGCAAAGCCTTTAACATGGACAAAGCCCTGATTTTTCCTTTTGAAGCAAATTACATTTACAAAGAAGACAAAACAATTGACGGCAAAAAGCTTAATGTAATTGATGTTGATTACACATTTTCTTATGAAGCAAGTGATGAAGAACTCAAGGCCGGCCAGACCTTACATCAATCTACAGGCTGGTCAAAGCAGACTCTTTACTGGGATAGTGACAAGGGCTTACTCGACCACTACGACGAAGAGTTTCTTATTAAAATTGCGGACCTTCAGGGAAACCTTTACATTTTTACGGGAACAGCCCACGCAGAGCTTACAGAATTCACTTCGCTTAATGATGATACTACTGTAAAACAGCTTCAGGATACTTTTGACAAACTCAAGCTTGATAATATTTCTGTAAAAAAAGGAGACAAAGGTCTTACAATCAGTCTTGATAATATCCAGTTCGAACCAGATTCAGACAAGCTCATGGACAGCGAAAAAGCAAAGCTTAAGAAAATCGGCGAACTGCTCAAAAAATATTCAAACGATCTTTTAATTACAGGTCACTGTGCAGAACGCGGAACCGCAAGCGCACGCCAGAAGCTTTCCGAGGAACGTGCCGAAGCAGTTGCCTCTTACCTTATTGGACTTGGCGTTCGCGATGAATATCATATCTTTACGCAGGGCAAGGGCTCAAAAGAACCAGTTGCCAGCAATAAGACTGAAGAAGGTCGCGCAAAGAATCGTCGTGTCGAAATAACCATTATGGATTAGAGCTGGCGCCTTTTTTATAGGCGTAAAGCTTTTTCCTCCACAGGAATTTATCTACCCGCACTTTTCCAACTTTTATCAGTTGCTCCAGAGTTTCGACGCTGTCCTTGTGTTCCCAGGTGTTCAGGCCTAAAGTTTTTCGGGAGCGGGCATTCATTCGGATGTAAAGTTCTTCGTGCAGTTCTTCCTTGCTGTAAAAGTTTCGGTTGCCTTTTATCATTTTGAAAGCCAGTTCCCAGTCGCATAAATCATATTTTATTCCCTGACAAATATCGCAGCCACTACAGGCAGCCTGCTCGGCTCCAAGTGCATCAAGCAAAACCTGACGGCGGCAAGTGGTCGTTTCTGCAAAATCCCGCAGAACAGATTCACGCGAGCCAGGTTTATATACTGAATAATCAAGACTATCTTTAAGACTCCATAAAAGAATAGCCTTGGCAATACTTCCGTCTCGTCCGCCTCTGCCTGCTTCCTGAATATAGGCTTCGGCAGTAGCAGAAGGCTCTAAGTGAACAACAGTTTTTATATCTTTTTTATCTACGCCCATTCCATAGGCACAGGTTGCGCACAAGATCCCGTCTTTGCTTTTATAAAACCATTTTTCAACAACTTCTTTTTCTTCTTTTTCAAGGCCGGCATGATAATACTGGGCAGTACCTTTTCCATAACAAAAATTCAACTCTCTTGCCATATCTTCGCATTTTCCACGGGTTCCGCAAAAAATAATCATGGGGCGAAGTTCTGTTTTTGCAAGCATCAGGGCTTCCTTTTTTTTCACTGCTGCCTTTCTTACAAAATAATGAATATTTGGTCTGTCACTTTCGCTTCGAACTACATGAGCCTGTCCGTCAAAAAGGATTTCTGCAACGCGGGCTAGAACCGGAGGAGATGCTGTTGCTGTAAAGGCTGTAATTACCGGAGGATTGAGTTCTTTTATAACTTCGCCAAGTCCAAGATATGATGGTCTGAAAGAGTCCCCCCATTCAGAAACACAATGGGCTTCGTCAATTGCAAGATGACATATTCCAACTTCCTTTAACTGCTGAACAAGACTTTTACTTTGAAGCACCTCGGGATTTGCAAGAATTATCTTTGCCCCCTCTTTGAGCTTACGAAAGTTTTCTGCCCTTTCTTCCTGACTCTGTCCGCCTCTAAAGGTCACGCTTCTAAGACTTCCTTCTTCCATACGCCGCTGCTGGTCTGTCATAAGGGCAAGGAGGGGATAAATTACCATGGTTGGTCCATCCAGTAAAAGGGCTGGTACCTGAAAGCACAGAGACTTACCAGCTCCCGTTGGAAGTAAAACAATCTGCCGCCCCTTGCAAAAAACATCATCAGCTGCCTGCTCGGTGGCCTGCAGGTTCCCAACGTTTTTTCGGATTGAATCATAAGATTCCATGATATTTGCAATAACCATGCGTTGCCACGGAAACAAATAACGTATTCCAAAATTATCAAACGCTGCCTTTGCTACCGGATCATCCTCGTAAATTGAATTATCTGCATCGATTCTAAAATTTTCCATACATAGTATTAGAAATAATTTTCAAAAAGAGGAAGTTATTCGAGGATTTTATTGATATTTTTAGAAAAAATTTGTGTTATCAAGTCTTTCATGTTATAGTTTAAATAATTAATATTTTGTTCATAAAAAAAATCGGAGGTATTTTATGAAAAATATTTGGAAAATTATCAGCAAGATTGCCTTGTTTTTAGTCATCTTTGGTTTCTTCCAGCCAGTTGCATGCGACATGAAGGGATTTGACTTGGCAAAGTATTTAATGGATCTTGGTGAAGCAAAGTATACAATCTCTGCTATAGGATTATATCTTTGTTTCTTCATGGCTGCTTTTGCTATTATTATGGCAATCATCTTTCTTGCTACATCAAAATCTTCAGGCGGTCTTTCTTCTCCAACAGCAAATGTTGTTGATTTAGTTTCTCTTATTTTGGGATTATGTGGCGGAATTGCTTCATTCCTTATTTTGCGTTCAGAAATAGGAAAAGATTCTCTGCAAAGTGGATTTTATCTGATTCTCACGGGATGGGCTATATCGTTAGTATTCTTTATAATAAGTAAGATAAAGAAAGAATAGAACTTCCAAACTGATATTTTTTTAATTTTATAAAAGGCTTTCTAGAATGAAAGCCTTTTTTTATTCCGTTGCTTCTTCGGAACCTTCTTCTTTCTTTTCTTCTGCCGGTTTAGGTGGAGCGGCTTCTTTTGGAGCCTTACCCTTTTTTGCTTTGCGAGGCTTCTTTTTATATTTTAATATTGCATTAGCAGCCCACATCACAAAGAGCATGGCAACCAGAGTAACTATGACACGCCAATCAAGGAGAATACTACCAACAAGTGCAAAAAAATCTTTGAACTTCATATATAGATTATCGGATGGTAATATAAATAAATAAAACTAAATTAGTTGCTTGGGAATTTTAAATTAGAAAAACTAAAATTGGCGCGAGGGAACAAGGCGGGGGGCAAAAAGGCTCTATTTGTTGCTGCCGCGATAGCGGCAGATCGATAGTTCCTTTGCAACAAATAGCGCCTAGCGGCTAGCCGCGGTTTTGACCCACGCATTGTGACCGGAAGCCAATTTTGAATAAACATCATTTATAATTCCCAAGCCTTCTAGTATAGGTTCATCTTCCCAATTTCAAAGTTTTTTTTTATAATAGCGGCATGGTTGGAATTATTGATTTTAATGCGGGAAACATTACAAGTCTGGAACGTGCACTGGAATTTTTGAAGATTCCTTATGTTACTTCTAAAAATCCGGCAGAGCTTGCCAAGGCAAACTGTGACCGCTTTATGTTCCCGGGCGATGGCGATGATGCTTATGCCATGAGAGAACTTAAAAAAAGTGGCTTTGATATTTTTGTAGGTGACCAGGTTGCAGCAGGCAAACTTTTATTTGGAATCTGCGTTGGCTCCCAGATTATTTTTGAACATTCAGAAGAAGGCGACACAGAATGCCTCGGGCTTGTAAAAGGCAGAATCAGGCATTTTTATTCAATCAATCCCGAACTCAAAAATCAGAATATGAAAGTTCCTCATATGGGCTGGAATAATCTTAGCTTCCAGAACGGTGACTGCCCTATTCTCAAAGGAATCAAAAATGATTTTGATGTTTATTTTGTTCACTCTTATGTAATTTGTCCAAGCGACCCTTCAGTTGTAAAGGCAAGCGCTGAATATGGAATTAAAGTTCCTGCCGTAATTCAAAGCGGAAACATTTTTGCAACCCAGTTCCACCCCGAAAAAAGCGGTGAAATGGGAATTAAAATTTTGGAGAACTTTTGTAATATATGCTGAAAAAAAGAATTATAATTTGTCTTGATGTAAAAGACGGACGCACCACAAAGGGTGTAAAGTTTCAGAATAATATAGATATCGGCGACCCTGTAGAAATGGCTGCAGAGTATTACCGTCAGGGTGTAGACGAACTTGTTTTTTATGATATCATTGCTTCTGCCCGTGGCCGTGGCCCTATTCTTGATTTGATTTCCCGCGTTGCAAAACAGGTTTTCATTCCTTTCTGCGTTGGTGGAGGCATTGGCACTATTGAAGATATCCGCTCTACTATACTTGCCGGTGCCGAAAAAGTTTCTCTCAACAGCCAGGCAGTACGAAACCCGGGGCTTATTACAGAAGGTGCCCGCGTATTCGGTAACCAGAGTATTGTTCTTGGAATGGATGTTCGCCGTGACCCTACAAAACCAAGCGGCTTTGGAACTACAATAAATGGCGGCCGCGTAGACACAGGCCTTGACGCTCTTGAATGGGCTAAACGAGGTGTAGAACTTGGCGCCGGTGAAATTGTTTTGAATTCCATGGATGCCGACGGTACAAAGAATGGCTATGATATTGAGCTTACACGTTTGATTTCCGAAAATGTACCTGTTCCTGTAATTGCAAGCGGCGGTGGCGGAACTCCTAAGCACCTGGCCCAAGCATTAACCGAAGGAAAAGCTGACGCAGCCCTTATTGCCAGCATGGTTCACAACGGCACCTATACTGTTGGTCAGATTAAGAATGAACTGCAGGGCATGGGCGTGCCAATGAGAATGTAGCGACTGCCCTTAAAACCAACCGACATCAGTTTACAAAGCCTTCGATCATAGTTTTGAGGGCTTTTTTTATGTATTTTCAATTAATTTTTACTTTTTTTCTCAAGAAAGGTAGAGCTAAAAATTGCTTTCGCAATTTTTTTAACGCTCTGCTATTGAACACAGGCCGCCTGCGGCCTTACACATGTAAGAAGTCCACTATTTTTGGCAATATATAGGTAGGGAAATTTTGTCTGGAGCAATTCCTTTTTCGAAAACTGTTATGACTACCCATAGGATTTGTTTAATTACAATTTCTATAGGTAGTTGATTAGAATCTGGAATCTTAGGAATTGTAAAAGTACCGATAGATTTGTTTATATTCAATTTTCTATGAGTATATTTTTTGAAACGAGCTTGCTGAAAAAGGGTAAGATACCCATAGAAATCCTTTCCCAAAATTTTCTATGGGTACTTCGCCAAGAAATATATTTCACAAAAGAAGAAAAATACCCATAGAATCACAGAGAAAAGTATTTCTATTGGTATTTAACCTCAAAAAGGAGTAAAGAATTATGCAAAAAGAACTATTACCACCAAATCTCATCATAGAAAACCTTGAAGACAGATTGGAAAAACTTAAACACATTGTCGCACAAAAAAAGAAGCAACAGAATAACGAAATGCCACAAGGACACCTTCGTATAGCGCAAATCTCAAAAACACCTCAATACTATCACTGCACAGATCCTAAAGATTTTAACGGGAAATATATACCAAGTTCACAAAAGAAATTTATAAACCAACTGGCACAAAAGGATTATGATATAAAAGTTATTAAATTACTTGAAAAAGAAATCGAAGTCACCCAAAAATATCTTTCAAACGTAACAACAAATGAGGATACAATAAACAACGAATCTTATATTCAAACAAAACTTTTAAGACTCTATACCAACCTCACCCCAGCCCGCCAGCAGCTTGTAACTCCTGTAACACTTACTGACAAACAATACGCTGAACAATGGCAAAGCGTATCCTGGCAGGGACGACCATTCGTGCAAGACGAACATTATCTTCTTACAAACCGTAATGAAAAAGTACGGTCAAAATCGGAGGTTTTAATTGCAAATGCGTTGGCAAAGCACGGCATCCCCTATAGGTATGAATACCCTCAGTCTTTGAAAAACAGTCAAAATAAAATAATAACTTTTTATCCAGACTTTTTATGTCTAAACATAAAAACGCGCGACGAATATATCTGGGAACACTTTGGACTTATGGACAACACGGATTATGCTCAAA
>CAMNDY010000084.1 GCA_946535985.1 uncultured Treponema sp. | reverse complement strand
TGCTGCCGCGTGAGCGGCAACGTATATAATCAAGGCAGTGTAGCGCATAGCGGGCTAGCCCGCGGTTTTGGAAGATGTAATTCGGATGGGAGCAGTTTTTTACATATATGGGCATCTCTTTTTAATAGACACTTTCCCTTTTAATCGTTATAATTTTATTCTATGAAAAAGCTTTTTTTTGCCTTGTTTGTACTTGTTGCCGCGCCGCTTTTTGCCCAGAGCATCACAACCGCAAGTGCATATTTTAAAACAATTTCCGAATATTATTCCACAATAAAAGATTACGAAGCAAATTTTGAAATAAAAGTAGAGAAACAGGAAACTGCAGGCCGCCTTTCTTTTAAGGCTCCTGATCTTCTGCGTCTTGATTATACAAACCCAGAAGAACAGGTTATCTGCTACAACGGAGACACCTTAACAATTTATCTTCCAGATTCAGCTGCAGTTCTTCAGCAGAATATCACAAGAGATACCGGTGTCGAAGCCCTTACAACTCCGCAAGGACTTTCTCTTTTAAGCCGCTATTATACTGTAGCCTATGAAACCGGTCAGAAAGCCGAGCCTTTGGAAGACGGTTCCGACGAAATGGTTGTTAAATTTATCCTTACAAGAAAAAGTGCTTCAGAAGCTTTCAGATATATCAATATTGCTGTTAGTGAGCAGACAAAATTAATCCGCCGAATGGAAGCTGTTACTCCTAAAGGCGAAGTTATCATGTTTGATTTTTATGATTACGTGCTCAATCAGGGTATTACAGATCAGCGTTTTATTTATGATCCACCGTCTTCTGCAAACAACTATAATAATTTCTTGTTTACAGAATAGGAGAGGGAGATGGAAAGTTACGGCGAATTACTGCGAAAAGCCAGGGAAGAAAAAAATCTCAATATAGATAAGATTGCCCGTGAAATTTCAATTGAAAGCCGATATCTTACAGGTCTTGAAGACGAAGATAACGGTGTTTTCCCGGGCGAAGCTTACATGCTGGGATTCCTCCGAAACTATTCAAACTATCTTGAACTTGATACAGATTATATTTTAAAGCTTTATAACAATAAAAAAATTCAGGAATCCCCTGTTCCCGAAGGACTTCTGGTTAAACATCGTCCTGTAAAACTCATTCTTGCAATTGTCATCCCTAGTGTAATTGTAATAGCCGCTGCTGCAGTTATTACAACTCTTTTATTGTTAAAGAAAAATGTTGCAGAAGATGATTCCGTAATTTTGAGCAATTCTTCAAAAGCTCGTCAGTATGAACTTGATAACACAAAATTCTCTCAGCGTGTTTACAAGGGAGACCAGATTATTGTTCCTACAAATAACGGACAGATTGTTCTTACAGTCCGCGATACTCTTTCCTCATTTGGACTCGATACTCCGGGTGGAGTTTTCTATACAGATCTTGCCGAAGAAACTGAAATTGATATAAACGGGGACTCAACCCCAGATTTGATTGTTTATGTCTCAGATATTTCTTCTTCTGATGATTCGCGTGGTGCTGAAATAAGCATGCTTTTGCGCCACAGTGTTTCAATGGATAATCAGGGTGTAAATGTTGATGAAATTCCTTTCGAAGCAGATATAAAATCAAAACATCCTCAGAAGGTTATTCTTGAAGACAACCGTGCTTATCCATTTACAATAAATGCAAGCTTCCGTGGTTCATGTCTCTTCCGCGATAAGGTCGATAACGAAAACTCTGTAGAATCATACTTTACCCGTGGCGAAGTATTTACAGCAAATCCTCATAACGGTATACGACTCTGGATTTCGAACAGCAATGCAGTTAAGTTTACAATTGTTGCCGATTCCAGAACCTATGATCTTGATATTGGAGCTGCCGGACAGGTTCTTGTTGAAGATATCAAATGGATTAAAGATTCCGACGGCCGATACAAGCTTGTCGTAATCGAGCTTGACTAATTTCTAACAAAAAAAACTATGGCTACATTTTTTATTGATCAGCACGGATGCGCAAAGAATCAGACAGATGGAGAACTTTTAAGTTCATATCTTGAAAAATCCGGCTTTACATTTACAGATGATCCTCAAAAAGCAGATTTTATTATTATCAATTCCTGCGGTTTTATTCAGTCTGCAAAAAAAGAATCTATTGATGCAGTTTATGCTGCAAAAAAAGGCTACCCGAATGCAAAGATAATTCTTGCAGGGTGTCTTGCAGAACGTTATGCAAATGATCTTTACGAAGCAATGCCGGAGCTCGACGGTATTTTTGGAAACGGCGACCTTTCAAAAATCACAGAATATATGAAAAAGGTTAAAGCTGCCTGTAAAAAAGAAAGCCGTGCCAAGCCTGCTATTTATGACCAGACAGGAGTTTGTGCCGGAGAGCGTACAAGATTTTTTGGTTTTAAGGGCTCTGCTTTTGTAAAAATTACAGAAGGCTGTTCAAACAACTGTTCCTTCTGCGCAATACCTTTGATTCGTGGAGCAGTAAGAAGCCGTAGCTGCGAAGATATTGTTCAGGAAATAAAATTCCTTGTTGCTTCAGGTATTTACGAAATAAACCTCATCGGTCAGGATCTTGCCGCATTTAAAGATGGAAAACAGGGCCTTGCCGCTCTGCTTAAAAAAATCTCAAAGCTTAAGGGCAACTTTATTGTCCGCCCCCTTTATATTCACCCTGATCATTTTAATCTTGATATTCTGGAAGTTTTTAAAAACGACAAACGTTTTCTTCCATATTTTGATATTCCTTTCCAAAGCGGCGATGATGAAATAATCCACGCAATGAACAGGAAAGGAAGTTCCCGCCAGTATGTTGAACTTATAAAAAACATAAGGGAGCAGTTTCCTGATATGGCTTTAAGAACAACCTTCCTTACAGGCTTTCCCGGAGAAACAGACAAGGCTGCCAAAAAAACTCAAGACTTCCTTAAAAAAATAAAGCCTATGTGGTCAGGCTGTTTTGCTTATAGCCGGGAAGAGGGAACTCCTGCCTATTCTTTTAAAAACCGAGTACCGGCCCGAACTGCAAAAGAACGAGCTACAGCTCTTGAAGAAATTCAGACAGATTTTACTTTTAAGCAGCTCAGCAAGTACGTAGGTACAGAACAAAGTATTTTAATAGAAGAAATAATTACTTCCGGCGATGACGAAGGTCTTGCTCTTGGACGTGCCTGGTTTCAGGCTCCCGAAGTGGATGGCTGTGTAGTAGTGCGTTATGATGCAGATGATAAAAATCAGACAGCACAAATTGAAGCTGGAAAGGTTGTAAAGGTAAAAATTCTTGCCTGTACCGGCCCCGATTTAGACAGCAGACTTCTTGTAAGCCCTGTGCCTGTCAAAGGATAAAGTGAAATTCTTTATAAAAAAAAACTATCATATTTGTAAATCTTGGTTTATAATATTAAGATAGCGGTGTGGAAATGAAAAAAATCGGAGTCATAATACCTACATTTAATATTGAGTACAGCACTGAATTCCTTCATGGCATCTATGATTTTTATGATGGCAAAGATGTCGCTGTAATTTTCACTCAAACTAAATTACCTCACAGTACCGTGGGTATGTATGACTATCAATACTGGCAGAGTGCAGAGCTTCTTTTTGCCCAGGAAATTGATGCACTTATTGTCGCCACTGGTGTTTACTGCGCAGGAATCTCTCAGGAAGAACTTGAATCCGAATTATACAGATTTGGCCGCCGTCCTGTTATATCAGCTGCTATTCCATTAAATCTTCCAAACTGCTATACAGTTCAGTCCGATTGTAAAAAATCATTTCTTGATGTAGTTACACACCTTAAAAATGTTCACGGTTGCAGAAACATTGCCTTTCTTTCTGCCGCTGCAACAAAATCAAAAGAAGCAATAGAACGTCTTGAAGCTTTTAAAGAAGCCATGGCTGCCAATAAACTAAAATTCAACGAAAAATATCTGTTCGAAGGAAAGTTTACAGATTTTGATGCCGAAGCTGCCATGAAAAAAACTCTCAAATCCAAAGCTGATGTTAAGTTTGATGCCGTAGTTTGTGCAAACGACATGATGGCAATCGGCTGTTACCGTGTTCTTCAGGAGCTGGGACTTTCTGTTCCCGGTGATGTTAAAGTCGTAGGCTTTGATGATGCCCAGTTTGCAAGCAGAGCAAATCCCCGTCTTTCTACTATTAATCAGGATATTTATAATCAGGGTTATCAGTGCGCAAAAACAGCATTTGATGTTCTTGAAGGCAAAGAACTTGACCGTATAATCTATTCAGAACTTCAGCCAAAGTTCCGCCAGTCTTGTGGTTGTATTCCAATGGACAGCTCCGAAGATGTATACAAATCAATATCCGGCGACATAATGGAAGAAGGAGAGCATTTAATTTCCCGATTAAAGCAATATATGAACGACCTTGATGAGCGCAATAATATAATCATTCTGCTTGATATTCTTAAAGGCGCAAATACAATGAGGCAGTTCTATTACAACCTCAAACACATCATTCATCTTTGCTCTATGGATGATATGATTATTAATTTGTACCCCATTCCGGTTTACATGGACTATAACGAGAATTTTGTAATTCCTGAAAAAATGGAATTGAGTATGTTCTCTGATATTTTAAATGATAAAGAAGAGTTCAGTCCCGGAACAAAGTTTAATCCAAGTAATGTAATTTTTTCTGAACCGTCACTTGATAACAGGGCAGGGCAGTATGTTCTTCATCCGATTTTTTCCGGTGAAACCAGCTACGGTTATTTAATCTGTAAAGTAAATAAAAATAAATTTGCCGATTATGCAATTTATCTCAAGATAATCATTACTACAATTTGTTCTGCAATTGAATATACAAACCGTCTGCTCGAAACAGAACGGCTTACAAATAAATATACAGAGCTGCAGGAAGACAACACAACTTTAACAAAACAGTCAAAGACCGATGAACTTACTGGAGTTTTGAACCGCCGCGGCTACTATGAATTTGGTCAGCGCACTCTTGATATTATTCAGGAAATGGAACACGCAGGAATCGTATTCTTCGCCGACATGGATAATCTTAAGAAAATCAACGATACTTATGGCCACGACGCCGGAGACCAGGCAATCAAACTTCTTGCCGAAATTTTCAAAATGGTATTCCGTTCTAATGACGTAATCGGCCGCCTTAGTGGAGATGAATTTGGTATTGTTGCTCCTGGTATGGTAATTGAACATGTTCCTTTAATCCGTAAAAAAATTGACGAAACCTGTAAAAAAGAATCAAAACGTCTTAAGCTTCCGTACACACTTTCTGTCAGCGTAGGTTATGCAAGCCTGGAAAAATCCTCTCTTTTAAAACAGCTGATGAGCGAAGCAGACGAAATGCTTTATAAAGAAAAGAGAAAGAAGCATGGCAGACGAAAAGCTTGAGCAATATCTGTCTGTCTTGAATGACCAGCAGCGTCAGGCTGTTGTTCACGAAGGTTCGCCTCTGCTTATTCTTGCAGGTGCGGGCTCCGGAAAAACAAGAGTAATCACAACAAAAATAGCATATCTCATTGGTCAGAAAGAAGTTAATCCCTATTCAATTTTATCTGTTACTTTTACAAAAAAGGCTGCCAACGAAATGCGGGAACGTGCCGTAAGAATGGAACCACTTGCCGAGCGTGCACAAATCAGGACCTTCCACTCCTTTGGTTCCTGGTTTTTGCGCAAGTATTATGAAGAAGCCGGAGTAGAGCAGTCCTTTACAGTTTATGATGATGAAGATATGGCAATCCTCATTCGTAAAATAGAGCCCGCTCTTACACAAAAAGAAGCCCGCCTTGCTGCACATCAGATTGCACTTGCAAAGGATTATTGTCTTGGTCCAAAAGATGATCTTGCAATTATAGCCAGTGAGTTTGACCTGCCCGATATTTATGCAAAATACGAAGAACGCCTGCGCTCAACAGGAAACGTAGATTTTGGTGATCTCATTATGATGCCTGTAACTGTTATGGAAGAAACTCCTCAGATTGCAGCTCAGATTCACACAAGATTCAACGTAATTATGGTGGATGAGTATCAGGACTCAAACATTGCCCAGTACAAACTGCTGCAGAAAATCTCCGGTGTAGAAGAAGGCTATCAGAATTATGTTTGCGTTGTTGGTGATGACGACCAGTCAATTTATAAATTCCGCGGTGCCGAAGTTCAGAACATCCTTACTTTTTCTTCAAAGTTTCCGGGCACTCAAATAATCAGGCTTGAGAGAAATTACCGCTCTACTTCAGAAATCCTTGCGGCTGCATCTCTTGTTGTAAATAAAAACAGCGGCCGCCTTGGAAAAACTCTTATTGCCGACAGGGGAGAGGGAGGATTTCCTGTTCTTGCATATCTTCCCGACCAGAATGCCGAGGTTACTTTCTGTTCAGATTTAATCCAGAAAAGTGTGGACAAGGGGGGTAAGTATTCAGACTGGGCTATTTTATATAGAACAAATGCTCAGTCTCTTGGCTTTGAAAAAGATTTTCTTCACAAGCATATTCCTTATGTTGTTGTTGGTTCCCTTAAATTTTATGAACGCGAAGAAATTAAGGATGCTTTGAGCTATCTTGCCTTATGCGCAAATCCAAAGGATGAAATTGCTTTCAGACGTGTAATCAATAAACCTTCCCGTGGCCTTGGAGAAAAAACTCAGGATAAGATTTTTGATATGGCAAGGATTACCCTTGAAGATGGACAGACTTCGTATAAAAGTCTTATAGAAAGTCTTGAAGCTTTGCAGACGGCTGGCGGGCTTTCTAAAAAAGCTTCGGAAGGGGCAGAGGCTTTTGTGAAAATGTACAAAGAACTTCTTGCTGCTTTTGATAAATCTAAAAAGCTTTCCGATTTTATTGAAAAGCTCATAAAAACTTCCGGCTTAGACGAATACCACAAAGCAAGTGATGAAGTTGAAGGAACTCAGCGTTTGCAGAATCTTCAGGAACTTGTGAATAGTGCTGTCCCTTATGAATGCAGCGTAGAAGGACTTGTTGCCTTTCTGGATGCAATCAACCTGGACCGTGCCCTTGAGCTTCAGTCAGAAGAAACAGGAGAAGATTGTGTTACCCTTATAACCCTGCATAATACAAAAGGTCTTGAGTATAATAAAGTTGTAATTACGGGACTTGAGCAGGGGGTGTTTCCGCGCGAAAATAAAGTGAGGGCCGACCTTGAGGAGGAGCGCAGGCTTTTTTATGTGGGAATTACGCGCGCCAGGGATGAACTTTACGTTACTTCTACAGCCCAGCGGGTTCTTTACGGACATACTCAGTATATGACCCCAAGCGTTTTTCTTAATGAATCAGAAGAAGCCTTTAAAATAGTGGGACAAAAACCCAGAGCTCAGTTTTCCTCCTCCTGGGGTTATGGAAAAGCCGGAACTTATGGCGGCTATGGTGCTTATCCTGCTCCAAAAAGTAGTGGCGGTGAGCTTGCTGAAAAATGGGCAAAGGGAACAAAACTTTATCACGATGATTATGGTTATGGAGTTATTGTTTCTAACCGCATGAACGGAAATGAATTTTTAATAGAAGTTCAGTTTGAAACAGGTAACAAAAAAACATTTATCCCTCAATATCAAAGTAAATCTCTTCAAATAATTAAGTAAAACCTTTTATTATTGACACCACACTTTTTTGAACTTATAATTATAATATTATGAATAAGATTCGAAGAGCGTTGTTTATTGCTCTATTTACTTGCGTGGCAACTCTGCCGCTTAGTGCACTCGATTTAATCTTTAAACTCGAGCCGGTTGTTATGTTCCCATTACAGGAAAATATGAGTTTTGCACCTGGAGGTTTACTTCAGGCCGATGTTGATTTGTTCAATCTGCTTAGTGTCGGATTTGAAGGTGGTTATCTGTTTGAAAAGCCAAAATCAACAGATGAAGGAATTAACACCATCTTTGGTGGTGCAAATTTAGGTCTTTACTATTATCCATTATCAAGAGTGTATCTTGGTTTGGGTGGGGCTTTTGGTGTAAACTCCTATACGACACAAATCCAGAAATCTGCAGAAAATAATCAGCCGGAAAAGAAAAACTTTGGCGGCTTGTATTACAGAGGTTTTGGCGAAGTAGGTTTCCGGGTTAATCCTTCGCTTTGTATTAATCTTGTTGGAGGATGGTCTTCTTTCTCTGCAGGAAAAGATCTTGGTGACGGTTTCCTTGCCGGCCCATTTGCTGCACTTTCATTAAGAATGGGTGCTCATGTAGGCAATAAATCTAAGAGTTCTGCAATCAGTGTTAGAGTTGAGCAGGATGCCGATGTATTCCCTGTTTACAGTAGTGTTTATGGCTACGAACCATTTGGAACAATCTTTATTAGAAATGATGAAGGTGCTGAACTTCGCAATGTTCACGTAAGCTTCCGCGCCGGAAAATATACAAACTCTTCAAAACTCTGCGGAACTATGGATAAAATTAATCGACATGGTACTGCAGAATTCCCAATCCTTGCGGACTTCTCTGATGAAATCTTAGGCTTTACCGAAAATGGAAAAATCAGTGGTGAAATCATTGTTGATTATGAATTCCTTGGTAAAAAAATGAGCACAGTAGAGTCTGTTATTATTTCTGTAAATAACAGAAATGCATTTATCTGGGGCGATTCTTCTGCCCTTGCAGCATTCATTTCTCCAGACTCTCAGGAAATTGCTACCTTTGCAAAAGAAGTTGCAGGAATTACAAGAAATAACATCTATACAGGTATGAACGCTAACCTCCAGTATGCAATCGGCATTATGGAAGGTCTCCGCCTTATTGGTATGGGCTATTCAGAAGATAACATCACTCCATATGCAACATATCATACAGGATACGAAATGGATTCTATCCAGTATCCGCTTCAGACCTTACAGTGTCTCTCTGGTGACTATGATGATCTTGGAATCCTTGTTTGTTCATGTCTTCAGACTATAAACGTTCCAACCGGTTATATCCCATTTGATGATGACTTTATTGTTCTTGTAAAACTTAATATGGGTGCAAAACAGGCCCTCAACAATTTTGCCTCTACAGACGGACTTGTAATCGATTACGATGCAGATCAGGTTTATCTTGCTCTTTCAATGGCAAATATCGAAAAGGGCTTTACTGCAAGTTACAAAGCTGGTGCCGAAGCTGTTGTAAAGTGCTTCAGCAACGAAGATGTTTACTATGATTTTATTGATACAACAGACGCATGGACAAATTACAAGCCGGTTGCATTCAGTACAAACTCTTCTGTAACAACTCCAAAACAGGATGCTCTTGTAAAGAATATCAGAGCTGCTATTCAGGATTATATTTCTTCTGATATCGAAGCTGTTATTAAACGTGCCCGCGATGCCGGAGATACAAATAAGCTTGGTGTTGCCCTTGTTCGTGCCGGACGCTATGCAGAAGCTAAAAAAGAATTCCAGAAGGCTGCCGACAAAGGTTCAATACCGGCAATGAATAACGTTGCAAATATCCTCATGATTGAAAAGAATTATACCGCTGCTGCTGCACAGTATAAGAGGATTTTGGATAAAGACCCTGAGAATAAAGTAGCTCAGAAAGGTCTTGAAAATGCAAATGCTAAAATAGAATAGGGAATAGTGATGAAAAAAATTGTTCTTATAGCATTAACTGTTCTCTTTGCAGTAAAAGCTTTTGCTCTTGACTTTTCAATCAAGCTGCTGCCAGGTTACGAATATGCTACCGAAAAATTATTCAATGATGCCGGTGGTTTTTCTGTAGGCCTTGGCTTTGATATTGCACCAGTCACCCTTCGTGAACGCGATAAGCTTTATATTACAGGACAGTTTGCTTCTACTAATTTTCCAACAAAAGACTTTGGACTTCAGTCATTAATTGACGGAGGCTTTGGTCTTGGATATACAGTTAGAATTATGGACCGTTTTGGCCTTACTCCAGAGTTCTATGCCGGAATCTGGAATTACCTTGGTTCTGACGCCTTTGGAACTTCTTCTGTAAGTGGTATTATCTTAAGCGGAAAACTTTATGCCGATTATTATTTTTCACCATCTTTGACACTTAGTCTTTTTGGTGGATATAAATCATTCTTTGCCCGCCCAAGCTCCTTCCTTAGCGATGTTCAGGTTGGTTTAGGATTAAAATACTCTCTTTCACGTGGTCTCTTTTCTAATAACTATATACAGATTGATGACAGCAGTGTAGAGCCTCTTTTCCCTGTATTCTATTCACATTATACAGATAATCCATTTGGTACTATCACTTTTGTAAACAACGAAGAGAATGATATAACCGATGTAACGGTTTCTGTTCTTCTTGAATCATACATGGCAAATCCTTATACAGTTGTTACAATTCCTGTTGTCGAAAGAGGGAAGCCTTTTGATGTTCAGATCTTTGCATTCTTGAATGAAAACATCCTTGGACTTTTACAGCCAAAATCAGATACATTTGATGTAACTGTTGAATATTCTTCTCTTGGAAACAGACAGTCTGTAACTCATACACTTCCTGTAACAGTTTTGAGCCGTAACTCAATGACCTGGGAAGATGACCGCAGAGCTGCTGCCTTTGTTTCTGGAAAAGATGCTTCGGCCCAGAGATTTGCCCGCCAGGTTAAGGCTGTTGTAAAAAATGAACTTAAGTCGAATATACCTGTTAATATTCAGTATGCTGCTGCAATCTTTGGTGCCCTTAAAGCCTTTGGAATTAATTATGTAGTAGACCCATCGAGTGCTTTTACCGATAATGTAGGTACAGC
>CAMNDY010000083.1 GCA_946535985.1 uncultured Treponema sp. | reverse complement strand
CTGCAGAAATACAGCGTTCACTTGAACCCTGAGCAATTGCAAGAATATTGATATCTTGACTTGAAAGTGCATTAAGGAATTTTCCTGCAACACCACGGTTAGCAATCATGCCGTCTCCAACAACACTTACAATTGCGCAGTCCTGACGAACATCAATTTCGTCAATGAGCTTTTCGCGGATTTCGAGTTCAAACTTTGCTTCAAGAGCATCTCTTACTACATCGGCTTCGTTGTCGCGGACACAGAAAGAGATTGTATATTCAGAAGATGACTGAGTGATAAGCAGAATAGAAGAACCTGCAGCAGAAACGGCAGAGAAAATCTTACTAGCCATGCCTGTGCGTCCTCTCATAAGGGAACCGCCAACACTAATCATAGAGACATGCTTTAAAGAAGAAATACCGCAGATGCTTGATTTACCCCGGCTTTCAAAAGGGCCTTTACCAATACGGGTTCCACGGGCACTTGGATTGTGGCTGTTCAAGCTCCAGGCTTCTATGCCCTTTGCCTGCAGAGGTGCAATTGTCTTTGGATGAAGAACCTTGGAACCAAAGAATGAAAGTTCCATTGCTTCTTCGTAAGACATATCATTTACAAGGATTGCATCTTTTACAACACGAGGATCAGCAGTATAAACGCCGTCAACATCAGTCCAGAATTCAACACGCTTTACGCGCAGGCTTGCACCAATAATTGCTGCAGAAAAATCGGAACCGTTGCGGCCTAAAAGTCCCATTACAGGTTTTGTTCCGTGTCCACCAGACCAGGTACAAATAAAGCCAGGGAACAAAAGGATTCTTGTTTGAGTTGGACTGGCACCATCGCGGAAAGGAGCACAGGCTTCGTTACATGCAGAGTAATCAGCCTCTCCTTCTTTCTGGTTTCCAGTTGTGAATACAAATTTACGTGAGTCAAGGAAAATTACGCTCTGCTTTTTTGCAAGCAGAACGTTTTCCATAATAGGAGCCGAAAGTAATTCGCCCATACCCATGATACGGCAGTGTACAGTATCGGGACATTCGCAGAAGGAAACACATCCGGCAAGGAGCTTTTCGAGTTCTTCGAAGTTTGGCTCAATTCGCGCCATCGTCTTTTCGGCATCAAAGCCTGGTAACTTTGACTGAAGTTCAAGACAGATTTCGTTGTGAGTGTTGCGCAGGTCGGTAACATAATTGCTGCCAGAAATTCCGCCTGTACAAGCATCTATTGCTGCCTGAAGAGCATTTGAAACACCAGCCACTGCACTAACAATGACTGCCAGTCTGTCTTCTTTAGCGCGGTTAATAATAATATCCGCAGAAGCAAGGATACGTCTGGCATTTGCCATGGACGTTCCACCAAATTTCAAAGTAATCATAAAAACCACCTTGCCAAAGTCCGCAGTTTCCCCGGTATTTTGGGCGAGCTGGACGCCAGTTGGCATCCAGTCGGAAATCAGCTATGAATTTTAATATTTAATATGTTGTATTTTTAATTATTTAATATTAGTCTTTTGCTCTTTCCAAGAATGAGCCGTCGCGTGTATCAATTACAATCTTGTCATCTGTGTTGATGAACAATGGAACACGTACTTCAATTCCTGTATCAAGTGTAGCAGGCTTCATAGATTTTCCAGAAGTATCTCCCTTAACACCTGGTTCGCAGTAAGTAACCTGACGTGTAACACGTACCGGAAGATCAATACCTACAGGAGATCCTTCGTAGAATGTAAGGTTGATTTCAAGATCATCATCAGGAGTGATGTATCCTGCATAGTCACCAAGGTCATCCTTAGCAAGTTCAAACTGTTCGTAAGTATCCTGATCCATGAATACAAAAGTATCACCATCAATGTAAGAAAGCTTTGTTACATGTGATTCAAGATCTACTTCGTCAAATTTTTCACCGGCATCAATACCAAGATCCATTGTTGAGTTTGTAACAAGGTTCTTTACACGAAGGCTTGTAACCATACCGGCACGTCCAGAACGCTGACCGAGCATCTTCTGTACGATAAGAGGATTTCCCTCATACATAAATGCTGTTCCAACTTTTAACTGTGAAGTCATTAACATAATATTTACCTCTTTATTAGATTCATAAAAAATTATCTATCTATTATATCAATTTTATTTATAAATGTCATTAAGTTAGCGCAAAGGTCCCCGTTTTTTCTCAGGGATTGTGCAAAAGATACAAAGCCAGGGCGGAGAGATTTTAGATTAGAGAAGAATTGTTCATAAGGACCCTTCGACAGGCTCAGGGACCCCGACATTGTTGAATGGTCATTTTCGGGCATTGCATTACTGTCATTAATATTCATCCAAGCCTTTTCAACAATTTCAAAATCCTCAGCAGCAAAATGCGGCCTCATGCGTTCCAGCAGCGCCCTCACCTTTACCATCTGATATTCCTCTGTCTGAGGATATGCCTGCCAGATAAAAGGTATGCCGCTCAAACAAGCCCGGCTCATGCTTTCTTCACCACGGATTATCAGGGCAGAACATTGCTTCATCATTTTGTCCCAGTCGGTCTGGTTCATATATGGGATTGGTTTTAATAACTGGCCCTTCGACCCCGTATTTTCTAACAGCCCTTTACCCATAGTATATGTAAAGACCAGTACCGGCCCCTTTTCATTATAATCAGGCAGCCTCTCCCACTCATCATCAATAATAAGTCCACCTGTGCGCTCCGTAAAGCCCGGCATAAAATTTACCTTCTGGACTTTCGCACTTCGGGTAAGAGACTTTAAACAATGAAAATCCTCGGCATATTTTTCTGCAGTAAGATAATCAATCATAATTATCTGGACTGTGCGCTGGAGTTTTTCTTCAAATAAAATGCGCTCCATCCAGTCGGGGCGTCCGCATTGAAAAAGCTCCAAAATAAGAGAAAGCTTTTCTCCATCATTGCGCACAAACTGCTCATGGCAAAAATCAGAAGCCTGCCACTTATAAACATCAACTCCCATAATTGTTTGAAAATCGGCCTCATTATCAACTTCATCACAAATACGGTTAAATGAAAGAAGATTATCAACAATAAGAGAAATTGTATTTTGCGGATTAAGTTTTTTCAGGCGCCTGCACATTCTCCATGCAACGCCAATATCGCCGTAGTTATCTACAACGCGGCAAAGAACTGTAATATACATTCGGGATTATTCTACTTTGCTGTAAAGACCACTAAGCTCATCGCGCCACTCGCTCGTTTTTTCGCGGTCTTCCCATTCAATGATTTTTTTGATTACAAATTTTCTCTGGTCACGCGGGTTTTCATAATAAAGAACGCCAAAGCGTCCCTGACCAATATATGCTACTTTTTCTTTTTCGCCTAAAGTTTCGCCGGCCTCAACTTCTTTAAGGGCACAATCAAAATGAATAGGTGCTCCTGTTTTTTTGTCGCATAAAGAACTTGCAAGTTCAGTGATTGGCTGGCCACATTTTGCACAGATAGTTTCGCGAGTTTTAATTTCAAGAATTGCCTTCTGGCGTTCGCGTTTTGATTCTTCGTTCTCGTAGATTGTGTGATTAAACTGAAATACTTTTTTTTGTTTTGAGTCAGAATTCTGATTCTGGTTTTGATTCTGATTTTGATTTTTCTGCTGGTTGTTTTTTTGTCCGTTCCAGTTTGAACGCTTTCTGTTGCGACGCTTATCCATATTATTCCTGCAATTTCAATTCTTCAGGATTCTCGACAAGTTTTTTACTGATTACCATAGCAATACGCTGAATGGCACTTTCGAGATATTCCTCACTATGAATTTTTTTCCTCAATTCCAGAAGACGTGGTGACAATCTGCTATCATCCGTTTTTTCCAGAACCATTGTAGTTGTCGCCGTTGAAATTCCACCCGCTGTCATAAAAGCTCCGTAAAAGCATTTTCAATATGATACACATCAGGATAACCTGGCATATCAATAACAATTACATCATATCTGACATAACTGTTACTATATTGTCGATGTTTTAACAGAAAACATTTAGAACTTTTTACAATTCTTTGCAATTTCCGGCGATTTAGTTCAGTTTGCAAAAGCTCAGGACTACCATTTGGCAGACTTTTTACCTCTACAAATACAAGAACATTATCTTTACCTGCTATTATATCAATTTCTCCGCCATTTGTCCTGAAATTTCGCTCAATTATTGAAAATCCTTGGGCTATAAGATAATCTGCGGCTTTAGATTCTCCTGCGTTGCCTGTGATTTTAGTGTTCATCTTTCCTCCTCAGCTAAAATCACGCTGAAAATTTGTGCAAGGATTTCCCATGATTCTTGAGGAACAAGACTGCCGACTTTTACTTCTGACAAAAATTCTACAAGAGGAGTATTTTCTTCTATTTTTATATCATTTGCCTGAGCTTCTTCCAGGATTCTTTTTGCAAGCAGACCTTTTCCGTTTGCAATTACAAAGGGGGCCTGAGCGCCTTGAGGATATTTTAGAGCAACTGCTTTTTGTTTAGAAAGTGGCACTTCTTTCATACTTCACCTCCAAAAGCAAAAAACTCTTCCTGGCCGCAGGCAGTTCCTTCTATGAGTTCTGCATCCACAAGCTCAATGCAGATTTCTTTACCCATGGCCAAAAGTCTCTGGTCAAGAAGTGCTGCCAGTTTTGAAAGGTCCGGCCCTTCCCCGCTCATTTTAATATTACGGCAGAGACCCTTTTCATACTCAAGACTAAAAAGATATTTGTGATTGTTCCTTAGCCACTTACATTCAAGATTCAAAAGTTTTAGGTTAACCGCTTCATCTATAAAAAATCCAAGAGAGCCTTTTGCAAGCGGCCCCATAGCCGAAAGGATTTCATAAGGAAGCAGCTGCCAGGTATTTTTTATGCTGTTTATTTTATTTAGTAATTTGTATTGCTGTGAGTCTGATTTTTTATGGTCCCCCTGCTCGTCCGGGTTTGAATCAAGCTCTTCTAAAAGAGCCAGCAAATCTTCCTCAGAAAAATCAATTCCTTTTTTTGCAAGAATCGAAATAAGTTCCGACGCCCGTTTTTCTTTACCCTTGAATTTAACAGAAAGATTGTAGATTTTTGAAAGCAGCGTGGAGTCCATTTTCATTCCAAGCTGTTTCATCTGCTGCATAAGATGAAAGCTTGTTTCGTCAGCAGGCAGCCCAAAGCTTTGAATAAAGGATGCGAGCTGTTCATTTTGCATTACCGCAAGCTCAAAAGTCTGCTGGCTGACGTTATTAAGTTCCCCAAGATTTGGCGTAAGAAGAATCTGCCCGTTTTTAGAAGTGATACTTGTAGTAAAAGTCGTTCCTGTTGCAAGCGGCTGCTTTGAAGTAATGGAAACCCGAGCCCCTGCCACAGAACCTTCGTACCGTCCGCCTCCCTTATCGGCAATTATGCGAACAAGAACCTGACTACCATCCCGTAAAGTCTGTTTGGGTATCCCCAGTCGAGAAAGCTGCCCTGTATAAAGAGAAATCCCCCCGTGTACCATGCAAAAAGTTTAACACAGTAACGGGGGGATGGTCTAGAGAAAAGATCGTCATTGCGCGAGTTTGTGTAACAAACTCGGTAAGCTCTGCGACAGGAGCCGAAGGCGACGTGGCAATCTAAATCTATTCAATAAAAAGCACTGTCATTGTTTTTCTCCAGACAGATGGAGCTTCAAGTAATTTCCCGGTAAGTGTTACAGTTTGTCCGTCAAGCTTACGAAGCTTTCTTTTTAGTCCCCATTTTTTTACCTTAAGGTTAAAGGTAACAAGCGACCGTGAATCCGGATTTTCATTTAGCACAAATACATTCTCTTTTGCACTTAAAAGACCTGTAATTGTAATCTTAGAACCAATATGTTCTTCGTTCAAAAAAGAATGATTTGTAATCGGCACAGCTAAACCAGTCTTTTTAGAACTACCCTCCTTTGCAAAGAGAGCAGCTCCAAAAACAAAGGCCACTAGAAAAAACGCAATAAGTTTTTTCATAACCTAACTCCATTCAGGATTAGTCAGCCGGGAACCAGATTTTGAGGAGTTCATTCCAATAATTTGTAGTATCAGTTCCAGAACTCATTGGAGTACCAAAGGCGAGTTCGCTTGCATAGAAGTCTGGATATTTTCCCTTCAAAAAAGTTACGTCCTGTCCACTTTGAGAAACTTCAAGAGTTCCTCCACAAATACTTAGACCATAATAGTTTCCATCTATATTAGTACCAATCCAGGTGTTGGTAGTACTATATTTAGAAGCAGAAGTATCATATGTAGGTCTTTGATATCCATCTCGCCAGCTGGCAGGAATTGCCTGATACAAGGCCATTTTAACAGCTTCTATTCTGTTTATATATCCTTGCAAATAAGGGATAGTTTCATCAAGAGTACCAAGATTTAGCTGATCTGTTATTTCTGTAGTATGGAAAATTTCACTAATAGCATCTACAATAGCACCAATATCATAAAGCCAAGTATAACTACCCTGATAATAAATAGGATTTCCCGGAGTTACTGTATAATCACGAATAAAATCAAGGAAATTAATATTATCTTCATCACCTATTGATATAGTTTTCTCTTTTAGCAGATACAATTTAGAAGTAAGGTCATTGATACTTGTTCTTACATCATCCAATTTTGAAAGATCAACAAGAGTCAAACCACAGGCTCCATCGTATATCAACGAAATGCCCTTTGCATTCAAAGCATTTGCACCCTGGAATGCAGGAAGACTATTATAGTCGTCAAGAATCTTCTTCCATGCAGCATTAGATAATGCATACGATGCCTTATAAGATTTTAAAATATCTTTTGAAATTTTAAGTACAGAAGCATTAGATGTCATTGAAGGAATGAAAATATCATAATCAAGACCAAAGCCAGGAACAGTATTTGGTGAACCTATAAAGTACTGGGCATAAGCTTTATACTGGTAAGCTTCTTCAATTGTAGAACCAAGACAAACATCTTCTATAATCAAATCAATCTTATTTCCGTTTTTCAAGTCTACAGCGGCCAATACATCTGAAACATCTTTTGTCTTTAAGAAGCCTGTGCCTCCAGAGCCTTCATCCCAACACATTGCACGGCGTCCATATCTGTCATCATTTGGAAGAATAGAACGTGGACCAGCACCATGGTTAGAGAACTGAAGGATTGTTTTTGTTCCAGAGAAGTGAGCCTTAACCCATTCAAGATAATTTTGGAGAGTTGTTTTAGAGCTCATATCCACTTCATCATTTTCAATCCAGTCTGCAGAGAAAGTCCAGTCAAAAGTTGTATCTGCAAGACCAAGAAGAGTTAAATCTTCTGCAGAACTTTGTGTACGAGGATCTGGGCCAAGTTCATAGATATGAGTTTCTTTATTTCCCCATAATGAAGAAGCAGGATTATCTTTATTATCACCTGCATAACCATCCCACAATGCAATTACTCTGATATGGTCAGTTGTTGTAAACTTTGAAAGTCCATATTCAACCTCATTCATATCAAGATAAATTGGATTGCTAAGGTTGTTATCTCCATCCATATACATAATAACAAGCCATTCTGTATTCTGAGGAGTTCCTGTTTTTATTTCTTTAGTAGCTGCTGAAGAAGCAATGCCATCTTCACTTACAGAATAAATGTTGATTGTGTAATCTTGACCATTTTCAAGATTTTTTAGAGTAGCTCCAGTTTCTTTGCCACAATTTATAGTTGTAAGAGTTCCATCTTTTTTACCATATTCAACCTTGTAGCTAAAGTCGCTCATTTTATTCCATCGTAAATAAATTTTATCGCTTTCGCTAAGGAATTTTGTAGCAGAAGGTTTCTTTGGTCTATAAACTTTTGTAAGCACAATATTTGAAGAAAGTGTTGTATTAAAATCAAAAGGTACACCATCTTTTAACCAGGTATAGTTATCAACTTCATAAAGATCTTTATAATCGTCACCAATTAATACATAAAAATCAGTATCTGTAGAATCGAAAGTACTAATATCTGTATCTTTATCAAAATAACTATAAACAAACCGCTCCTTATCAGTATTCGTATTTCTTTTATCTCCCAAATCAAAAGTTATAGAACACTTTGAACTTGCATCGCAGGAAACTTCGGTTGAACCATAGAATTCTCCTGGTTCACTATTATAACCATTATACAGTTCAACCTTATAATAATTTATTGTACCGGCAACAAATGTTTTATCCTCATAAACTTCAAATTCATCGCTACTAGATCGAGAGAAGTATTTTTTTGTATCAATTAATTCATAATCAGCAGAAGTATCAATACGTCGGTAAACTTTAGCAATTGCATCGTTTGACGTATCATAAGAATTCCATCGCAAAGTTATTTTATCGTCACCAAGTTCTGTACTAAGATCTTCTGGATCGCCTGTTTTATTAATTTTAAAGTTTCGTTTTACAGTTTTTTCTAAAGAACCACTCTTATAACATTCAATATTAAAAACTACATTGGTTGAAAAATTAGTTCGGAATAATTCTTTTGGAAAATAGAAGTGAACAGCTTTATCTGCAGGCAAATTATTACATACATATTCTACAGAATCTTCTGCCTTTTCTCCTTTTGAATTTACTCCCGTTGAATATGTAATCTTATAAGAATCATAAAGTGAATAATTCCAAATTAAATCCAGATAAGAATATCCCTGTTTTACAACCTTTATACCCAGGTTATCATCTTCATCTTCTGGTGTTATAGAAAGCTCAGATGTTACATCTGCTCCGAGGTTATTTCCATTTTCATCATAGAGTTCTATTTTATATAAATTTTCTACATTTGGAGTATATTCATAATCTTCAAAACCATCCCAGACCTTACTTTCAGTAACTTCCCCCTCAGTTATTAAAGTCCACTCCACATCTGTTTGAAGCTTTCGATAAGCTTTGATAAATTTTACCTTGGCAGCATCTCTTACGTAGTCATATGAAAATTCTACACGTTTTGAATCTTTATTAAAGTTAATTTCAAGATTATCTAAAGGGCCTTTATCGCTTGTGTGAAAACTTAATTTTACATCTAAATCTTCATTTTTTGCGGTTGAACCTATTAACTTTATATAATAATCAGTTCCTGGTTTTAACTCTTTTACTTTATATGGTAAATCGTCTTCATTCCAAAACCAACCATCATTTATTTTTCTATTACCACTAGAAAAATCTTCTGTTGTACTTAGAATAGCAGATTGGAAATAATACCCTTCCAACCAGTTCCAATTGATAATACAATAAGCCATTCCGACTTTTTGCACTTCAAAATCTAATTCTGTTTCTTTCTTTGGCTCGTCACCACCCTCATTGTTTGAACCAGTAGGTTTTGGACATCCAGTTAATAACAAGGTAAGCAATACTATACTAAATACACCCCCCCCCTGCTCGTTTGTAAAGTGATTTGAAAAGAGAATTCATAATCAAGCCTCCATTTTTTAATATGGTTTTATTTATTAATTATATTATGGATGGTGGGATTTAACAAGTTTTTTTGAAGGGAGGGATTATAAAAAAAAAGTCATCCTCGGGCTTGACCCGGGGATCTTTGTTAAAAAGAGATTGTCGGGTCACCCTTCGACAATCTCAGGGACCGCGACAATGACAATGTTTGTTAAAACAAAAAGGCCGCCCTAATGGACGACCTTTGTTATTATGCTTCTGTTGCTGGTGTTTCAGCACCTTCGGCTGGAGCGGCATTTGCAGCAGCTTCCTTGGCCTTGGCAGCTTCGGCAGCGCGGGCGTTACGTTCCTGCATAGCAGCTGTAACTTTTGCACCAACCAAAGTCTTAACCTTAGCATCCTTACCAACCTTATCGCGGAGGTAGTAGAGCTTAGAGCGGCGTACTTTACCAGGGCGAATAACTTCTACCTTCTGGATACGTGGGCTGTTATAAGGGAATACACGTTCTACACCTACACCGTAAGAAATCTTGCGGACTGTAAAGGTCTTGCGTGCACCTTCGTTCTTCTTGCAAAGAACAACACCTTCGTAAACCTGAATACGTTCTGTTTTACCTTCAATAATCTTGAAGAATACTTTTACAGTGTCTCCAACATTGAAGTCCTGAGCTCCAGGTCTTTTCTGTGTTTCTTCGATAGTTTTAATAAGATCCATTTTTGGACCTCCTTTTAATCTACAATAAGTCGCAAGCATAGCTTGCTCTGTGCGTTTTCAAGGTAAAAGCTAAAAAACTCACTTTCGTGACTTTTTTTTAACGCTTTTTCCATTTACGCAAGTAATTTCCTCAATCATCTTTTCGGCTTCTTCAGATAGCTCGCCTGTTAATCTTGCAGTGACAATCATATCTGGTCTGTTTGCAAGAGTTTTTTCAAGCCGCTTTTTAAGCCGCCACTTTCGGATCTCCTCATGATTCCCGCTCAAAAGAACCGGTGGAACCTTCATTCCCTTCCAATCTTCGGGATGGGTGTACTGCGGGTACTCCAAAAGTCCGTCACAATAACTTTCTTCTTCCAATGATTCGTGATTAATAACGCCATCTACCAGACGGTAAACAGTATCAATTACAACTGTTGCCGCAACTTCGCCCGATGACATTACATAGTCGCCGATTGAAAGCTCCAGGTCAACATACGAATCAATAATTCTCTGGTCTATACCTTCGTAACGACCACAGATAAAAACAAGCTCGTCTTTGTGACTCAAATCTTGTGCTACTTTCTGAGTGAGCTGCTTTCCGCTTGGAGTAACGTAAATAACATACTTCTTGCGGGCATTTACACTATCAAGTGCCTTTGAAAGTGGTTC
>CAMNDY010000082.1 GCA_946535985.1 uncultured Treponema sp. | reverse complement strand
AATAAAGAAAACGCTGGCTGGATGTACTACATATAAGAATCTGGAAATCAATTTTTCTATGTAAAGGTATTAAAAAAATAGCGCGAGCCGAATTATGGATTGCAAAAAAAACTCTGAATTGCTGCCGCGCGAGCGGCAACGTAAATAGTTCCAAGGCAATTCAGCGTTTAGGCGGTTAACCGCCGGTTTTTGCAAGACAGAATTCGGCGGAAGCTATTTTTTATACCAGAATACGCGATAAAATTGATTTCCAGATTTCATATTGTACGACCTCGCGCAATCCACTATAATGTCTTCTATCGGGTTTTCTCCCGATGTTTATTTTTTGATTATTTGAGGTATACCTATGGTTACATGGTCAAACGCAGACACCCTTTCTTCATGGAAAAAGTTACAGTCTTTAAAAGGCATGGTCAGCATTGCAGATGAGCTCAGCGCTCCAACAGCAGCAGACCGCATTGCTAAATATTCAATTCCTATGGGAGCTTCTCTTACATATAATTATGCTGCAAAACAGGTAAATGAGCAGATTCTTAAAACACTCGCAGAACTTGCAGAAGAACAGCAGCTTGTAGAAAAATATCAGGAGCTTCTGGACGGTGCAGTAATCAATACAGGCGAAAAGCGCATGGTTTTGCACCAGCTTACAAGAGGTCAGCTTGGAAAAGATGTAATTGCAGACGGCGTAAACAAGCGCGAATTTTATATAAACGAAGTAAAACGCATTGCCGATTTTGCAAATGACGTTCATTCCGGTAAGCTTGTAAACGAAAAAGGCGAAAAATATACAAGTGTTTGTCAGATTGGTATTGGTGGTTCAGACCTTGGTCCACGCGCTATGTATATTGCTCTTGAAAACTGGGCAAAGAAAAACAACACTTTCAAAATGCAGGCTCATTTTATTTCTAACGTAGACCCTGATGATGCTGCAAGCGTTGTAAAATCACTTGATATTTCAAAGACAATCTTTATTCTTGTTTCAAAATCAGGAACTACACTCGAAACTCTTACAAATGAATCTTTTGTAAAAGACTTCATCAAAAAAGCAGGCTGCGACGCAAGTAAACACATGATTGCAGTTACTTCTGAAACAAGCCCGCTCGCTCACAATCCGGACTACATGGCAGCTTTCTATATGGATGACTACATTGGAGGCCGCTATTCTTCAACTTCCGGCGTAGGTGGAGCTGTTCTCTCACTTGCATTTGGACCAAAGGTATTCCAGGACTTCCTTGATGGTGCTGCCGAAGAAGATAAGCTTGCCTTGAATAAAGATATTACAAAGAACCCTGCTCTTATGGATGCCCTTATTGGTGTTTACGAACGCAACGTTCAGGGCTATCCTGCAACAGCAATTCTTCCATACAGCCAGGCACTTGCACGTTTCCCGGCTCACTTACAGCAGCTTGATATGGAATCAAACGGAAAATCAGTAAACCGCAACGGAGAACCAATGAACTATCTTACAGGTCCTGTAATTTTTGGTGAACCAGGAACAAACGGACAGCATTCTTTCTACCAGCTGCTCCATCAGGGAACAGATATTGTTCCTCTTCAGTTTATTGCCTTCCGCCAGAATCAGACAGGTGAAGATGTTGTAATTGAAGATTCTACAAGTCAGGTTAAGCTTGCTGCAAACGTAACCGCACAGATTGTTGCTTTTGCCTGCGGTAAAAAAGACGAAAATCCAAACAAGGCTTTTGCAGGTAACAGACCATCAAGCCTTATTTACGGAGATCAGCTTACTCCAAAATCTCTTGGAGCTCTTCTTGCTCACTACGAAAATAAAGTAATGTTCCAGGGCTTTGTATGGAATGTTAACTCTTTTGATCAGGAAGGCGTTCAGCTTGGTAAAAAGCTTGCCAAGACTGTTTTAAGTGGTCAGATGGAAGGTGCCCTCAAAGCTTATGCAGGACTTTTGATTAAATAGTGGCTCCGACACTCTCCGCTACTACATGGAAGGCATATGAAAGAACGACAATCGCGACTTAAGGCTATAAAAAATCTCATAAAAAATAACACAATCGAAAGTCAGGATGAATTGCTCTCTCTGCTCGAAAAAGAAGGTTATGAAGTTACCCAGGCAACGCTCAGCCGAGACCTTAAGCTTTTAAAAGTAGGCAAGGTTCCCGACGGACGACAGGGCTATATGTACGCCCTTCCAGGTGACGATGAAAACGGCGAGAACGAAGCAATTTATGTTCAGGATTTTCTGCGTGGCTATTTGAGCATTGATTTTAGCGGAAACATTGTTGTTATAAAAACTTTTCCGGGGCATGCAAATACTGTTTGTAATGCTCTGGATAATCTTAATATGAACGAGGTTCTCGGCACCGTAGCAGGCGATAACTGTATGTTCGCATGCCTTCGCGAAGGTGTTAGCGGAGAACTCTTTCTTGAAAAGCTTAAGAAGCACATACCAGGCATAGAAGACTAGATGATTTTTACAAGTACACGCAACGATAAGCTTGAAGTTTCTTTTTCTCGCGCAGTAAAGGATTGTCTGCCGGAAGATGGCGGAGTTTTTGTTCCATCGGCAAACGCTTTTGAAGATTTACGCCGCTGGATATATTACATAAACGAAAATACATCCTTTACTTCAATAGCGGGAACTTTAACTTCGGCTTTTATGCAGAATGAATTTTCTCCTATTATTTGTCAGACAATTGCAGAAAAAGCCTTTCCTTTTTCGCCTGTAATAAGTCAGCTTGATGATAATCTTTTTAACCTTGAACTATATCACGGCTACACAGGCTGCTACAGAGATTTTGGCGTAAGCTATCTTTGTTCCTATCTTGAAACTACCCACGAGCTCAACGGTGGAAATTCCGTTTTTGTTGATTTTACACACGGCGAGCTTGGAACTCTTTTGGCAAAAGTTCTTCGTGGAAAAAAACATATAAAAGCAGTAGTGGTTTATGAGCAGGGTAGTGTACGCGGTCTTGAACATGAAGATTACATCTGGAACGGTGGAAACATTCTTCCGCTCGAGATGGAAGGTTCAGAAGAAGAAATAAAAGCTGCAATTGCAAGCCTTTTTGCAGATAAGGATTTTGTTGCAAAAAATAATCTTACTCTTGCAAATACAACAAACGTTTGCCGCCTTATGGCTCAGGTTTTCCATTTTCCTTATGCCTTTGCACAGATTAAGCACAAGGTAGACGGTGATATTTTTTATTCAATGGAAGCCGGAAATTATGGAATGCTTGCAGCCGGTCTTTACAGCTGGCGTTTTGCACTTCCTGTAAACGGATTTTATGTACCCGCAACTCCTGCTCTTGGAGTAGACGCTGCCGGTAATGCACAGATTCTTGATTCTTTTGTTAGTCTGAACAAACGCGGCGGAGCAGATCCAATCGTTCCTTCTAATATAGAACGCCTGGAAACTTTCTTTGGAAACAATTCTTTGATGATAAGAAACTTTGTTTTCCCAGCAAAAGTTAATGAGCGCGCCCGCGAAAAAGCTGCAAAAGAACTCTTTATTAAATACGGAATCTTTGCAGATCCTGGAACTGCAAGTGCTTATGCCGCTGCAAAAGAAAGCTCAGAACTCGGAGCCGGTGGTGAAGATGGCGCACTCATTCTTGTTTCTCAAAATCATCCGGCCTTGAATTCAAGATACTGCAGGCTTGTTGTAGGAGAAACTCCGATTTTGCCGGAAGAAATTGCGGCAACAACAAGGCCTGTCCGCTTGAATCGTCCGGTAGTTGCAAATGCTGCAGAACTTAAAAAAACTATTGCCGAATACATTAAATAGAGAAACCCTATGAAAAGAAAAATTTTACTTACCAGTTTTGTCTTTGCTTTAACAACTTGTCTGCTTTTTTCTGGCTGTAAAAAGAAGTCTGCCCAGAATCCCTTTACGCAAAAAGAAGAATCGGGACAATTTGGAAATAAAGTTAAGGCATTAACGCCGGAAGAAATTATCGAAAAGCAAACTAAGGAGAAGCTCACTATGGAAAATTTTGGAATCACTAATGAAATGTCAGGACAGTTACCGGCTGCCGCTTTTAATGAAAGAAGAGATGTAAAATATGGGACAGTTGAACATAAAACATATTATTCAAATACCTGCCGCATGGAACGTCCTTTCAGCATTCTGCTTCCTGCAAGTTATGACGGCCAGAAAAAATATCCTGTAGTATATTTTCAGCACGGAATTTTTGGAGATGAAAACTGCATCATTCAGGATGATAACAATAAGTTCAAGCAGATTTCTGCTCACCTTGCTGCCGACGGTAAAGCAAAAGAAATGATTTTTGTATTTGGTCACATGTATGCTACTGATGATCCAAACCAGAAGCCGGGCTTTGATCCTAAAGCAGTTCTTCCTTATGATAATTTTTTAAACGAACTTGTAAACGATTTAATGCCCTATATCGAGTCTCACTATGCAGTTCTTACCGGCCGCGATAATACAGCTGTCTGCGGATTTTCAATGGGTGGCCGTGAATCTTTATATATAGGTCTTAACCGTCCCGATCTGTTCGGCTACATTGGTGCTATTGCTCCTGCCCCAGGCCTTGTTCCTGGCAAAGACGGATATATGGCTCATGAAGGTTCTCTCCAGGAAAGTCAGGTAAAGTTTGAAAATACAATTCCTCATTTTGTAATGATTTGCTGTGGTACTCAGGATAGTGTAGTAGGTAAGTTTCCAAAATCTTATCACGAGCTTTTTGTAAAAAATGGAATTAATCACATGTGGTTCGAAGTTCAGGGTGCAGATCATAATCATATAGCAATCCGCACAGGCTTGTACTATTTTATTCAGAATATTTTTAATTAATTGATTTTTGATTTTTTAGAAATTCGAGGTTAGAAATTATAATTCTATTAAGTCTTCTGCGTCTACAAGAGAATCTTTTGGAATTTCAATTGTTGCAACTGTTTCTGTATCTGTAGTGCTGAACTTAAGGCAATCCATTGTAAGTCCCAGTTTACGCAGCATAATAACAATTGTGATAATTCCAAGTCCGGATCCTTCTGTCTGATCAATATCAGAAAAAGCATCTGCAACATTTTCGTAAGTCAGCGTTTTAGCAATTTTGTCCTGAATACGGGCATACTCAGAAACTGTAATTTTTGTGTTATTAGAAACGGCCAGAGAAATAACATCGTTTGCCGAAAGCTGTAAGTGAACCTGTAACATTCCTGATTCCAGCTCGTCTTTATAATGTTGTGTGTTGTCAGAAAGATTTGACTTAAAGTTTTTCATTCCGCTGGCATAGTCGCCGGCATCGTTTATGTTAAGGTGTTGTTCCTTAAAGTATATTCGTTTGGCGTTTGCTTTACTTGCATTATCTAAAAGTTCAAAAAGACAATATGAAAGACAGTTAAATAAATATTCTTCATCACATTCTTTGAGGAACACATTGAGGATATTTTGAAAGCGCTGTTTCTGTTCAAGAGTGAGAGTATAACAATAAAAATTTACAGGACGCCTTTCCCTCACCGCGTCTTTGATGCTTTGAATGTCATCCATGCTCAGCTCAATATTATCTACTTTCATAATTACTTATATTATAACCCTTAAAAAGGATTTTTATCAAGAAAAAGAGCAAAAAAAGTTAATTTTTTTTATTTGCCCGATTTTTTACTTTTTTCCCCTTTTTTGTGCTGTTTTGTTGCTGATTTTTTAGTTTCAGATTTCTTCTTCTGTGCAGTGGATGCCTTAGCAGTCCGTGGTCCCTGAGCCTGTCGAAGGGGCGCATATGCCATGGCAAATTGTTCACACTTATAAACAGCCTTTAATTTTGCCGCACGAAGATTTTTAAAAAGCTTCAAAACATCAGCAGTAGCCGAAGCCTTTGCATTCATAAGCATGAGTAATTCTACAAGATTCAAACTGTCATCACAGATTTCTTTATTGAACCACCAGACTTTATCAAAAAGGTTTGCGCCGCTAAGAAGCCTGCGATATTTACTTATAACTAAAAGCTCTGTAATTCTGGCGGCGCTTGCTCTTGCTCCTGCAGGAGTTCCAAGTTTACTTGTGTCACTTACACGACAAAGCAGGAAGAGTTTTGTAAGTTCTGCGCGAAGATTTTTTCCATAGTCTGTGTAGGCACCGATAAACTGATTAAACTTTCTTGCAAAGTTTAAGAAATCTGCAAGTCCCGTAACTGCATACTTTCCGCAAAGGGCACGACAGATTAAAAGAAGTTCAAGGTTTTCATTATTCAATTCCATGAGCTTCAAAAGTGGGGCGGCTTCTTTTGCAGCGGCAATTGCCTTTTGCAGGTCGGCAGGCTTTTTAAGAGCCTTGGCATTGTGAACCTGAACAAGAAGCTTGAGAATCTGCTGGCAGTCTTTTGTAAGAGTGCAGGCCTGTGTTTTTTCTCCGGCTGTTTTTGTCTGAGCTTTTGCCTTTGATTTTTTTGCTTTAGGAAGAGCTTTTTCTTTGAAAGTTCCTTCCGAAGCTTTTTCAATTTTTTCACATTGGTTTTCAAAAGCCACTGCCTGTTTTTCTGCAAGTTTAAGGATTTTATTAATTTCAGTCGCGCTTACCTTTGATTCTTTTTTATCTGTAAAGGCCTGAACAAGAGGTGGAAGTACAGTCTTAACATAAGCATCCATAGAGGCATAAAGATCTGCAAAAATAATTTCCTGCCATGCCGACTCAATATCCTCACAGCCGGCACCGTTTAAGTGTTCGCACAAAATCTTATAGCGATGGTCGGCTTCATCTGTAACCTGATGTACATCCATGTATACCTGGTACTCAAAACCGTTGAGCATGACAAAAAGACCCTTTTCGCAAATCTCGCTGCTCTTGCGGATAAACCAGAGACCACTGCGGTTTTCGCGGAAGATACAGTATTTGTCGTCTTCGCCGTTTAAGTTTAAGCCTTCAGAAATTGAGCGGGAGATGAGTTTTGTTTCTTCACCATTTCCTGTCTTTACTGCGTATGGGTCAGACTGCTTGATCCAGCCGTAGGCGCGGTCGTACTTGTTGTTATATACAACAAACACTCGTTCCTGGCCTGCTCCGTTTGAATAGGCAAATACGTTTTCGTTTACAACTCCATCCTGCCACAAATCATAAAACAAGAAATTTTCTACACCGCTAAAGAGGTAGCGTTTTTTCATCAACGGGAATATCTCTCGCCAGTGACGGTCTACCAGATACTGGCTTGGTTTTTCGTCCTTGTAGGCCTTGGTGTATTCCATACCATATTTTTCTGTAAAGCCTTCAATCTGTCCGTGACCAAACATAGGAAGACCAGGCATTGTAATCATGAGGGTGCAGACACCAAAATATTTATCGCCGTCGCCAAACTGAGCAATTGCAGTTTCTTCGTCCGGATTGTTCATAAAGTTTACGTAGCGTTTAAGAATCTGCGGATCGAAGGTGATTGTGTTTTTTACAGTTTCCCTGTATTTCTGATTTTCCTCTTTTTTGAGCATGTTCATAAAGGCAGAGTTATAAACACGGTGCATACCAAGAGTGCGGACAAAATATCCTTCCATCATCCAGAAGGCTTCGGCTAAGAGCAGGGTGTCAGGACATTCACGGGCAACTCGGTCTACAACCTCGCGCCAGAATTCATTTGGAATAGCGTCGTTGAATTGCTGGGTGCTCAGTCCTGTTTCGCTTCGGGTAGCAATGTCTCCTCCGTGTCCAGGCTCCGGGTACCACAAGCGGCGGATAGATTTTTTTGCAAGAACCATTGCGGCATCAAAACGGATAATAGGGAAGTTTTGTGCAACGTGTAAAATTTCCTGCATAACTGCTTCGCGGGCTTCCGGGTTCAAGAAGTCAATCTGGGCAGTGTCGTTCCAAGGGAGACCTGTTCCGTCGTTTCCGTGGTAGATGTAGCGGGTGTCGCCTGTCTGATTGTCTACGCGCTTAAAAACTACGGCACAGTCGTTTTTGCTGTAGTAGTGATCTTCAAGGTAAAGCGAAACTCGTCCATCCTGAGAAAGGTTTTCTCCATTAAAAGTATAGTGCGGGAAAGGGCAGTCGCGGCGCTGAATAAATAAATCCGGCCTGTTGATTACCCAGTCTCCGTCCATACCTGTGTGGTTTGGAACCATGTCGGAAGCTAAGCGGATTCCCCGCTGCCAGAGGCGCTGTCGCAGGTTTGCCAATGCGTCCCAGCCACCAATATTTTGTGCAATGTTATAGTCATAAAGGGAGTAGGCGCTGGCTGCTGCTTCGGGGTTACCGCAAATCTGCTTGATGCGGCGGCTTGCTTTTGAGCGTTCCCAAAGTCCTATGAGCCAGAGTCCTGTAAAACCTTCGTCGCGCAGTTTATCAAGTTCCGGGTCGGGAATCTGGTCCAGGCGTGTGATAGGGTAGCCGTACTGTTTTGTAAGCTGATCCAGCCATACAAGGACTGTTTTTGCAATAAGGATTACCTTTGGCATCCAGTCTGAGTCCGGGCTGTAGCGCTCATATTCATTCATGAGGTTTTCAAAAGAGTAAGCAGACATATCCGGAAGGTCTCCGCCACCAAAGCCATGCCAGGCAGCTTTTTCTTCTTCTGAAATTGTGTCCATGCCGGCAAGGATTTTTTTGAGCCATTCGCCAAGGAATTCATTCCAGTATTTCTGAATATATTCAAGCTGGCCCTTAAGACTGTCCGGCGCAAAAGCCTGAGGTTCCTTAAGAAGATTTATAAGGTCGTGGTCAAAAGGCCCGAATGCTGGCTGCCCCTTTGCATATTTTTTTATTGCTGTCCAGCTTTTGCCGTAGAGTTTGTTTTTTGCAAGTGTTGTGTCATCAAAAAGCAAAAGGAAAGGTTTAAAGGCTGCATTTTCATTTGCAAGATGCAGCAGAATCATTTCTTCCAAGGTCTGTTCACGGTTGGAGCGTGGCTTGTTTGTTGCCGGGTCCAGGGCTGTGCGGGCAAGATAGTCTGCAGCAGTGCATTTTTCCTTATAAACTTCTACCGGCGGGAACTCCTTTAAAAAGTCCAGCAGCAGGGCGTCAATTTCTTTTGCGGTAAACTGTTTATCAAGCTCCGCGATAAGGTCTGTCATAAAAGAGGGCACCTTATTGCGGTGGTAAAGCATACATACATAATGAAGAATTTCATCAATCAAACCCATTGCATTGAGCTGTCCAGCGCTTACTCTTTTATTTTCATCATCGGTAACCGTATCAATATAATTATTATAAAGCAGCTGAAAATTGCGCACGTTCCTCATGTTAGCAAACACAACGTTCCCGCTGGAAGCAAAAAGTCCTTCTTCAAAAGAGCAAAGGTCACGTACTTTTTTGGAAATATGGAACTCGTTATATGAAATATGCATTTTTTACTCCTAAAATAGGGAATCGTAAATAGTGAGGGGGAAGTCTCCCCCTGGTTCGCACTTCGTTGCTCACCACCCCCTCGCCTAGGGGCTTAAGCCGCCCCTAAAACCCTGCTATAAATCTTCTTGAAAGATATAGTCTATACATTATACCACGAAAAATGAAAAAAAGATTAGAAAAAATAAAAATTATTATAAAGAGTGTCAATAGTAAATTTACAAAAATTGTAAATAAAACATTGACAATATCCGAAAGCAGTTTTATACTTTAGTCATGAAAGATATACTTCGTTCTTTACGAATTGAAAATAATTATTCTCAAAGTGCTGTTGCGTCATATCTTGAGATTTCAAGACAAATGTACAACAAATATGAAATGGGTAATGCAGAGCCGTCTCTTAAAATAATTAAAAAACTTTGTGAACTTTATAAAGTTTCTGCGGATGTTTTTTTGAATTCAGACAAATTATCGAAAAACGAAAACAATTCATACGAGCAGTATAACTATAATTATTCAGACATGTATGTATCATCTCCTAAAGCGATTTATGGAACATCCTTTGCTGATAAAAACAACAATGATAATCTTTTGGCAGAATTAATTAATCTTTTGCCTCTATTACAGTTGAATGAACAAATTTTATTAATGTCACGCTTAGCTTCAATTATTGAAAATGAAACTTTTACACAAAACAAACCTTCATTAAAAACAAAAAAAATAAAGAAGATTCCAGATGCAGAGTATAATCGTTATTTAATTAGCGAGGAAACCCAAAAAAGAAGATCATCCAGCCTGGCTTCTATTCGGGAGATGTTAAAAAATGATGAATGGTGAAATATGGTGGATTGATTTTCAGGAACCAAGGGGCAGTGCACCAGCTTTTGTAAGGCCGGGTATTGTTGTCCAAAATAATAAGCTGAATGATAGTGGAATAAATACGACTATTGTAATTCCTATTACAACAAATTGCAGATTATCAGATTTTAAAGGAAATGTTTTTCTTGAAAAGAGTTTGACAAAATTATCAAAAGATTCTGTTGCCTTATGTTCGCAAGTTACGACTGTAGATAAGGAAGCACTATTAGAAAAAAAATCTCGACTAAGTACTGAATTGCTAAATGAAATTTATTCTGAGTTATTTTGGGTTTTGGAAAGATGATGTTATTCATTAATTTCAATTTCCATAATTTCATAAAAATTGCAGCAGAGGGCTCGGGCAAGATTATTTATAGTCTGCCCCGAAGCCTGGTTTATGTCGTTCTGACGCTGTTCGTAAAGCTGAATCATACGGAGCGATACGCCGCTAAGCTCCGAAAGTTCTTTTTGCGTGAGGCCCTGTGCTTTACGGATTTTTTGAAGGCGGGTGGGTGAGGCTGCTTTGCTTTTCAGGATGATTTTATTTGCAGTGCTGACAAATTTAGAAATGTCTGCTTCGTGAAGAATGTAGCGGGCAAGAATTGAGGAAGGAATAAGACCGTATTCCTGCAGGTCAGAAAATTTTAACCCCGAATACCACTGGTAATATGCTAAGACCCAGCCAAGCCAAAATTCTTTTCCTTGTTGTATTTTAGCATCAAGAGGGAAGTTAGAGCTGGTGCCAATTTTGGAGAGTACATTCCGGCACAATTCAATGCCAGACATTCCGGCAATGTATTTAGGATTTGCATGACCAAATTTTTCTGCAATTTCTGACTGAATAAAATAAAGGAAAAACTGGTC
>CAMNDY010000081.1 GCA_946535985.1 uncultured Treponema sp. | reverse complement strand
CAGCATAACGAAGTCCTTTAAGTTTATCGTACCAGCCCATAAAGCGTTCAATTTCAAGCTTTGTAAAGCCGTAGTAGTTTTCCGGATTTTTTGGATGCTCTTCATCAATCGGAAGATATTCAGGAGCACCAAAAACTGCAGCCGAAGAAGAAAAAATCATTTTCTTACAATTATATTTTACAGCCGCATTCATGATATTTAATGTACCGGTTATATTGTTTACACTATATTTTTCAGGCAGGAACATGCTTTCGCCGGCAGCTTTAAAAGCGGCAAGATGAACAAAAGCATCAAAACCCTGTGAAAAAGCAGCATCAAGGTCTGCAGGAATTAAAATATTTCCATAAATAAAATCATTCTGCGGAAAGAGATTGCAGCGCAATCCGCTCGAAAGATTATCAAATACAGTAACTTTGTGTCCTGCCTTCATCATTTCTTTTACAACGTGGCTGCCAATATATCCGGCACCACCAATTACCAAAACTTTCATTTTATTCCTCCATTCCCTGCGGTTCTTGAGCCCGTCGAAGGGTTATATATACATATCTATCTTCATATTCTTCATAATAAGGATCAATATAACACCAGGTGTCTTTAATCAACTGCTGGTCTTCGGGATTTTCATATTTAAGCAGAAGATCCAGATTTTCACCATAATAAAGATCTGTTCTATAAACGACAGCTTCTTCACTCAGATAAGGAAGACCAAGTAATTCGGCTGCTCTTTCCAGATCTCTTTTAACAACAGCTTCTGCCCAAAGAGGATATTCCTGCCCAAAGCCTTTATATTTCCAGTCTGCAAAAAGAGCGGGCTGACTTTCTAATTCTTTTGGGGAATTACCTTTTATGCTGCCATTACTTGCACATCCAGAAAACAAGAGGCAGACAAAGAAAGTAACAAGGCTAATAATAATAACTTTATTTTTCATTACCTCATTATACATCATTTTTTAATTGCCTATCTACTGTTTTTTTTGTATTATTTAATTATGAAAAAGATTACTTTATTAATTTGCACAATTGCACTTACAGGCGCTGCAGCATTTACAGCAGTTTCCTGCAGAACAGTAAAAGATATCCCTGAAGATTTAACTGCTCCTCAGCTTTTACAAAGAGGCCAGAGTTGTTTAGACAATGCCGACTATAAATCTGCAGAAGTATATTATCTGACTACTATTGACCGCTACGGTGATGATACAAATACTTATATCGAAGCAAAATACGAGCTTGCTCATCTTTATATGAAAAGAAAGAAGTATGAAAAAGCCCGCACTGCATTAGATGAGATTCTTGATATTTACAATAATGCACCGTCCGGTTCGTTGCCTGCAGCATATAAAAAGCTGGCACAAATCGAAATGGCTAAAATACCAGATTAGTCGCTTGGTAAAAGAATTGCCTTTACTTTAATATCCTTAGACTCAGCAAGACCCATTACAAAGTCCTTAGAGTATTTTCCAAGTCCTCGTGGCTTTGGATGAGGTTCGGCGTCTCCAATTAATATAATGCGTCTTGTTGCACCCCATCGCCAGTTATAGAATTCCGTAGAAGAATAAATTGCTTCGTAAACTGCTTCAGGAATATCTCCCCCCTCTTTTCCAATTATGCGGATTGAGTTCAGATTTTTATTAAAGGCAGTAAGATTATCTGTAAAGCCAAAGAATTTTACAGGAAGCCCCTTATAGTTAAAGTTATCGCCATAGTCACGGTAAAAAAGCAGGCCAAAACGGGCACCCTTAGTTTTTTCAAATTCCTTAAGTAGAGCCGGAAGCAAATCTTTTTTAAGGGTTTCAATATCGTTTTTCATGCTGCCTGTTGCATCAATTGCAAATACGACATCAAGATTATCCTTGTCGCCAATATCTTCAAGCACTTCAAGAATATCATCTACAATTGTTTCAGGCCCCTTTGAATAAACAATAAAATCAGACATTTCTTCAAACTTCTGACTTGCGGCCGGATTATAATCATCTGTAAGCACGACCTTTTCTGCAGGAGGCTCTGGTGGCGGAGGATTTGGTTTTGCCCTTCGTCGTGTTTCCAGATTAAACATAAAAGGACTGTCCATATATTCACCGGTATAATCGGCATAAGGCTTTTCAAAAGTTCTGATATTTATAAATGTTCCGCGCCCAATTTCTATAACAGCATTCCGGCTCCATTCATATCCATAGGCAAGCTTTAAGGGAATAAAAATATGAAAGGCTTCCCCAAGTCCGCTCACTTTTTCTGTAGTTGAATCTATAAGACTGTACTTTGCACCTTCAGAAACAAGCGGCTTCCCGTCAAGATAACGGATTTCGTCCCCATTTATAGCATTATATTCAAGTGCACGGTAGGCATAATTATCAGCCTTGCCGTTGGGATCGCGTGTAGTTTCGGTAAGAAGAACAGACTCAACCCCTTTGATTTTGCGGATATAAAGATGATAACCTGTAAGCTCCCCATCTTTGTTTTTATCTTCTTTTAATCTTATATCATCTGCCTTTATGCGCATGGCATTTTGTTTTGGAGTATAAAGGATTTTCTGAGATTCAGAAGATTCCTGCGCAAAAGTAAAAGCCTGCAAAGATGCAAGATAAAGCAGCACAGAGAATATGATTTTTTGATTTTTTTTCAATAACATAGTTACTTATCGGCTTTTTGATGGTTTTATATTAGAAAGTTAGCAAACTTGAAAAAAAGGCCCAAAGGGGGTAAAATAATAGTATGAAATTTAAACATTTTGCACTTATTTTAGCATTATTCGGTTTCTCTGCATCTTTATTTGCACAGCCGGCAACATATTCATTCTCTGGTTTTGGAGGCGGCTTACCTTCGTCGGCAGCAAGAGTTTCTATGGGCGCTTCTGAAACAACAACTTCTCAGCGTATTATTGTTGCAGATGATGATGAAATAATTGAAGAAGAACAAACCCCTGATTATGACTATAAAGATGAGCCAACTGTTAATAAACATAAAAAAACAGGTCTCATTGTTACTTATGTAGTTCTGGGTGTAGTTGTTACAGCTGGAATTGTTGTAGGTGCTTACTATCTTACAAATGAATCTGCAAACTGCTGTTCGACACTTTCTCAAAACCTTTCAGAAGGCTGTGCAGAAGGTTGTGGTGAATCTTGTGGAGAGTCATGTGGAGAATCTTGCAGCGACTCATCAAGCGATGCCTGTGCCTCTTCTTCAAGTGAAGCCTGCAGTTCAAGCTCAACTTCAGAAACAACAACATGTACAACAGAAAGCATCGGTAATATTTTAAAAAATGGATTCCAGTTAATTCCGATTTATGTTCCATAAAAAAAATATACTGCCTTTTTTAAGTGCAGTTTTATTTCTTACTTTTACCCCTCTTTTTTCGGCTTCCAGGAGCATCAACTCCTTGAAGCTTGATTTTTTACGCATAGAAGAAGATTTTGAACAAGAGAATTCTGGTGAACCACAAAACACCTTAAAGGGAACAATCATTTACAATAAAAATCCCTATTTTTTTATTTTTCAAATTACAGCTCCTTCAAGGCAAACAATGTATGTAAATCAAAACGGAGCATATTTAATTGATTCTGACACAATCGTTGATATTTCTGAAAACGAAACCTTTCTTAATCAAACCTGTAATGATTTTTTGAACTGGTTTAAAAACGATTATGGACTTGAAGAATCATTTTTTAAGCCGACAAACCGCTGGATAGAGGATGATTCTATTGTTTCTCAATGGGATTGTTATTACCTGCAGGAGCAACCTCTGGATAAAATTTTCGTGTATTCAGATTCAAACGGAAATTTTACAAGGCTCAAGATGTTTGTTAATTCAAGCACTCTTGTTACAGATACAAAGCTTTCTGCTTTTAAAAGCTCAGGCGGATTTTCATACCCTACTTCCATAACTTCAATTTCTTATAATGAAGATAAACCCATGATTACTACAAGTCTTGAACTTTCAAATATCAGCTTTAATAACTTTTTGCAAAATGATTTTGTAAATCTGATTGATCATTCTGAGCTTTCTAAAATTGAAGCTGCAAAAAAGGATTTATCTTTTTCCAAAAATATTCAGGAGCCTTATAGTCCGGAAGAGACAGTTTACAGAGTTTCTATTCCATCTGTTCTTGCAAGCGCTTCTTTTAAATTTTACAAAAAATTCATTACAAGTCAGGATATGTCAAACTGTCCCTTTTATCCTTCCTGTTCACAGTTTATGCTGGACGCAGTTTCGCAAAACGGACTTTTTGGATTATTTCAGGGAATAGAAAGGCTTAAACGCTGCACAAATACAGAACACAGCCGGGGTCTTTATGAAACTTTAAGTAACGGCAAGCATTATGATCCGGTTCCTGGAAAACACAAGAACTAAAAAGTAAATGGAGAAAAAATGAAGAATCGATTATTTTATATTTTAATTATATTATTGAGTACAAGGCTTTACGGGCAAAGCAAGACTAGCGCCACAGGCTTTCCTTCTCCTTATGCCCCTGCTGTCTTAAAATGCTTTGCCGACTCCCTTTACGAGGAAGGCTTTTTATCTCAGGCAGAAGGCGAATATAAAAGATATCTTTTTACTCAAAGCCCTCTACTTCCGGAAAACCAAGACCTTCAGTCTTCTTTGCTGACTTTATCTAATATATATAAAAAACAAAAGGACACAAATGGAATTACCTGGCTCAGACAAAACTTTTATGACAGTGCAATAACTCCTGTAAAAGAAACAATAAATTTTATACAGGCAGGTTTTGTTTTTAAAACCCGTAATGCTTCTGATTTCTCCATTTTAGAAACTTCATTTGAAGAGGATAAAGCAGACTTTTCGCGAGTTTTTACAGACCTCATAGATACCTCTGTGTTAGTCTTGCATAACGACATAGACAGGCTAAAAATTAAATGTGAAAGACTTTCAAAAACTAATGTAGATTACGAAAAATTAAATTCCCTTTGTCTTGATTACAAAATCAAAAGTCCGGGACTTGCTTTATTTCTTTCCACAATTATTCCAGGCAGCGGCAAATGGTATACAGGTTCTTTCGGGACCTTTGTTTCTTCTTTTCTTATGATAGGCTCTTTTGTTACAGGCACTGTTATGACAGGCATTAAAACAGAATGGAAAAGCTGGCAGCCTTATGTATTTGGAAGCTGTGGATTAGTGCTTTACATAGCAGAAATATACGGGGCTTATCAAAGTGCAAAACGTTATAACCAGGCACAATATCGCAGTATTTGTGAAGAAATTGATAAACTATATGAAAAAGAGTATTAGGATTTTTGCAATCACTTTATTTTTTCTCTTTTTTGTAAATGGCTTTCTGAATGCTCAAAATCAGACAGATCCTTATGAAAGTTTATATAATTATGCGCAGACACTTTATGAAGCAGGGGCTTTAGAAGAGGCAGAAACAGAGTTTAAAAGATATATATTTATGCAAAACTATTATCAGGGAGAATTTCTTCCACAATGCTTTTGCACTCTTGCTGCAATTTACGAAAAAGAGGAACGCTGGACTCTGGCAGCCCAAACTATTCAAAAGGCAATAATTACTGTTGAAGAAGAAAATGAGGACATAAACAGGCAGGAGCTTACAACTTCTCTGCGTCTTTTGCATATAAAATATCTTTATAAGTCTTATATGAACTCAAAACAATATTTATCGGATGATTTGTTTATTTTTTCATATATGAATCTGCCGCAAATAAATGATAAGGTAAAAGTATGTGCCTACTCGGCTGCTATTGCAAATGCAGTTATAAACGGAAGAATTGAATATGCACAAAAAACCTACGAAAAAGCAATAGAACTTTTCCCACAAGGCTGGAAGGAAGAACAAGTCCAGACCATGAGTTTAAGCTTTCAAAAGCTTGCGGCTTTTAAACCAAAAAATCAAAAACTTGCAGGTTACCTTTCTTTTATTCCGGGTCTGGGTCAGCTTTATGCAGCTAATTACAAAGATGCTCTCAACGCATTCTTACTTAATGGTTCAATAATTGCCGTTAGTGTTTACTCAATCTGTACTTTCGATTTCTGGACCTTCTCTCTTTTGGAATTTGATCCTTTAATTCGCTTTATGAAAGGAAATATTTATAACGCCCAGAAAGATGCCTATCAATATAATCTAAAGAAACAAAATGAACTGACAGCTCCTATTCTGCAGGGCCTTGATTTTGCCAGATAAAAAAAGGCGCCCGCTTTTACACGAGCACCTTCTAAAAGAATTAAATTATTCCTGAAGCATCCTTAGTTTGCTTTAGCCAAATCTTGTACAGCTGAATAAGCTACAGTAGAAGCGCCTTTTGCACCAGCCGGAGCATTCTTATTTGTCTTAACATATTTGAAGACATAAGATGCAGTATATCCGACAAGAACTTTGCTGCCATCTTCATTCTTAAGATAATTATCATATACAGGAGTATTAATTGTGAAAGCAACTTCATTAGAAGTACCTTCAAAATCAAGGGAAGCATCATTCCAGGCAATTGTTACCGGAACTTTTACCCATTCAGTTGTAATACTTTCAAAATCTTTTACAGAATAAGTTTCAGCAAGGCGGGCATAATAAATTTCATAGCTATAATTATTATAGTTACTAAGAGCCTCAGTCTCATCATTACCGTCTACAACAATTGTAAAGGCACCTTTTGTTTGCTCAGCGTCTGTATAGGAAAAGTAAAACTCTGTTGGTCCAATTACAGGACTTGTAAAGCTTGAATATGTATTAATAACGGTATTAGTTGTTATATCCAAGCTGCCTGTAGAAATAATGCCAAAGCGGTCTTCTTTACCAGCTTCTTTTAAGGTGTAAAGGAATATAACCTTAGCATCAATAGCAACATTCTTAACTGTTGCAAGATAGTTTGTATAATCAACAGGAACGACAACAGCTTCTTTAAGTTCTGAATCGAGCAGCAAGGCATCTACAGTCCATTTATAGGTGTCTGTATTTGTGTTCTTTTCTACAATCTTATATTTAATTGAAGAAACAGAAACTGCTTCAGGAACATTTGTGAAGCTGATATAAGCATCGTTAGTAAGAGCATCATTATCCAATTCGGCAAAATTTGCAGTAACTTCACTTGCATTTGCACTGTCTGCATAACCAAGCTTACCATAAGCAGTAACAGAAACAGTTTTTGGACTTGATGTATTATCTTCTACCTTGCCATTATCAGACAAAACAACATAGAAATCATAACTTCTTGTATTGTCTGTAACAGGGAATTCTACATAGTAAACTGTTTCGCCGGCTTGTGTATCTGCCTTAATTTCTGCCTGAGTATCTGTATAGCGGTAATTATTCAAATAGTATACCTTGTAGTTTTCTGCTGCCCATTTTTCTTCGTTTGATTTTTTTGCAGCTTTCCATACAATTCTGATTGTCTTTCCAGCATCAATATAGTTAGCAGTAACAATGCTTGTTGGACTTAAAACATCAAGAGGTGCAATTTCTACACTTGCTTCAGAAGTTACATAAGAAGTTTCGTAAGCATCTGCAAAATCAGAAACAGCAACAATAACCTTGTATACACCGGCAGAAGTTACATTAGTATTCCATTTGTAAGTTCCGTCCATCTTGTAGAAATTCTTAACTCCATCAACAGAATCAGAATCAAGAGTATTAACAGCAGGGGCACTAACTCTTCCGAATACATCCAAAGCATTTTCATTAACAAGATCAAAGCTATAGTTAAGGTATGCTTTTGTAGGGAATGTTACGCAAAGCTGTCCATCAGCATTAAGCTTAAGATAAAGATTTTTTTCATTGAGTATATAATTCTTATTTCCATCTTTTTCATAAGCAGGCAAATCAAGAGCATATACTAACTCGCCTTTATCATTATAGAAATTAGGTTTGATTGCTTTTGCACTTGCTGATTTTGTTTTTCCTTTTAAGGCAATAGCATAAGTATAGCCGCTAGACTCAACTTCACTGCCATTTGGAATTACATAGCAGGTATAAGTATAAGTAACTCCATCTTGTATATCTGTGTCGATGTAAAAATGCTCACCGGCCAAACTTGGATCGCTAACAGAAGATAAAGCGGCAGTTACATCAAAACCATCATCGCGGATAATTTTATAGGTGGTATCCTTTGTAGGAAGTTCCCCCCACGCAATATAGTTAAAGCCTGGATAAGCCTTTGCAGTAATATTTAAAGCTTCAAGGGAATAAGTCTCAATTTTACCCATATCCTCTGCATCTTTTTTACAGGCACCCAACAATAATGCAGAAGCTGCAATTAAGGCAATTCCTGCACGACCAAAAATAGTTTTTTTCATATAAAAAACCTCCATTTTAAAATAAGTCGATGGAAAAGATTCAAAAAGAATTTTTCCATCTAAAAAATGAGTCACAGAGGAATAAATAATTATTTTTTATTGTTACTTCGAGTAATTTATTCGGGTAAATTGAACTTAAAAAACTTTTTTTTATTTCTCGTCCGACTTTTTTTTATTATAACAGAATTTCAAAAAATGTCAAAACGTTTTATTACCCGAAGATTTTACCGGATTTTTTTATGCCAGAAGCTTTTCCACAGTCTTTGCAGCATCATTAAGTTCTGGAATATCAAGGCTTTCAATATCACCTGCATCTACAGCACGGCTTGTTTCTTCCTGAATTGGAATGCGGGCCAGAACAGGAATATTAAAGGTCTTGGCAATTTCGTCAATATTGCTTTTTCCAAAAATTGTGATTTCTTTTCCGCAGTCAGGGCATTTTACATAACTCATGTTTTCTACAATGCCAAGAATAGGAATATTCATCATATTTGCCATATTTACGGCTTTTTCTACAATTACACGAACAAGCTGCTGAGGAGAACTTACTACAATAATTCCATCAACAGGAAGCGACTGGAAAACTGTAAGAGGAACGTCGCCTGTTCCTGGAGGCATATCAACAAACATAAAGTCAACATCCTTCCAGATGACGTCTGTCCAGAATTGCTTTACTGCACCCGCAATAACAGGGCCTCTCCAGATTACCGGATCATTTTCGTTCTGGAGTAAAAAGTTCATTGACATAAGCTGTATACCACTTTCGGTTATAACAGGGTTAAGGGCTTCCTGACCTTCAACTGCCTGAGCGCGTTCATCTCCAACGCCAAAGCTTTCCGGAATAGAAGGACCTGTAATATCTGCATCAAGAATTGCAGTTTTAAATCCATCTTTATTTATACGGGCAGCAAGAAGACTTGTAACAAGCGACTTACCTACACCGCCCTTTCCGCTTACAATTCCTATTACCTTTTTTATCTTGCTATCCTTATGTGGGGCAACCTGAAAATCTCTTTTAGAACAATCCTGTCTACAAGAACCGCAGTCGTGTGTACAGTCTGACATGTTTTTACCTCTTAGTTTAAATATAATAATAAACTTGTCATAAAACAAGAAGAAAATCTTAATGTATTAAGCAATAACTTTTTTTTTAAACTCTACGTTCAGGCTTTTTATAGTCTTTATCCCTGATAGAAGGAAAGTCGGCTTTGGCACAATATTCAATCTGAATCTTACCATCGACTTCCTCTACTTTATATATTGAGTTATTGTCATAATTCTGGACCAGCCAGTTATCATAGTCCGTCCAGGAATCAAAGCTTTCGGTCATAAGTTAGTCCTTTGATAATGGCCCTTCGACAGGCTCAGGGACCGCAGTTTCTTTCTCAGGGACCGCAGATTGATTCTTAGGGGCAGAAGTTTCTTTCTCTGGAATGACAAAGATAAAAATCAAACTGCTGACAAGCAGGAGGTATGGATACAAAAGGAAAGGCATTATATCAAAAGCAGAAACACCTGCTCCAAGCGATTGTGCTGCACTAATAGCTACAAGCATCTGAGCACCATAAGGAATAACTCCCTGGAATACACAAGAGAAGGTATCAAGAATAGATGCAGCTTTACGGTTTGAAATGCCATAGGTATCAGACATCTGCTTTGCAATAGGGTTTGCCATAACGATTGCAACTGTATTATTTGCAGTAGCAATATCCATAGCTCCAACAAGAAGTCCCATTCCAAGCTGACCACCCTTCTTACCCTTGAATACTTTCTGAATACCATTAAGCAAAGCAACAAAACCACCGTGTTCATTAATAAGTGCACAGATAGCAGAAACAAGAATTGCTACCATAGTAGTTTCAAACATACCTGTAACTCCGGCCCCCATATTAGAAAGTAAATCAACAGCTTTAAAAGCACCGGTAGCAAGCATAATAATTGAACCTGTTACAATTCCAAGAATCAATACAATAAATACATTCATACCAATAATTCCGCAGACAAGTACCAGAATATATGGAAGGATTTGTACAAGATTATATTCATTTTTGATTGTACCGCTTACATCATAGCGTGAAGAAATTATAAGAATCAGGACAACTGTAAGAATTGCAGCAGGAAGAGCAATCCAGAAGTTTTCCTTGAACTTATCTTTCATCTGACAGCCCTGACCGTTGCAGGCAGCAATCGTTGTATCAGAAATAAATGAAAGGTTATCTCCAAACATGGCACCGCCCATTACAGAACCAACACAAAGGGCCACACCAAGTCCTGAGGTTTGAGCAACTGCAACTGCAATTGGAGTTACAAGAGTAATAGTTCCAACCGAAGTTCCCATGGCAATAGAAACAAAGCAGGAAACTACAAACAAAACTGCAGCGGCAAACTGGACAGGAATAATAGAAAGCATAAAGTATGCAACACTCGAAGCAGAAGAACGGCCAACAACACCAACAAACATTCCTGCAACAAGGAAGATAAGAATCATTGTTATGATGTTTTTATCGCCAATGCCTTTGCCCATGAGTTCGAGTTTTTTATCAAAGGAAAGACTTTTATTCTGAAAGCAAGCCACACAAAGTGCAATCAAAAATACAACAACAATCGGGATATTATAAAAACCCATAGGGATTTTAAGAACGTATTCAAAAACAATTCCAAGTCCAAGATAAAGAACAAGGAATACACCAATTGGGATTAAAGCTTTTGGGTTTGATTTGTTTTCCATAATTACCTCTTTATTTAC
>CAMNDY010000080.1 GCA_946535985.1 uncultured Treponema sp. | reverse complement strand
GTGTCAAAACCAACCTTGCCGTGGTAGGCACCCATGCCGCTTTCGCCAACGCCGCCAAAGCCCATGTTGTTTGTGGCAAGGTGAACAATTGTATCATTTATACAGCCGCCTCCAAATTGACAGCGTGAAAGTACTGTTTTTTCAAGCTTTTTGTTACTTGTAAAAAGATAAAGTGCCAGAGGTTTGCTGCGACTATTTACAATATTCATCATTTCTTCATCAGTTTTGTAAGTAAGGATTGGCAGTACAGGTCCAAAAATTTCCTGTCCCATTACAGCATCATCCCAGGTAACGTTGGTCATAACAGTCGGCTCAATCTTAAGTTTGGCCGCATCAGACTTTCCACCACAAACAAGCTTACTCTTAACAATCAGATTGCACAATCTTTCAAAATGCTTCTGATTTATAATTTTTCCGTATGTTGGATTATTCAATGGATCATTTCCAAACTGTAGGGTAATCTGTTTTTTCAGCTCTTCAACCAGCTTATCCTTTACCGATTCATGACACAAAATATAATCTGGCGCAACACAAGTCTGTCCGCAGTTCAAAAACTTACCCCATACAATTCTTGTAGCGGCAAGCTTAAGGTTTGCACTTTTGTCAACAATGCAAGGAGACTTTCCTCCAAGCTCAAGTGTAACAGGAATAAGATTTTCTGCAGCCTTACGCAAAACTTCTCGCCCAACTGCCTGACTTCCAGTAAAGAAAATGTAATCAAATTTCTGTTCAAGCAGACACTGGTTCTCTGCACGTCCGCCTGTTACAACAGCAACATATTCCGGGGCAAAACAGTTCTTTATAAGATCTGCAATCACCCGGCTTGTATTTGCAGAATATGCACTAGGTTTTACAACAACAGTATTTCCTGCAGCCAGAGCATCTACAAGCGGATCCATTGTAAGCAAAAAAGGATAATTCCACGGACTCATAATTAAAACAGCACCACGTGGAGATTTTTTTACAAAACTCTTTGCTGCAAAATTTGTAATTGGAGTTGCGCGGTCTTCATCACGTGCAAACTTACGGATATTCTTGAGCATGTAAGAAATCTCACCAAGAACAAGTCCTGCTTCGCACATAAATCCTTCGAGAGCACTTTTTCCAAGGTCCGCAGTCAAGGCATCTGTAATTTCTTTTTCGTGTGCCTTTATGTATGCATGTATCTTTTTCAAAGCCTCAATTCTGGCCTTTATAGGAAGGGTTGCCCCTGTTTCAAAATAATCCTTCTGCTTTTTTAAAATTTCCTGTATTTCTGTCTGTGTCATTATTCTTCCTCTCGTACATCATAATAAAATTGTTCCAGTTCTTTTGCATTCCATAAAACAGGAACAGGGTAGAGCGGATTAGCTTCCTTGTCTGCTCGTCTTGCAAGCTCCGGAATATCTTCTGTTTTAATTCCTTTAAGAGTAGTAGGAATATTCATTGCTTTGTTGAGCCTTAAAATCTTATCAATAAATTTTTCAGCTGCAACCTTTTCAGAATCCTCCTGATTTGCAAGACCGCCCGCTACTGCAAGTATCTTAAGTTTTTTCCAGGCTTTACTTCCATATCGTTTAAGGACAATAGGAAGCAATACAGAATTAGCAAGTCCATGAGGAATGTTGTAAGCCCCGCCTAAGGAATGGGCAACCGCATGAACATATCCAACATAAGAACGCGAGAAAGCTCCTCCTGCAAGGTTAGATGCAACTAACATGTTTCTGCGTGCCCCTTCATCCTGTCCGTTGTTATAGGCTTTTTCAATATTTGCAATAATAAGCTGCACAGCCTTGATTGCATATTCGCGGGTTTTCTTAGTTGTAGAACCACCTATAAATGCTTCAACCGCATGAGTCATAGCATCCATTCCAGTTGTTGCAGTAAGACTTGGCGGCAAAGTAAAGGTCACACTTGGATCAAGCACCGCAATTTTTGGAATAAGCGGAAAATCGCTGATAGGATATTTATAATGAGTTTTGTCATCAGTAATTACAGTCGTTACTGTTGTTTCACTACCAGTTCCCGCAGTAGTAGGAATTGCAGCCAGAAGAGGAATGCGGCGTCCGATTTTAAGAATGCCCTTCATTTTTGCAAGAGATTTTCGCGGACATGCAATACGTGCTCCCACAGCCTTTGCACAGTCAATGGAAGAACCTCCACCAAATCCAATAAGAGCCTGACAATTTTCATTTTTATAAAGAGCCAGAGCTTCATCAACATTCGAAACAGTAGGATTTGCATTAGTCTTATCATAAACAATGCATTCAATACCATTTTGTGGCAGCAGAGTTTCAAGCTTACCAGTTAAACTTCTGATTACCGGATCAGTAACAAGCAGAACCTTTTTTATTCCTTTTGAAGCAAATTCCGGTGGTAATTCTTCTATATAATTAAGAATTTTTGGATCTCTGTAGGGCAAAATTGGAATAGCAAGATGAAAACATCCCTGAAATATACGGCAGTAAATCTTTTTGAAAATATTCATAAAAACCTCGATATTTTTAATATAAGATACAGTATGACAAAAAATGTAAAAGTGTCAAGTGAAAAGCCCTCTAACATCTATTCAAATATAAAAATATGGTTTATAATCACTCTACAATTAATCAAAATGTTTCTGAGGAACGTCTATGTGCAAAACTTTAAAAGAGCTTTACGGAGGCTATCTTGCTGATTTTGCAAAAGTCTCAAAGGCCGCTGCTAAAATTGATGAAACCGAAATTTACGAAGAAGCAAATCCCGAAACCAGAAAATATCTTACTTTGATAACAAAGGATAATGTTCTTCCACAATCCCATATTAATAATGTTGAATACTTCAAAGAATTTTATGATGCCATCGTAAATGGTGGAAAATCCGGCGTTCTTATGATGGATCATTATTCTAATATGGATTTACCATGTCTTATTCATCTTCTTGAAAACTACGGAGAAGAATGGGCAAGTGATTTTTCAAAACGCCTTGTTGCCATTGCAGGAATGAAGCTCAACGAAGCAAATCCAATTGTTCGAGCCCTTACCGAAAGTTTTACTCGTGTTGTAATTTATCCAACCCGCAGCCTTAATGCCATTCTTGAATCAGATGCTTCCGAAGAAGATAAAGAAGTAGAACAGCAGAGAGCTCGTAAAATCAATTTTGCTGCAATGCGCGCTATGGATGGTTGTAAAAAACGAGGACAGATTATTATGGTATTCCCAAGTGGCACCCGCTATCGTCCTGGTAAACCGGAAACAAAAAGAGGACTGCGCGAAATTGACTCTTATCTTCGTCTTTTTGATTTACTGCTTCCGGTTTCAATCAACGGAAATGTTTTACGCTTTAATCCCGAAGATCCAGAAAATATGGTAATGGATTTAGTAACTCCGGATGTTATAACCCTTACAGCCGGAAAGATGATTGAATGTAAACCTTTCCGCAATAAGATTTTAGAAACAGTTCCTGCCGATCATCCGGATCCAAAACAGGTAACTGTAGATACAGTAATGAATATAATAGAAGAATTACATAATTCTGTGGTGGTTGAGCCTGCCGAAACCACTTCAAAAAAGGATTTATAATATGTCAAAAATCAACTTATTCGAAGAAGCTGCTCGTGTTTCTTATCCTGGCCGTGGAATTGTAATTGGCCGTACAGAAGATGGAAAAAAGGCTGTTGCCGCTTATTGGACAATGGGCCGCAGTGCCGGAAGCCGTAACCGCATTTTTGTAACAGACAATGAAAATGGAACAGAAGTTGTCCGCACAAAAGCCTTTGACGAATCTCTCATTGCCGGTGACCCAAGCCTGATTATTTATGCAGCAGTACGCCAACTTGGTAAAAAGACAATCGTAACAAACGGAGATCAGACAGATACAATTTACGAAGGACTTAAAAATGGTCTTACTTTTGAACAGTCTCTCCGTTCCCGCAAATATGAACATGATGGACCAAACTGGACACCACGAATTTCTTCTATTATAGATATCACTGATGGAGCTTTGAACTACACACTTTCTATCCTTAAAAGTGATGATGGAAACGGCGACTGTACACTCCGTCAGACTTTTGATTACGAAAGTCCCTTTGCAGGGGAGGGCCGCTACATCCACACATACGAAGGCGACGGAAATCCTCTTCCAAGCTTTAAGGGAGAACCTGTAAAAGTTTCTATCGAAGGTGATATTGATAGCTTTACAGAGAAACTCTGGAACTCTCTTAATGCAGATAATAAAGTTTCTTTGTTTGTCCGCTTTATCGATATTGCAAGCGGCAGTTACGAAGAAAAAATCCTTAATAAAAATAAGTAGAACTATATGAACAGCAATCAGACAGGTAAAAGTCAGAACTCAAAAATCTTCAAGCCCATGACACCTAAAAAATCTGGTCAGTTTTTGCTGCTTGGACTTTTATGGCTGCTTTTTTGTATACCTGTAATTACAATAGGTGCCGCAACATGTTCTGTTTTTTATGTTGCCCTGAAAATCCTGAACAATGATGAAGATGTTAATGTCTGGAAATCTTTTATTAAAGGAATAAAAGAAAATTTCCTCCAGGGATTTTTAATGTTCCTGCTTTCTATTATAACTCTTGGAGCTGCTGCCGCTTACATCTGGTGGGTTTTAGAAAGATCAAGTCAGGGCATTCTTCTTGTTTGTCTTGCAATAGGAATCAGTTTTGTTGTGCTTGTATTCAATATTTTTACTTATCCAATTATAGGCCGCTATAAAAATACTTTTGCAAATATTCTTCGTAATGCAGTAGCCCTGGCTTTTACCTTTGGCAAACAGACTTTGCGGGTAACAATTTTTACAATCGCAGAGCTCGCCATTTCAGGAGTCCTTTTTAAACTAAACCTTTTTGCAGGACTTGCATCTCTGCTTTTCTGGCCATCCCTTGTTTTTTATACAATCTCTTCTTTTATGGCAGATATCTTCTATAAAGTAGAAAATCCTGTAAAATACGAAGATGAGGCAGAAGAGACTTCTGATGAAAATGAAGACAAAACTTCAGAAGGCACTGTAAGCGATACTGTAAACGACACTGAAGAAAATCAAAATACTGAAAATAATAATCAAGATGAGGAAATAGAATCATGAAAGAATTAGAACTTAAATACGGATGTAACCCTAACCAGAAACCAGCCCGTGTTTTTATGGAAAGCGGCGATTTGCCAATCACTGTTTTGAACGGACGCCCTGGCTATATCAATTTGCTCGATGCTCTCAACGGCTGGCAGCTTGTAAAAGAACTTAAAGAAGCAACAGGTCTTCCTGCAGCAACTTCCTTCAAGCATGTTTCTCCTGCAGGTGCCGCAGTTGGACTTCCACTTTCGGATACTTTAAAGCAGATTTATTTTACAGATGATGTAGAGCTTACTCCTCTTGCTTGTGCTTATGCCCGCGCCCGTGGTGCAGACCGCATGTCTTCCTTTGGAGACTTCATTTCTCTCAGCGATGAGTGTGACGAAGCAACTGCCCTTCTTATTAAAAAAGAAGTTTCTGATGGTGTAATTGCCCCTGCATATTCTGCCGCAGCTCTTGATATTCTTAAGGCAAAGAAAAACGGAAACTATTGTGTTATCCAGATTGACCCAAATTATGTTCCTGCCGACCTTGAACGCAAACAGGTATTCGGCGTTACCTTTGAACAGGGCCATAACTTCCTCAAAATTGACGAAAAGTCTGCTCTTTCAAATATTGTAACAAAAAATAAAAACATGAGCGAAGACGACAAGCGTAATCTTATCATCTCTCTCATCGTTCTTAAATATACACAGTCAAACAGCGTATGCTTTGTAAAAGACGGTCAGGCAATTGGTATTGGAGCAGGGCAGCAGAGCCGTGTTCACTGTACCCGCTTAGCCGGACAAAAAGCCGATAACTGGTGGTTGCGCCAGAGCCCACAGGTTTTAGGCCTCCAGTTTGTAGACGGCATCAAACGTGCCGACCGCGACAACGCCATAGACGTATACATCGGCGAAGAATATATGGACGTCCTTGCCGAAGGTAAATGGCAGAACATCTTCAAAGTAAAGCCTGCTGTATTCACCCGCGAAGAAAAAGCCGCCTGGATCGCAAAAAATACAAACGTAGCTCTTGGTTCCGATGCCTTCTTCCCATTCGGCGACAACATCGACCGCGCCCACAAATCCGGCGTAACCGTAATCGCCCAACCAGGTGGAAGTGTCCGTGATGACCTAGTTATCCAATCCGCCGACAGCTACAACATGGTAATGGCCTTCAACGGAATCCGTTTGTTCCACCACTAATTTTTTTTAGACGGTATCATATAGAAAAAAAATGGTGGGAGGGAGTGGCTGCAGCCACTCCCTCCCACCATTTTTTTCAAATGCCTGCTTATAAAAAATACCGGTGAAAGAAGGGGCGTATAGAACTCCACAATTTTTCTTTGTTTACAATTCAACATTTCTCAAATATAATTAAAAATTGAGTTGATTCATTAATACTAAGGAGTTTCTATGAAACTGAATAACCTGAAAAAATGCCTTATTACTATACTGGGGGGGGCGTTATTTTGTATAGTATTTTCAGCCTGTGATAATTTTTTAAATTCAAAGGAAGTAGCAAAAGAAATACAGAACGCAATCGATTATAACAACTCTATAACGAGTCATATCCTTTTAAAAGCAGTACCAAATACAGGAGAATTCCTTTCTGATGGAGAAAAGGATTGTAAAGAGGGTTATGCAATAGATGTTCAGTTTACTCTTAATTCAAAGGATTATGTTTACCGAGGTATGAAAGCCATAAGTAAAACTGACGAAACCAAAGACCTTTCTGACTATGTTCAGTTTACAGATAAGAGTACAGAGCTTGAAAAGAATAACGGCATTTATAAGGTTCAGATTAAACTTATAAAATCTTCAAATGACATAATGATTCGTCCTGACTGTGTGCTTATTCCAAAGGTTGTAAGTATAACACCAGTTTTTAATCCTCAGGGGTTTGAACAGGATGAAATTATTAAAATTCAGTTTAACAAATCTGTAGATCCTTTGACTTTTAAAGATTTTCAAACTTTGTCAATTTATTCCGATACAGAAGATTTAAAAGAAAATTATTTTTCAACTCCATATTTTTCTAATAACAATACTATTTTAAATATTCCACCAATTCAAGACAAATACATTCTTGCTCCCGATTCAAATAAAAAACTTGATATAACTGTAAGTATTGATTTTACAAATATCAAAGATATAGACGGAATTCCTATTGAACAGAACTCTCCTTACAAATACAGAATTAATGACAGTTTCGGAAATCAGGTGAAGTCTTCTTTTCTTCTTCGTTCAGAAGGAATTGGACAGTTTGATAAAGAGGGAGAACTTGAAAGCTCTGTAGGCTTTGGAATGGAAGTAAACTTTGGACTAGATACATCAAAATATTATTTTGCAGGTTTAGAGGCTCACTCAAGAGATAAAAGCCAGGATCGAACCAATATAGTTTCATTCTCCGAAGTTTCAAGAGATGATCAAACTGGAAATTATTTAATTCGTGTTATTATTACTCAAGAAAACAATGATGTTTTAATCACTCCAAAGTGTTTGCCTTTACCAGCTGTTGAGTCATATATTCCTTCTTCAAGTACACAAAACCAATACGCAAATACTCCAATTAATATTTTGTTTAATATGCCAATGACTTGCGACTTTGTTTATGATCAAAATATTTTACTTACCAGTGGTCAGGTTTCTGTTTCCAGTTTTTTTGAGCCACCAGTGTTAAGCCAGGATAAAAGAACACTCACAATTACCCCTCTTGCACCAAGCCTTATGGCCTTTTTAAAAGAAAGAGGCCAGGCTGTTATGGAAGTAAGTATAACTTTAACAGATGGTATCTCTATAGAAAAAGAGGGGCTTTGTCTTGATTTAGCCCAAGATGAAAAATCTTCCTTTAAAATTTCTTATCAGGCCCAGGTAGAAAGTGTAAGTCCTGAATGTGTTGATTTTTTTATTACTCAAAAAGAAATGACGCTGGAAACTGTAAACACAATTACACAAAAATTTACTAACGAAAATATTTCTTCGAAACAAGGCTTTACCGAAGAAGAATTCGCCCAAAAAGTAATGCAAAATCTTACTCGTGATACAGTATATATCTATGGTTGTTATTATGACGAAGATTCTGGTGTAAAAAGCGTAGAAGTAAATGAATTATTAACAAATGATGCCCAGTATGGTGATACTGTTTATGAAGTTGCAACTAATCAGATTTATACAGCTCTGTCAGAAACTGCTCAATTTGTAACTGAAAATGGTCAAACTCGATTTTGTATAAAACATCAGATAAAGCAGAAAAATGGACCTGTTCGTCTTGTTGTTACTGTAAAAGATGCCTGCGAAAACCCTTCGGAAGCTCAAACTTATTATGCTATAAAAAAAGATGTAATAAACAACAATGGTGGAGGTATTGGAGGTAGCTTGTCAAATACACATGGTATTGATTCTTCGACTTGGTCTTCATTTGCTCCAGAAGCGTATTCTCAAAATATAAAAACTATTTCTTTTTCTATGGTAGAAGCAATCTGTGGGCCCCTTGAGGATACTACGAATCAAGTATATATGGATGTTGTTTTTCCTCAAGATGCTTATACTGTATTATGTGAATATATAGACAAGAATGGCAATAATTGTAAAGAAGCCTTTACGCCTCAGCCAAATGAATATGATTATCAATGGGATATTACACTGAATGTAGATTCCCTTTTTGATTTTTCATTTAAGATTATTGTTAAAGATATTCTTGGAAACTATGCAGAAAGAGAAGTAAAAATCCCAACTATGAATAAAGACGATGTTCTTCCTGTGTATAGATACTTTGATAGTAAAGTTCAGGTAGAGCTTTATGATTCTGATACTCATAAAAGCCTTTATCATAAGTGTCATCTTGTTCGGAAAGATAATGCAGGAAACTTTTCTATAACTTCTGCTTCTGGTTATATGAATCTTCTGCCATCGTATACTTATTATGTAATTCCAGGTGATTATTACCTTTCTGGTGAAATGATAAGTGATTTTGAGTTGACATCTGCTGATTATGATAGCACTTATGTGATGCCGGAAAAAATAATAATTACAGGTGCTCAAATTGTAGACAGTCAGGATCCAAATTATGTAGACATGGTTTTAAGTCTACAAAATGATCAATATTACGATTATCTGCTTACAGATTCTTCTAAAGTATATACCTGGAATAAAGAAAATCACACAATGGTTGGACGTTATGCTGTAAAAGAGTTAAAGGAGCCTTCTAATCCTACTTATCACGGTATATCTATATATGGATTTGTTGGTAATAGACAACAATCTTCACAGTCATATACTTTACCCTGGCTTCCCTCAGCAGATTTGGTTAATCATGACATAGTGGCACCAGAGTTTGATTTATATGATTGGCATTATTATAATAAGGAGTATGAAGGAAAGTTATGTTATATAATCCGCGATGAGATATCTGGTCCAAAGCAAGGAAGCCTGACGATAAAAGATTTATCTGGTAAAGTAATAAAAACTTATATTGCCAATGAATCTACCAATTATGCATTTCGGATTTCGGTATACGAGGTTATGCCGCTTATGGGCACCTTTTATACCTTTGATTACCAGATAGAAGATAATGCAGGAAATATAGCTACTGGTTCACATAATCCGCAAGGGGATATAAATTATATAAATCATTTTACATTTATTACTCGACAAAGTAATGGTGAATTAATTATGTCCTTAGATATTGAAAATTTGTATGGGGGTTGTCAATATCCAAGTGTAGAATTCTATAAGCTCAATACAAGCGGTTCTAACTGTAATTGGTTGACTTCATCAATTTCTGTTGAGAATCAAAGGCAGAATATTCTTGATAATGAAATATATCTATATAGAGACGATTATACCCAGGAAAGAGTAGATTCTATTAAAGATTTTATTAAGTCCTTTGGAATTCCAGAGGATTGTATTTCAGAGCCTAAGTTAAAGTTTTATAAATCCTTCTATAATGAAGATCAAGCAGATGCTTTTATCTCTCAATTGATTACAGCCAAAATTCCGGATGAGGTTATAGAAAAAATACAGAATGCAAATAGCTCTAATTATAAATACACAGTTATAGTAAATGATTTTTTCAAGCCCCAGGGTTATACTATTGATTCTTTTAAAACAAAATTAGAAGAAGTGGGCGTTAATGATTTCATTTCGGTTCATATTTCAATAGACAATGCTTCTCTTATTCCTAAAAATCCGTATAAACAGTATACAGCATATGAAAAGATAGGCGATTCTTCCTATGATAATTGCTTTGTAAAGATGGCAGCAGCAGAAAATGGTGGTTATGGTAGAATTATGAACAGTGTAATTTTTTATAATGGAACTCCTGGGACTGGTGAATTCGACTGGCTCAGGCAAAATGGTAATGCAAAAGATTATGTTTTTGTAAGCTCCGATGCTCCTGTTTATATGCATACGCTGGTAACAAATATACCTTACGAGCAATGTAAAGACTGGTCTTCTCAAGAATGGCTGTCTTTTAAACGCTCAATAGGCGATCTTTATTACAGTTTTTCAGATCAAAAAGAACGCAGATATTCTGTGCCTATGAACGATATAGAAAAAGGCTCCTGTTATGTAGTTGCAGCTCATTTTTCCGATGGTCATATAGAACTCAGTGATGTGTTTGAGAGATAGTTTTTTGAAAAAAAATAAAATGGCTGGCACGGAGCGGCAATTCCCGCGGGAGTGACAGCCATTTTTCCTCATAAATTCATACTATACCCTATTGAATTCATTTAAAATATTCACTATTATAGTAATCCCTATATCAAAAATAGGGATTTTCTATGCAAATTCTTCCGGGGTGCTGACCGGAATATAAAATAGGAGAATAGGCGATGCCTACAATTAATCAATTAATCCGTCAGGGTCGTAAGTCTGTGGCTAACAGAACCAAGTCTCCCGCGCTTGATTCCTGCCCACAGAAACGTGGCGTTTGTACACGTGTAATGACTCAGACACCTAAGAAACCAAACTCAGC
>CAMNDY010000079.1 GCA_946535985.1 uncultured Treponema sp. | reverse complement strand
CATCTGGTGAACGCATCAATCGCGCCGGAGACGATGCATCAGGACTTGCTGTATCAGAAAAGATGCGCAGCCAAATCCGCGGACTTAACCAGGCTAGTAAGAACATCACTAATGCTGTTTCTTTCATTCAGACAACAGAAGGTTATCTTGGTGAAACAACAGACATTCTTCAGCGTGTTCGTGAACTTGCCGTACAGTCTGCTAACGGTATCTACAGCGATGAAGATCGCATGCAGATTCAGGTTGAAGTATCACAGCTCGTTGCTGAAGTTGACCGCATTGCAAGCGTAGCTCAGTTCAACGGTATGAATATGCTCACTGGACGTTTTGCACTTGAAGGACCTAGCACTATGCAGTTCCAGGTTGGTGCAAATATGGACCAGAACACCAGAGTATTTATCGGCACTATGACTGCTCAGGCTCTTGGCCTTAAGGGCGCTCAGGGTGGCGAAGAACAGATTGCAATTTCTGATCCTGAACAGGCAAACATGGTTTTGGGAACTGTTGATGAAGCTTTGAAAGTTGTCAACAAACAGCGCGCAGACCTTGGTGCTTATCAGAACAGATTCGAATTGGCTGCTAAGGGCGTTAACGTTGCTGCTGAAAACACCCAGGCTTCTGAATCTCGTATCCGTGATACAGATATGGCTTCAGAGATGGTTGAATTCACAAAGAACAGCATTCTCACACAGGCTGGAACAGCAATGCTCGCACAGGCAAACTCACAGTCACAGACTGTACTTGCACTTTTGCAGTAGATTCAAGCGTCAAAGAAATAACTGGATGTCATTTTTTTGACGCGGATATAATTAGAAGGGGTGCGCCCCCCTTCTGATTATTTTTCAAGGATGAAACAAATTCAATAAAGTTGGGTTTGTGCAATACAAGGAGGAGAGCCAATGAATACTATAACTTCAAATGCTATGGTTCATACGGCAATGGATGGCCAGTCTCTCTACTCGTCTGCTGTCACAATGTCTCAAAGCAATGTGGTAAAACAGACTGTGGAACCTATCACTCCAAATGGAGCACAGGTTGCACAAAACATCGAGCAGAATCTTGCCCAGATAAAGGAAGATTCACAGCAGCTCCAGAAGATGTACGAAATGGTGGACGGAAGGAAACTTCAGTTCAACGTAAACAAAGAACTTGGCTCTGTTGTTGTACGCGTAGTTGATTCCAATACCAATCAGGTATTAAAGGAGATTCCGTCGGAAGACATTCAGAAGTTAAAGCTCAGACTTCGTAAAGCTATGGGCAATTTATTTGATGCAAAGATTTAGAAGTTTGAAGAACTAAAAAGTTTTCTGACAGTTAGATTATGGCCGGATTATCAATACCAGGCGTCACAGATACATATAATACAAATGATACTGTGGAAAAACTTATGCAAATCGAGCGGATTCCGTTAACAAGGGAACAGAATCAACTCGATGAGTATAAGTCACAGCAAACTGCCTGGCGCGAAGTAAACACACAGCTAACTTCTCTGCGCGACAGTACTAAAAATCTATATTCTTACGAAAATCCATTTAACAATAAATTAACAACCTCTACAGACGAAGCCGCTATTACAGCCACAGCAAATCGCAGCGCAGATATTCAGTCATTTAAAATCGATGTAATTCAGCCAGCTACAGCAGACCGCTTTTTATCAGAAGAATTAGCTTCGGATTTTAAGGTTCCGGCCGGAGTATATACCTATAAGGTTGGCGAAAAACAACTTACCGTAAACTGGAAAGGTGGCAGCTTAAAAGATTTTTCAAATGCAATAAACAAACGCAGTAACGGTATTGTAAAATCAATGCTTGTTGGTGCAAGCGCAGGAAAAAAGACTTTATTAATTGAGTCTCTTTCAACAGGAAAAGAAAATAAACTTGTTTTTGAAGGTGCTGCAAAAGACCTTGCTTTAGAAACAGGAATGATTTCTACTGTAAAATCAAGTACTTCTACTTTTGGAAACACAAGTGCAGACCTCAGGCAATTATCATATAAAGAAGCAGGCAAAGCAGAACGCATGCCTGATATTTCTTTAACAAGAGCACAGATTCTGGATGGAAAAGTTAATGTTGCACCACGCGGCGGATACGAAGTTTCAATTCCGCAGGCAGCAGCAAATAATCCAAACACTCATATTTCTTTTACAGTAAAAGCAACTTCTGTACAGGACATAACAGAAGAAATTAACACTTCAATTCAGGAACCGGTAATTCCCGGTGGAGGACTTGCAGAGTTTGGCGGAATCACAATTGAAAATGCAAGCTCAGAAACTCTTCTTCCAAAATCTACAACAAAACCTGTACCGGTAGATACAGTAACTTCAAAAAACATTTTCTATGCTGTTTTTAATGACGGCACAGAAAGAACACTTTCTACTCCAGACATCCTCAATGAAAAAGAGCAGTCTCTGGATCTTGACCTTTCTGACTACAAGGGAATTAAATCAATTTCGGTAAGAAATGCTAACACAGGTTACAAGCTTGAAATTTCTGAATTTACTGCTTATGATTCTGCTTCTAATTTAGGCTATGCGCCAAACCATGCAATTACCGAAGCGGGAGATGCAATAATAAAATATGAAGGAATTACAATCACCCGCCCTTCTAACGAAATTGATGATGTTGTTCCAGAAATCACCTTAAACGTTCACGACAAAACAGAAAAGACTGCTACCATTGCCGTAAAAGTAGACACAGAAGCATCAAAAAATGCCCTGATAGAATTTGTTGGAAAATACAATCAGGCTGTTGCAAAAATAAATGTCCTTTCTCAAAACAAGCCCGAAATTATTACAGAGCTTGACTATCTTACCGATGACGAAAAAGAAAAATTAACTTCGCAGCTTGGAATCTTCAGTACTGATTTTTCTCTTACAAATATCAAAAGCAATATGCAGGCTATCCTTTCTTCTAATTACAGATTTGAAGAAAACTCCACCGTCACTGCCCTAGCCCAGCTTGGTATTGCAACAAATGCCTCTGGTTTTTCTGGTTCCTATTCTCAAAGCAAGCTTCGCGGCTACCTGGAAATTGATGAAAAGAAGCTTGATGATGCACTTGAAAATCATCTTGATGATATTAAAAATCTTTTTGGCTATGACACAGACGGAGACCTGATTATTGATGAAGGTATTGCCTTTAAGCTTGATAAACAAATTACAGCATATACACAAACAGGTGGTATACTGGCTTTAAAAACTTCAACACTTGATTCAAAAATCAAAAGCTCACAAACAAGAATTACAAAGCTCGAAGATCAGATGGAAAAGAAAGAAGCAGAATTGCGTCAGAAATACAGTTCTATGCAGGGTTCACTCAGCAGCCTTGAAAATCAGCAGACTACAATTTCTAACTTTACAAAACAGCAGAATAGACAAAATCAATAGGGAGAAAATAAATGATTAGTTTTTATATAAATGGAGAAGCTGTAGAAATACAGCTCGAAGGTGAAGAAACAATAGGTGATGTTTTAAAATCTTTTGAAATGACATGTGAAGAAAACGCCGCTGCAGTAATTGGTATTACAGTTGACGGAACTACAATCACAGCAGACACCTTTGATTCAGAAGCAGGCAAAGCTCTTGGTCCAGATACTAAATTTGAATTTTCCGTTGTTACAAGAGATTCCATTAAACAGTCCTTTGAAGCCCTTGCTCAACTTTTTTCTGAATTATCTGAACAGATGGAAAATGTTCCGGTTGCACTTCAAAGCGGAAAAAACAAAGAAGTAAGCGAGTCTATTAAAAAGGTTGCCGACAGCATAGATAACTTTTGCCATATTGCTGCTCTTGCAAGTCTCTTCCCACAGGATTTCAGCAATACAAAAATTGAAGGCAAAGATTTCAGCGACTTTTTCCAGGAGTTTTCTCCGGTGCTTGTTGATTTTGAACAAGCCCTTTCAAACAATGATACAGTTCTTATAGGCGATTTATCTGAATATGAAATCTGTCCACGTCTCAAGGCAATTTCTACAGCATTATCACAAGTGTAAGCAGGAGGAGGATTATGGGTTCGTTCTTTCAAATAGGTTCAGGTTCTCCAATTGACGCACGCGCAGGATTTCCAATCGGCGTTTATATTTTTGGAGTAATTCTTGTTGCAGCACTTGTAGGCGGAATCTGGTTTTTAACAAAGCACATTCTTGATTATAAAAAATCTGATGCTTACATTCAAAAACAACTTGAAAGAATTACAACCCAAAAGGATGTTAAAAAGTTTTCTGAAACTCACCGTCTCACTCAAGATATGTCAATCTTGTTGTGGGATATCTGTAAAACCATGAAGCTTCCTAACATCAATTATCTTATCAAACAGCCCGAATCAATTGCGGCAAGCTTTAAAGAATACTATTACAAAATCAAAGAGCAGAATATCAGTCCTGAAGATTTAAATCTTTTCTTTGAGCTCAACTTTACACTCGAAAAAATTTCGGCTGCAACAAAAAGTCTTTTATCTACAAAACAGTTCCCTCTCGAAAGCATTGTATTTTATCTTACTCACGAAAGCGAACAGTTTCCTTTTTATGTAAAGGCTAATGATTCACATTTTCTTGCCCTGGAAATTCCAAAATTTATGTATGATAATCCTCGTCTCAAGCCTCCTCTACTGGAACGCCTGCGCTTTATTACAAAAGCTCAAAACGGAATGACTTATCATTTTACTTCAAGAGCCATGAGATATCAGACAAACCCGGATGGAAAAATTCATCTTATAATTAAACATTCCGAAGATCTTGTAAATCAGGCCCACCGAAATTCAAAGCGTGAATTTCTTGATACGGAATGTCTTTTTTCACCGGCCCATCTTGTTCATACTCTTGAAAACGAAAAAAAGAATAAGCATAACAGCGAAGAAGATTTTGTAGTAAGGCCAAAAGAATATGAAGGACGCATTACAAATATTTCTTCCGGAGGTTGCTGTATTAAAACAACACTTCCTATTAAAGAAAAACAGTATCTTTCTTTGCGTGTTCCTTCTCTTGAACTTCACGAACACATAATCGGAATTATCCGCAAAACCCGAAAGCTTGTTGATAATACATATAATCTGCACATTCAGTTTTTGAAAATTTCGCTTGATTCTAAAAACAGAATTAACACGATTGCATTTAAATACGAAATCTAAAATGATTTATTGTGTAATTTCATTTTTTCTTATATAATATTAAGTCTATGAGAGTCATAGAGTTGGCAAATCTGCAGCGTGAAGACGTTCAGATTTTTTATATCAGAAAATATGCCGCAACTGCTGTATTGGATTTAACTGCTAGAACTGCAAATGTTGATATTGAATTTTCAATTGAAATGAACAGCTTTGGCAACAAGGATTTTACGCTCTCAATAAAAAGTCAGATTGATTATCCGCTTATTCCAATTCGTAAAACAATTCTGGAATATATTACAAATCTTGAAAAAGAAGGCAAATTACCTTGCTGACATTCACAACTTCTTCTGCAGAAGAAACAATTACCCTTGGTGAAAAAATCGGAAGACTCTTAAAAAAAGGCGACATTATTGCCATGCAGGGAACTCTTGCAGCAGGTAAAACAACTATAACAAAAGGAATTGCCAAAGCCCTTGGAATTACAGACACAATCACAAGTCCTACTTTTTGTTTAATAAGTGAATATCAGGGAAGTATGCCTCTTTACCACATGGACGTATATCGTCTTGACGGCACTGAGGATTTTATAAATCTTGGAACCGATGATATGCTTTACGGAGACGGAGTGAGCATTATTGAATGGAGCGAAAAAATTATGGATGAGCTTCCATCAAATACAATCGTTTTAAAAATCACTCCCCAGGATGATGGAAAGCGTTTAATAGAAATTGATAACTGGAAGAATGGAGAAATCAAATAAATGAAAGCACTTGCAATTGACTGTGCCTGTTCACGCCTGACCGTAGCTGCCAAAAATGAAGATAAAAGCTGCACCGCAATTTACGATATTGGAATGAGGCAATCAGAAACTTTAGTTCCTGCCCTGGATTTTGTTTTAGAAAAATGCGGCCTTGCCAAAAACGAACTTGATTACACTACCCTTACAATCGGACCAGGAAGTTTTACAGGCCTGCGTCTTGGAATCAGCGCCCTCAAAGCAATTGAATGCGCCTTTGGAACTCCAGTTTACGGAATCTCTTCTTTAGAAACCTACGCCTTCCCATATGCCGCTCTTGCTCTTCCAGTTCTTTCCTGCATAGACGCCAACAAAGACCGCTTTTTTGCCGGATTATACAAAGAAGGAACCCCCTTCCTCCCCGACGGAGACTACGACATTCCAACCCTAGCCGAAAATCTCAAATCAGAATCCAAAATTATTCTCGCCGGCTTTGAAAAAGACACAAATAAATTAAATGAATTACTTGGTTCAGCCTTACCAGATACAGAATTAATTAAAATGCCAGTAACATCTGTAACTACAGAATCTCTTTTCACCCTTGCAGAAAAAACGCTCAATAAAGGAACCCCAAGCCTCCAAGACTACGATGGTCCAATATACCTACGCGCAAGCGAAGCCGAAATAAAATTAAAACAATAGCAAAATTATTGAAAAAAGAAAAATAAATCTTAAAAGCTCTTGAAAATAAAAAAAGCGCGGAGCCAAGGTTCACGTTTTGCGGAACGACCTCTTCTCTTAGTGGAGCAAAACGTGGTTCTTGGCGTGAGCGCTTTTTTTATTTTTTACACTTGTTTATGTGTTATTTTTTGAGTAATTTTGAAAGTGCACTTACCGCATTAATTGCATTAGATGTCGCAGGCTCCTTAGGCGCAACCGCCGCTTTATTTTCCTTCTGAATTGCATCAAAAACTTCCTGGCGGAAAACCTTTACATTTTTAGGAGCTTCAACACCAATCTTTACCTGGTCGCCGTGAACGTCTATAAGAGTAATAGTGATATCTTCACCAATCTTAATTTTTTCATCAATTTTTCGCGAAAGAATCAGCATTATTCATCTCCTTTCGCTTTTAATGCATCAATAATATTTACTTTTGTAGTCCAGCGGTTGTCGCTTAATATTACCTGCATACACTGCCTGTTCTTTTTGTTTATAACAAGCGGTCCCTGAAAATTGGCAGTAATTGCAGAACCATCCTGTGGTACCGTAACTATTGTCATAATAATAATATCTTCCGGACTTTCGATTCCTATTTTTGCCAATGATTCATCATCAATATCTGTTTCGTAATTTGATGAAATTAAAAATGGATCTACAATCAAAAATGCAAGATTCATATCTTCTAAAGATTGCAGCCATAAAAAAGGTTCATAATCAGAATCGCAAAGTGCAAATTTTGTATATTGCTCAAAACCAAATAAGCCTTCGGGAATTGTCAGTATTCTTTCTTCGGGAATATCAATTCTTCCTTTTGCTTTTGTCATTACTTCCATTTTGTTTACTTCCTTATTTATTTATTATCTCATGTAGTTTAACAAAGTTGAACTGTACATCTTGCCAGCCTGACTAAGGGTTGCCTGGTTAGTGTAATCTAACATCTTAAGATTTGTGATTGCTTCTGTATAATCAAGATCCCCTTCTCTGGAAACCTGCTGTGTAACATCAAGGGCTAACTTTGAACTTCTTGTTGCATTAAGCTGAGCTCTTTCATATTCACTGCCTGATTTTGCAAGACGACTTACAAGACTGTTTATTCCAAGATCCAGTGTTCCAAGAACTCTTCCACCAATCGATTCCTGGTCTCCACTCAAAAGAGCATTACGGAAAGCAATTACCGCATCAAACATTGAACCACCGGCTACACGTACTCCATCTCCCAGATTATATGGTGGGCGCTGACTTGCATCTTTTACAATACCAAGTTCATTCAAGGCAGTACCTTCTACATCCTGAAGCCAGAGCTGACGAGCATCTGTAGTTTCAAAATTAAGTCCATTGCGGATTGGATCAAGGCTTGCTTTTACAGCAGCATCGCTCTTGTTAATTTTATTTATTACAGTATAAATGTTATCGCCTTCGTTGATTTTAATTTCTACACCATCAACGCTGATAATTGAGTCGCGGTTTGCCTGCCACTGAGAAGCATCACGGGCACCAAATATCTGTTGATTTTCGGCCCAGAAAGTTTTGTTTCCGGCATTGTCATTTACAAGATATTTATTTTCATCAACTTCAACCTGATTAACATCAATGTTTCCGTTGTAACGAACATTCTGAATAAGAGGTACTCCGGAACCTTCTACATTTCCCATTTCAATATCAAAAGCTGTAGCCTTGGTATTTGTTCCGGCAAAAATTGATTTTCCGTCTGCATCAATTGCATTTGCATTCTGAACAAGTGACTTCAAAAGTTCATCAACTTCTGTAGCCATATTCTTCATATCTTCTTTATTGTAAATACCGTTGGCACCAGTTACTGCAAGCTCACGTACTCTCTGCATGATTTCAAGAGAGTTCTGCATATAGCCTTCGCGAACAGCAAACTCATCAGAAAGTGTAAGTGCATTTTTTTCAAAATTCTTTACACGTCCCAGATATGACTGATAGCGCACAAGGTGTCCTGCAGCAATCGGATCATCACGCAGGTTCAAAAGTTTATGCTGACTGCTTATCTGATTATTTGCACGATTGAGTTTAGACTCCTGCAGGCGCAAGGCACTCTGAGTATTCATGTTATTCATGTTACTTGAAATTCTATGCATATTATTACTCCTTCTATGGCATGTCATATTCGGGCTCGCCCCGGATATCTATTAATAGATTGCCGTGTCAAGCACGGCAATGACAGTAATGTTATACTCCCAATCTATTTATAATTGTATCAATCAAAGAATCCCATACAGTAATGAACTTGGCAGCGGCATTATATCCGTGCTGGAACTTCATTATTTCTGCAAGCTCTTCATCAATATTTACACCGCTTATAGATTCACGCATATTGCGAAGATCATCCATAATTGCAGTCTGGCTAAGATGATTTGTTTCTGCCTGTTCACCTTTAAGACCAACATTTGTAACGCTGTCTGCAAAGAAATCATCAAAGGTTCTCATTGAACCAACCATTACGCTTGTATTGCGGATAGCAGCAATTTCTACTGCAGCTCTTCCGTCTCCTGCAAAAACGTCCCCGCTTGGGCTAAGGAAGCCTGCAGCAACATTCTGAACATCATTTTGAATTGCAGAGTTTATTGTTATATAAGCACTTGGATTATAAACTGGAGAAACTCCAAATTGACTTCCTGCAGCCAAAGCATTTACAGCATCAGCCTGATTAAAATCATAGCTGCCTTCAGCACCAGGAGCAGCAAGTACTCCTGAATAATTTGCAAGGAAGTATCCTGAATCTTCAACATGGCGGATTACAAAATCAGGATTTTCTGTGCTTACAGAAGTTGTTGCTTTAAGAACAAGATGATTATTGCGGTCAAGATAGGCCTTAACTTCGCTGTTTGAATCATTAATACGGTTGATTACTGTTTCAACTGTATCTGTATGATAGTAAGGAATCTCTACAGTTCCGTCTGTGCTGGCCAGAGTCATAACTCCTTCAATGCCAACCTGTTCTTCTTTATTAAGCTCATTTGTACCGGTAAAGCGGAAAACATAAGATGTATCGAGCGCTCCGTCTCCATTGCGGTCAAAGTTACCGTTTACATTTTCTACAAAAGGATGCTGAACAAAGAAATCAAGACCAGTAACTTTATTTGCACCAACGGCATTGCGGTGAACATCATTTACTAAGTCTGCAAAGTTCATAGTCATTGTATTAAGCTGCTGAATCTCATTGCGGATATCAACATCACGAAGTTCTACCAGAGCGCCAAGCTTACCACCACTAAAGAAAGCATCTTTTCCTGTATCTTTCCATATTAATTTATTGTAGCCTGAATCATCATCACGAAGCTGGAATCCAATTTCGCGTGAAATACCTCCCTGTACAAGAACAAAGCCGTCAACATGAACTTCAAATTCATCTGGATCACGGTGGTCAATTGTTACATTTACAAGCTGGCTGAGTTTATCTACAAGAAGATCACGGCGGTCAAGAAGATCATTTGGACTGTCGCCTACTCCTTTTGATTCAACAATTCCTGCATTTAAAGCTGCAATCTGTCGTGCAAGGTCATTCACCTGTTTTACAGTTGCTTCTATATCACCATCAACAAGATCACTTACACCTTTAAGGCTTTCCCAACGCTGATTAATTGATTCTGTAAGAGTCTGTCCACGAGTAACAACAGCCTGACGGGCAGCTTTACTTTCAGGATTAACAGAGAGCTCCTGCCAGCTTTCCCAGAACTTATCCATATTAAAGCGAACGCTTATATCATCCGGTTCGTTATAAATCTGTTCCAGCATTGTGTAATAGTCTGATCTTGTCTGCCAGTAGGTTTCCTGATTTGCCTGAGCAACAATTCTTTTATCCAAAAGTTCATCGCGTACACGGGTAATGCTCTGGACATCTACACCCTGTCCAATCTGACCCGGACGTTCTGCACGAGTCATGTCTGGTCTGTAAAGAGGATCAAACTCTTTAATCTGTACTCTCTGACGAGAATAACCTTCTGTATTTGCATTCGAAATATTGTGACCTGCAGTTGTGATGGCATCGGTCTGAGCCATGATACTGCGTTTTCCTAATTCAATTCCCGAAAATGTTGATCCCATATATCGCCTCTCTAAAAGTCCAAGTTCAACACAACGCTCTGTGGCTGTGGCTGAACAATTTTTCCTGATTTTGAATAAACTTTATTACCGGACTGTGGAAGAGCATCTTCTACAACACCCTGAATAAAGTTCTTTGTAATATTTACATATTTACTCAAAGCCTGATTTTCAATCTTGCATTTAAGAAGCTTTGCACGCATGTTGCCAAGACGTTCAAAATAAGGCTTTACTTCGTTCAATTTCATCATATCCTGAATAACTTCTCGTTCAGTATCTACTTCAAGGAACTCTGATGAAACAGAATTAATTGTATTGATGATTTTTGTAAGACTTTCCCAGTTTTTGTCTGTTACAGCCTTTCGAAGAGAATTCTGATTTTTTACAAGCTCATCCAGGATTTTTTCTTCTCTTTCCAGAACTTCTTCAAACTCTTTTTTGTTGTCCATCAATATCACCTCGTAAAAACAGTTATAGGATATCAGTTGTTTATCGGTATTTGAAAATTTTAGTTTAGA
>CAMNDY010000078.1 GCA_946535985.1 uncultured Treponema sp. | reverse complement strand
TTCTTGACGGATACTTCTCTAAGGGTGCTCACCACCTGAACGTAAACGTATTCGGCGTTGAAAAGCTCAAGGACTGCCAGGCTCACCCTGAAAAGCCTGAATATGCTAACTTTACAGTTCGTGTATCTGGTTATGCAGTACGCTTTATCAACCTTACAAAGGAACAGCAGGACGATGTTATTGCACGTACCTGTCATGCTTCGCTCTAGGATATAACGCGTTGTAAAAAAACCGCCCCATTTGGGGCGGTTTTTTTATTTCCAAATCTTCAAATCCTATGTTATAATTTTATAACTATATGAGTTTTTTCAAGAAACATCTTCTTTCTCACAACAAAGACTATCAGATGGCCTGGTTTATTTCTCTGCTTATTGGAGTAGAAGGGCTTGTAATGGCTTTAATCTGTCTTAAAGAAGCAAATCTACGGATGGTTTTAATTTCTTCTTCGTATGCATTTGCCATGCTTGCAACCTTTGTTTATATAAATCTTACAAAAAAACTTTCTCCTTTTTATGTTGTCGTTTATATAATTGCTTTTTTTCTTACAATTGATTTTCTTATGGACGGTGGAAGTGAAGGTTTTGGCATTATCTGGATGACTATTATTCCGCTTTTTTCTGTTTATGTTCTGCCTTTTAAAAGCTTTTTTATTATGAATGCCGGCGTGCTTGTTATAATCATTATTGGCATGTGGTCGCCGCTCAATTCTTTTGTTTATGATTTTACGGCAACCTTTGAAACCCGTTTTCCAATTATTTACATGGTAGATTTTCTCTTTGCTTCTTTTTTGAAGCACCGCATTTTATCTACAGAAAAGGAATTGCGCCACCAGAAAGACCTGCTCTCCACCGAAATTCAGCAGACTGCCACAATTCAAAAAACTTTCTTTCATCAGAATTTTACACATTTTTCTGACTGGGAAATTGCATGCCGCTGTGTGCCTATGGCCGGGGTTTCGGGTGATATGTATGATTTTTATCCTTCCAAAATAGAAGGTGAGGATTCCCTTTGTGGTGCCGGCGTATTTGATATTTCGGGGCATGGTATTTCTTCCGGAATTATTACCTTGCTTGCAAAAAATATCATCATGCAGGAGTTTTACGAGGGGGCTACAATTCCTCTTAAAGAAACTGTACAAAAAATCAACGACCGTTTTATTTACGAAAAAGGCCCGATTGATAATTATATAACAGGAATCCTTCTTCGCTGTGAGGGTGGAAAAATTGAGCTTGTGAATTCCGGACATCAGCGCCCGCTGCTTTATAAAAGCAAAACAAAATCTCTTTCTTTTGTTGAAAATACTCCTGAATCTTTTGGGGCAATTGGTATAAGCAGTTTTCCTTCTGTTTTTGATTCAATAAGTCTTGAGATGGAAAGCGGCGATGAACTGGTTTTATACACCGACGGAATTGTAGACTGCGAAAATGAAAGAAAAGAAGCCTTTGGTTATGAACGCCTTACAGATGTTTTCAGAAAATCTGCAGGTTTTACTGCCGAAGAACAGCTTGAATTGCTCTATCACACTCTTGAAGCTTTTACCGGAGAAGTTGAACCCGAAGATGATAAAACTATTGTAATTTTGCGGAAAAAATAGTATCTCATATAATAATAAAAAAATAAGGATTGATTTATGAAAAAAATATTCGGAATTGTATTATCACTTTGTTTAATTGTTTCTTTTGTAAGCTGTGACTTTAATCTAAAGAAAGAAGAAGACAAACCTGAGCAGAAGCAGGAACAGGAAGAAAAGCCTTCTGAAGAAAAGAAAACAGAAGAACAGAAAACCGAAGAACAAAAACCTGAAGAACAAAAACCTGAAGAGCAAAAACCTGAAGAGCAAAAACCTGCAGATAAAGTTGTAAATATAAATCCTAATGCTGCGGCTACCCGTGCAGAAAGTCTTGATTTTATTTTTAATACCCAATCTTTAGGGGTAACTACTATTGTTATAAAACGAAGCGAATGGAATAAACTTTGTGATGATTACCGCTATTTTTATAAAAATGAAAACTGGGTTCAAGCTCAAGATTATATCTATGAAAAAGACGGCGTGAAGTGGGATCTTAAAAATGTAGGTTTCCGTCTTCGTGGAAATACAAGCCGCTATTGTCCTCAGGGACTTGATAATGGCCGTGAACAGGGTCAGATGAATCAAGACTGGAACGGCACTTATTATGATACTGAGGGAGTTCCAAATGACCGCTACAGACAGACTCATTTTAAAATTGATTTTGAAGAATTCGCAGGGGATGATGAAGAAGTTAAGATGTCCGGCTGTATGAAGGGTGTAAATCTTAAGAGAATGGATGCTTCCTGTACCCGCGAGATTTTCTGTTATGATTTATTCCACAGGTACGGAATATGGACAGCCCCACGTGCCAGCCATACACGGGTTCTTATAAAATTTATTGAAGATATTAAAAATCCCGAAGCTACCGAGCCAACTACAACTGTTAATTTTGGTGTTTACGAAATGTTTGAGGATGTAAACAAGCAGCTTTTAAAAGCAAGGTCTCAGGGAGAAATTGAAGCCCAGAATGCCTGGAAAAACAATAAGGGAAATTTGTGGAAATGTTCAAATGATTTGACTCTTAGTCGCAGCGGAGAAATGGGTGTTGAAGATATCAGAATTATTCGTGCCGGAGAGACACAACCTTCTGATATGAAGAAAAATGGCCGCGAAGATGATTATCGTGTAGGATATGTCTGGAAAAATTATTCACTTGATCTTAAGACTAACAAGGACAATTTTAATTCTGCATCTTCAGAATTCCTGAATTTTATAAATGAACTTAATGCGCTTCCAGTAGCAAGTGATGAAAATGATACTTCATCAATTAATACAATAAAAGCCTTTTATGAAAAATGGTTTGATGTTGATTTCTTCTTAAAAACCTATGCTGTAAATATTTTGTGCGGCATGGATGATGATTACTGGGGAAACGCAAATAATTACTATTTATATTTTGATACAGGTTCAAAGGGTAGTGGAAAGGTTTACTTCATTCCGTTTGATTACGATAACACGCTGGGATGTTCTATTAAAGAAGGTGGCTTTGAGCATGATCCATTTGACTGGGGTCGTGGTGCAGACCGCCCACTCATGGACAGATTGTTTATGGTACCGGAGTATAAGCAGAAGTTTGCCAAAATCTTACTTGAAATTTCTGATAAAGACAGCGAGTGGACATTTGAAAAATGCAGTGCCCGTTTCTTAGCTTATAAAGCAATGGTTGAGCCTTATCTGAATAGTCCCGATATAACCGGCAGACAGGGAGTTACCGGCTGGGGAGACTATACCTGGCAGCCTGGAGGATACAGCCTTACAAATGAATCAAATAATATTTTTGATGCTACAAGAATGTGGTTCCGTCTTAATCTTGGTGAAAAGATAGATGGTTTGCAAGGTTCTACTGTTACAAAACAAATTCAAAATCCAAATGGAAGTTATTCGGCTTGCCAACTTTCTGTTGAGGTAAAAGAAAACGGCCTGCTCATTAAAAAATCACATAATGCTACCTGGGATTATGTTTCAATCTGGATTTATGATAAAACAGATGCTATAGATAATGCACGAATTGTTACAAATGAAAAGACAAATGAATTCTTGTATCCGTTTGTTCAGGAAGGACATCTTTATTCGGTAGGACTTACACTTCAATCAACTACTAATAATTGGTATTACCATGATGCACGAAATGATGGCGTTTCTATTCTTGTTCAGGCTGCCGGTGGTTTAGGCAATTATAGAATTACAAATTCCGGCTATTCTTACTTAAGTCCTTCATATTCAATTATGTTCAATAATCTTAAGTATATTCGACCAGATGTATTATATTCAGATGAATCTATTTCGGGAACAATTTGTAATGATGGCAGCTGGAATGGAGATAGAGAATATGTTGGGGGACTCGTAATTAATCAAAACATTACAGGTTCTATAATAGATTTAAGTTCAAAAAAAGATTTCTTAACCGGCGAAAACAGAATTTATGTAAATATTACACAGTCGTTTATTTACAATGATACTCGTTACGAATATACAATTATTTCAAATGATAATAATTATTTTGAAGATACAAATCAAACTTCTGTGGTTTATCCGGATTCTGAAGAGCCTGTGGAAATTCTTCAATACGAAAGTGGTTCTCCCTCGGATGGCACTGGAAGTAAGGTTTCTATTACAAAATCAAAAGAAAATCCTCCTTTTGGTGTTTATGAGGGAACTTCTTCGGCTTGTACCGTTTCTGTTACACCCAAATACAACGGTCTTTATATAGAAAAATCTCATGATGCAGTCTGGGATCATGTTGCAATTCATGTTATGGATAAGTCTGTAGGAAGGGAAAATGTGCGTATTGTAACAAACGCGGCCTCTAATGCCTTCCTTTATCCTTTTGTTCAAAAAGATCATGAATATGAAGTATGGCTCACAGTTCAGTCAGAAAGTCAAAACTGGCATTATTCTGATTTTGGAGATATGAAAGTAACTGTTACTGCCCTTGGTGGTAAGGGTAACTATTGGGTAAGTAAATCTGACTATAGTTATGATAGTCCTTCATATTCAATTGTATTTAAAGATTTGACCTTCGCAAGACCAGAGCTTTCCGGTGTAAGTCCTCAAATTGATGCCGGAATATATCACGCAGTCTGGGAAGGTGAAAGCAAATGGCCAAGTAATCTTCCTTTGTATAAATCCGTCTTGGATTTGAGTAAAGTAAAGTCCTTCCTGCGGGGCCAGCCAGCAATTTTTGTAAGCATAACGCTCAAGTTTTCTTATAATGATATTAATTACGAATATACGATTTTGGAAAATAACAAGAATCTTTTTAAAGATACGAATTAGGATTGTATCATCGTCGAACAATATGCCTTGTCATTGTCGGGCTTGACCCGACAATCTAATTATAGAATGCCTTTTTAAAATGAGATTCCCGGGTCAAGCCCGGGAATGACACATTAGTTAGTATGAAATGTCGTTCGGTTATACTTCGTTATTATAATTATTCTTTTCAATATCTTTAAAATACTTAACAGTTCCAACCTTAAGCTCGTCGGTTGCATCATCATCGCAGACAATAACTGCATTTGGATGCATCTGAAGTGCACTTACAGTCCACATCTGGCTTATTCCTTCTTCTACGGCGTGCTTGAGGGCAACAGCTTTGTTATGTCCTGTAATCAAAATCATAACTTCATCAGAGTCGCAAACTGTTCCAACTCCGACAGTAAGGGCTGTCTTTGGAACCTTGTTTACATCGTGGTCAAAGAAGCGGCTGTTTACAATGATTGTGTCCTGGGTAAGGGCCATTTCGCGGGTGCGGCTTGCAAGTGAAGAACCAGGTTCGTTAAAGGCAATGTGTCCGTCGCAGCCAACACCACCCATAAAGAGGCGGATTCCACCGGCAGCTTTAATTGCTTTTTCGTATTCTTCGCATTCCTTTGCCAGGTCTGCAGCATTTCCGTTCAAAATGTGAACATTTTCTTTCTTTATATTAATGTGGCTGAAGAAGTTGTCCCACATAAAGCGGTGATAGCTTTCAGGGTGATCTTCACTGATGCCAACATATTCATCCATATTAAAAGTAACTACATTTTCAAAAGATATTTTTCCGGCTTTGTAAAGGTTTATAAGTTCTTTGTAAGTGCCAAGTGGAGTAGAACCTGTAGGAAGTCCAATTACAAAAGGCTTGTCGGCAGTAGGATTAGCCGCAATAATTTTCTGAGCAATATGATTAGCTGCCCATTTTGAAACTGTGTCATAATCTGGTCGTATTATTAAACGCATTTTTTTATCTCCTTGTTTACGCGTGGGAGTTTTCCCCTATGTTTCTTATTATAGAAACTTTTTTTTTAGATGTAAAGAAAAATATTTTATGCTACAATAACTGTATGCCTCTTATAGATATCCTTTACATAGACCAGCACCTGGCCGTAATAAACAAACCTTCTGGACTTTTGAGTGTTCCCTTCCCAGGTTACAAGGGAAAAACTGCCCAGTCTGTTTTAGAAGAAATATTACGTAAGCAGGGCAGGGCAAATAATCATCACAAGCCTTTTGCAGTTCATCGTCTTGACCGAGACACAAGTGGCGTTATGATGTTTGCACTTACCACCCAGGCTCAGAAAGTGATTATGGATAACTGGCATAAAATGGTAACGGAAAGATTATACCATGCGCTGGCTGAAGTGCCGGGAAAAAATTGTAAGCTCCCACCGCTCGAAAATGAAAAGGAAGGCTGGATTACGGATGAGCTTTCTTTTAATAAGCATCATGTAGGGTATGTGAAAAGGAATGGTGAAGGTGGCCCTTCGACAGGCTCAGGGACCGCGGATGGTGGCTCGGGGACTGCACATGGTGGAGCTGGAACCATGGGTGGCACGGTGGCTCGTACACATTATAGGATTTTACAAAAAGGTAGCCGTTACGCACTTTTTGAACTTTCTCTGGACACCGGCAAAAAGAATCAGATACGCGCACATCTGGCAGCACATGGTTACCCAATTGCCGGCGACAAGGAACACAGAGCCCGTACCAACCCTTTTGAACGTTTGTGTCTTCACGCCTGCACGCTGGAATTTACTCATCCTTTTACCCATGAATTACTAAAGTTTGAAATCCCCGAACCCCAAGAATGGATTAAAACCTTATAGATTGATATTGCTCTAAAATCCAAAGTATGTATAATAATTCAAAGAGGTATTATATGAAAGGTTATATTCACCAGTTAGAAAGTTTTGGCTGTGCCGACGGTCCAGGATCCCGATTTATTATCTTTTTTGCAGGCTGTCCTTTGCGTTGTCTTTATTGTCATAATCCTGATACCTGGAAGATGACAGATGGAAAACAGTATACTGTAGAAGAATTGCTTGCCGAAGCCGAAACTTGCCGTGCCTACTGGGGCAAAAAAGGTGGTATTACTGTAAGCGGCGGAGAACCTTTGTTCCAGCTGGACTTTTTGATTGAACTCCTTACAGAATGTAAAAAGCGTAACATTAATACCTGCATAGATACCTCCGGCGCCTGCTTTACAAAAGAAGGGGAGTGGTTCGCCAAATTCCAAAAGCTCATGGAAGTAACAGACCTGCTTCTTATGGATATCAAACACATAAACGAAGAAGAACACAAAAAACTCACTGGTCAGAGTGGAAAGAATATCCGCGAAATGTTTGCCTACCTTGATGAAATTAAAAAGCCAATCTGGATCCGTCACGTACTGGTCCCAGGCATTACCGATAACGATGAATATCTGACCCAAACCCGCGACTTTATCCGCACCCTGCACAACGTAGAACGCGTAGAAATCCTTCCATATCACGGACTAGGTATAATGAAATACAAGGAACTGGGCATAGATTATCCACTCAAAGATGTAGACAGCCCAACAAAAGAACGCGTCCTCAACGCCAAAAAAATTCTTGAATGTGACAAATATACAAAGTGGCAGGAATAACATAAGAGAAATGTAGGATTGATTTTTCCTATAAATCGTTTTACTATCTATAGATATGATAACATTAAAAGAACTTGCGTCGAAATGTGGAGTTTCCATTGCCACAGTTTCAAATATTTTAAACGGAAAATCAAACGTTTCGAAGCAGACAAAAGAGCGTGTTCTTAAAATAATCGAAGAAACCGGTTACAGACCAAACTTCATGGCCAGAACCCTGCGTGCCCACAAAACAAATACAGTTGGACTTATTATTGATGATATCGGTGCTTTTAGTTCTCCGGGGCTTATAGAAGGTGTTTTGAATCATCTTGAAGCTCAGGGTTACAAGGCAATTATAGAAACTCTCCGTCTTTATTCAAAATGGAATAACAGCCCTGATTCCACCGAATATTCAAATGCAGTTCGCGCCTCTGTTGATGAAATGCTTTCCATTAAAGTAGATGGAATAATCTTTATTGCAGCTCACGCACATGATATTGAATATTTTAACGAATATACAGGTGTTCCTATCGTTATTGCATATGCCTACCAGACAGGCAACAAACTTCCTACTATAAAAATTGATGACTTTGAATCTTCATATATAATGACAAAACATCTTATTCAAAAAGGTCACAAAAAAATTGCAATTATTGGCGGCGTAAACAGCGATAAAGATAAGCACGAAAGCGACCGTCTTGAAGGTTTTGAAAAAGCAATGAAAGAAAGTTCTCTTGAAGTAAATAAAAATCTTCTCGAAAACGGTGGCTGGAGCAGGGAAGGCGGCTACAAGGCTTGTGAAAGACTTTTCAAAAACTCAACAGACTTTACCTGTATCTTCTGTTTTAATGACCTGATGGCAGCCGGTGTTTACGATTATCTATATGAAAATAACAAGCGCCCGGGTAAAGATTACGCAGTTGCAGGCTTTGATAACCGCGAAATGAGCGATTTTCTTACACCTCCGCTTACAACAATGGAAATCCCGCTTGAAGAAATTGGTCGCAAGTCTGCAGAAGTTCTGCTCAAAAAAATAGACGGCAAAGAAATTGATACAAATGATATCAAAATTCCTTGCCGCCTCATCGAAAGAAAATCGGTGTAATAAAATCAATCTAATAAGAGTTTGCTCCCTCTCGTATAAAAAGCCTTAGGTCAACAAAAGGACGTTGCCCTAAGGCTTTTTCTACTACGGTCGCAAGCTTTTATTGCAACATTAATTACACTGTTTTCTTTATTTTACTCCATAGGATTTTCTATTCCTTCCTTAAACAGTATAAAATCCTTGAGTTTTAAGAAATAAGTTGAGTCTATTTCCTGACGGGAAGAACCTTCGCTTATTACCGGAACTCCTATATTGTAAATTGTGCTTGTATAGCCTTGTGCCGAAATTTCAAAGGTAAAAACAAAGCGTTGCTGTTCACCTTCTTTTTGAGCTGCAATTGGTTTTGCCCAGAAAGAGAAGGTTCCCTTTGTGCTTTTACAGGTTGTATAAGGATTGCTCCAGGTTTTATCTATCATTTCTACAGGCTTGCCATCCATTTTTATTGTAACAAGGGCCCCGATAATTGGTTCAAAGGTCGAACCGTCAAGAATTGTTCCTGTAAAGGTTGGAAAGTTAAATGAAGGTGTGTTATCTGCAATAACAGAACACTCTTTGCGGTCATTTGTATGGAAAGGTCGCTTGGTAGAACTTACGGTTCTCATTCCTTCAAGGATAAGGGCGTTAACATCTGCCATAAACTGCTTGTTGTTTAAAGTTTCAGAAGCATGAGTAACACCGCGTCCCGAAACAATATATTTAGGTGGAATTCTGTTCAAAACATAACTTACAGTATCAAGCCTGCAGTTTTCGCAGTCGCAGGTAAGCCAGGCAGCCTTAGCCTCTTTTACCTGATCATACATGATGCCAACATTCTGAATAACAAGATCTTCCATTAAATTGTGTACATTCATAGCACTTTCCTTCTAAAAAGATACATATATTATAATCTCAAATGACGATATTCGCAAATAAAAAAAGAGCGGTCCCTGAACTTGTCAAAGGGGCGCCTGCCCCTCGTTCCAAAGTCCTCATCCGTTCACTCGCCTGCAGCTCGCTCACTTCTTGCGGTCTTTTTCACTACCCCCTCTAGCGGGCAATGCCTCCTGAATCATGCCCGCAACGCCCGTGTGCCATTTTATAACAATTCATTGATTTATCGTGGGAATCTGCTTCTTCTGCATAGAAAGAAAATATCATTTTTTTCTTGCCGATTTGATTTTTTTTCAATATCTTTAATAGAAGAATATAAATAATAGAGGTATATATAAATGGCTAAACAATTGTTATTCAGCGAGGATGCTCGCAAAAAGCTTTTGAGTGGTGTTGAACAGATTTCAAAGGCTGTAAAAACAACTTTGGGACCTTGTGGCCGCATGGTTATGCTGGACAAAAAGTACGGCGCTCCAACAATCACAAAAGACGGTGTTTCTGTAGCAAAAGAAATTGAACTTCAGGATCCTTACGAAAATATGGGAGCTCAGTTTGTTCGCGAAGTTGCTTCAAAAACAAATGATGATGCCGGTGACGGTACAACAACAGCAACAGTTCTTTCTTACGCCCTTGTTCGCGAAGGAGTTAAGGCCGTTGCAGCCGGTATGCGCCCTATCGAAATCAAACGCGGTATGGATAAGGCTGTAAAAGTTGCAGTTGACGAAATTAAAAAGAATGCAAAGCCTGTAAAAGGCGCTGATGATATTACAAACATCGCAACAATTTCTGCTAACAACGACCCTGAAATTGGTAAAATGCTTGCCGACGCTATTGAAAAGGTTGGAAAAGACGGTGTTATCACTGTAGAAGAATCAAAGAACATGGAAATGACTGTTGATACTGTAGAAGGTATGCAGTTTGACCGCGGATACATTTCTTCTTACTTTGTAACAGATCGCGAACGCATGGAAGCCGCTTTTGACGATGCTTACGTTTTGATTTATGACAAGAAGATTTCTGCTATGAAAGATCTTCTTCCTATTCTTGAAAAGGTTGCAAACGCAGGACGCGCACTCGTTATTATCTGTGAAGATGTTGACGGTGAAGCTCTTACAACTCTTGTTTTGAACACAATCCGTGGAACAATCAAGTGTTGTGCAGTTAAGGCTCCAGGCTTTGGCGACCGCAGAAAGGATATGCTGCAGGATATTGCAATTCTTACAGGCGGTACTGTAGTAAGCGAAGAAATTGGACTTAAGCTCGAAACCTGCGGAACAGAAGTTCTTGGTCAGGCTAAATCAATCAAGATTGACAAGGACAACACAACAATCGTTGGCGGTGCCGGTTCATCTAAAGCAATTAAAGACCGTGTTGCCGAAATTAAGAACGCAATCGAAAAATCTACTTCTACATATGATAAGGAACAGCTTCAGAAGCGTCTTGCAAAGCTTGCAGGCGGAGTTGCTGTAATCAGCGTTGGTGCTAATACAGAAACAGAAATGAAGGAAATGAAGTTCCGCGTAGAAGATACAATTGCCGCTACACGTGCTGCTTTGGAAGAAGGTATTGTATCTGGTGGTGGTATGGCTTTGATCGAAGCTGCCAAAGCTCTTGCAGCAATTCCAGAAGACCTTAGCGAAGATGAAAAGGTTGGCTACAAGATTGTACGCCGCGCCCTTGAAGAGCCAATCCGCCAGATTGCAGAAAATGCAGGTCTTGACGGTAGCGTTATTGCTGAACGTGCTAAGAATGAAAAGAAGGGTATTGGTTACGATGCCCGCCTTGATAAGTGGGTAAATATGCTTGATGCAGGAATTATTGACCCGGCAAAGGTTACATGTTCTGCACTCAAGAACGCAGCATCTGTAGCCGGCACACTCCTTACAACTGAATGTGCAATTACAGATATTCCTGAACCAAAGGCACCGGCTGCACCAGCAGCTGATCCTGGAATGATGTACTAATAGAATTTATACATGAGAAAAAAAACTGGGCGCTCCCGTAGAAAATGCGCTCGGCCAGCTAAAGGGACCTGACCGTGCGCATTTTCTACTCCGCGCCCAGTTTTTTTTATGCCTGCAAATGGATTAGTACATCTTCCAGGGAACCTGTCCGCTTGCATTTCCCACTCCGCCCTCAGGCTTTTTTTATGGACAACATTAATAATGTGTTGTAAAATGGAATTTATGAAACGTAT
>CAMNDY010000077.1 GCA_946535985.1 uncultured Treponema sp. | reverse complement strand
CGCTACCGCCGCCAGGACGAAGTTGGTACTCCATTCTGTGTAACAGTAGACTACGATACCATCCAGGAAAAGAAAGACGACGGAACTCCAAACGAATTGTTCAACACAGTAACCGTACGTTACCGCGATTCAATGGAACAGGAACGCGTTGCCCTCGACGACCTCGTGTTCTTTATCCAGAAGGCTATTAAGAATTATAAGCCTGTGCTTCGTTAATCCTTATGGAATACGTTCGACTTGGTAAAACAGACCTTCTCATTTCCCGTGTTGCTTTTGGTGCCATGCGTCTTGCAGATGCCGGCTCTGATGAAGAGGCTGCAAAAATTGTACGCACTGCCTACGATGCGGGAATTAATTTTTTTGATGTTTCCCATCAAACTCCTGTAAGCGAAAAGCTTTTGGGAGAAGCCCTGTTTGATATCAAACGCAATGTATTCCTTTCTACAACAACTGCAGCAAAAACTTCTGCAGAAATTAAATCCGACCTGGAAGACAGTCTTATGACCCTTCATTGCGATACTGTAGATTTGTATCAGCTTGAAGTAAATAAGTTTCTGCCGCTTCCGGGTGGGGCAGATAAAATCTACGAAACCCTTGTAGAACTCAAAAATGACAAAAAAATCAATCACATAGGAATTGTAACTACAAACCTTGAAACTGCAATTAAAGCTGTTGAATCAGACTGCTACGAAACCCTGCAGTTTCCCTTTAACATGGTAAGTGCAGAAAATACTGTAGAGCTTGTAAAACTTTGCGAAGTGCACGACGTGGGCTTTATTGCAATGCAGCCGCTGGGTGGTGGTCTTGTAGATAATATCCCGCTTGCTTTTGGATTTTTAAGCCAATATGAAAGTGTTATTCCAATCTGGGGCGCACGTACGCTCGAAGAGATGAATCAGATTTTGTTCTTTAATGAACACCCGCCTGTTATTGATGAAAAGTTTCACGAGGATGTGGAAAGAATCCGTAATTTCTTCAATTGATTGTCATTGTCGGGCTTGACCCGACAATCTCTTATGAAAACTGTGCTATATCAACTTCTTCTGTTGATGCCATGTTTGGTCGGTTTTCGGGAGAAACTGGTGCTGCAGGTTTTTCAGCTTTTGGAGCAGAAGCGGCCTGAACCTGTGCTTCTTCAATATCCTTATACTTATCTTTTACCAGTTCAAGAATATCTTTTTCCTCATCCTTTGAAAGAATGCGCACAATATTAATACCGTTGCTTCCTGTAGGACTAACCTTTGGAGAACCATCGGCTTCTTTTTCTGTAAGATACTGAATGATTGGTGTCTTAGGATTATCAGGATTTGTATCAATTACCTGTGCAATCTTTCTGTTTGAAAGATATACGTAAGAACCAATAGGGAAGAGCGAAACTGTATAAAGCAAACCGCGTACAATGCTGTCATCATAAGAACGTTCTTTATTCTGCAAAAGTTCAACAATTGCTTCAAAGGTAGAGCGTCCTGTTTTGAAGGAACGAGGAGAAGAAATAGCTTCGTAAGAACAGGCAACAGAAATAATTTTTGCATTGTTAGAAATCTTATCACCTGTCTTTTTCTGAGGGTATCCTGTTCCGTTTTCTTTTTCATGATGCTCAAGTACACCAAGCTGAATATTAAGAGGAAAGTTCAAATCTTTTACAATTGTATAGCCAAGAACCGGATGCTTTAAGATTTGAGAACGTTCACCGGGAGTGAGCTTTTTGTCTGTCATGTAAATCTGTGGTGGAAGACGGAGCATACCAATTTCGTGAAGGATACTGGTTACTCCAAGGTCAACCATTTTTGAAAGAGGCATATGAAGCTGAAGTGCAATTGCAATGGCAAGAACTGTAGTACGCATAGAGTGGGTAACAAGGAAGTTCTTTTTTGTAGCACTTTCTGCCGGATTTACACGCAAAATAAATCTTTTATTTTCTTTGATGAATACGCAGAGTTCTTTTACAGTTTCTGACAAATCATCCTGATCAATTTCTTTGTGAGTTGCATAGTGAGTAAATACACTTTCGATATAGTTCATATATTCTTCATATACTTTCTGAACCATATCCATGCGGGATTTATCGCTGTTATCAAGAGGAATATTTTTAGAGCGTTCAATTGCAGCTTTAAGGGATTCTCCCATCTTAGGAGCATTGGCATCGTCTTTCTTTTCTTCAACACCTGTGCTTACAGAAATACCAATATCGCCGCCAAGACTTAAGTTTCCTTCGCAATAAAACGAATCAAATTCCCATTCGCGTAAGGCTTTTATGAGTTCATTAGTTACAGGGGCTGTTTGTGGTAAAAGTACAAAAGTACTGTCTATCATCAAATCGCCGGTGAAAGTGAGGTTTTCATGTAAAGAATCCGCTGTGATAGTATCCATTTTTTTACTCCGCGTTTTTTCCTATAAGCCCTACTACTATTTTAATTCCCTTTTAATAATTCTGCAATATCTGGACGCTTCCATCTTACAGCAACTGTATATGGAGTGTCACCAGCAACATTCTTAACATTTGTTGCTATACCATATGATAACAGATTTTTTACAGTTTCGATAGAGGAAGTTTTAGCAGCATAGTGTAAAATTGTATTTCCCTGAATATCTGTCATACCTGCAGCATATTTTACGATGTTTTCAATCATTTTCTTGTTATTCTTTTCAAGTGCAATTGTAACACCGTTTGTTCCTTTTTTATCGATTGTCTGGAAGGGATTTGCGCCTTTTTCAAGAAGAATTTCGGCCATTGCAATATTTCCGGCTTCAATAGCATAGTTCAAAGGTGTATAACCGTCTGCATTGCGTGTATCCAAAGGATATCCGCGATCAATCAAAGTTCTAAGAAGGGTAGTGCTTCCTTTATTTTTTACTACAATATGAAGCGGAGAGTTTCCATCGCTGTCTGTAATATTGTAGGAATTTCCAAGTACTTCGTTTATAACCTTAATATCTTTTTTAAGAACAATTGAGAAAGGTGTATTTCCTTCTTTATCGCGGGAAAGAGGATTTCCACCTGCGTTACGAATAAGGCTGATGATTTCTGTGTTGGCCATGTATGCTGCTTCGTGATAGGCATTCTGACCGTTTATTTGTTGAAGATTTGGATTTGCACCATAGTTTAAAAGCAGCTTTACAATCTGTGCATTTTGAGCGCGGATTGTATCCATCAAAATTGTGATTCCGTTTGCATCGCAGGAGTTTGGATCTGCTCCGTTTTCGAGAAGATATTTTGTAACGTCATATTTGTTTGCAATTACAGCTTCGGCAAGCGGAGACTTTCCAGCACTGTTTTGTGCATTGATGTTTATACCAAGCTTAATTAATTTTTCGGCTGCTTTTTGTGCACCCCAGCGGACTGCAATATGAAGAGGTGTACTTCCAAGATTGTCGCGGTCTTTTACCGAAGCCCCACCATCTACAAGCAGTTGAATTATATTAGGATTGTTGCTCTTTGCTGCGTTGAATATACAGGTTTCGCCGTTTGCATTTTTAGCGTTGATGTCTGCTCCTTTTTCGAGCAGGGTTTTAATTGAATCTGAATATTCCCAGTCTGCAGCGTAATGAAGAACGGTGTTTCCGCTTCCATCTGTAGAAACAATTGTGCGGGATGTAATGAGCCAGCTTTGGAGCTTTCCACCGTTTTTGAGGGCAAGTCTGAGTGGCGAATTATTATCTTTATTTGTAGAGAATATATCGGCACCTTTTTCCAGAAGGAGTTTTCCTACCTGGTCCATATTTTTTATACAGGCAAGATAAAGTGGGGAGTCTCCGTTTTTGTTACGGATATTTACATCCTGGGTAAGTCCGATAATATGCTGGATTTTTGACATTGGAGCACCGTTTAGTAAAGCAATGTGGAGAGGTGTGTTGCCTTCAGAATCCTGAGTGTTACAGTTACTCTCATTAAGAGTTGCTTCAAATACATCGTTGCTCATTTCAAAAGCCATGCTGAGCGGAGATTTTCCGTGAGTATCCTGGGTATGGATGCTTGCACCATTTGCAGTAAGATATTTAATTGTCTGAATGTCTTCTGACTGAATAGCAATTGTAAGTGGTGTTACTCCTTCCTTGTTGCGGGCATTAATATCTGCTCCATTTGAAGTAAGAAGTTTGATAACACCAGAGCCTGCTCTGAGCATTGTTGCAGTGTGAAGAACTGTATCTCCGTAAGTATCTGCCTGATTCAGATCGGCCTTGTAACGGATGAGAAGATTATAAGTTTCTGTGATTTTTGCTTTTGGGATAATGAGCATTATTGGAGTTTTTCCAAGATTATCCTTTGCGTTAATGTTTGCACCTGCATCCAGAAGCATTTTTGCAATTTCGAGATTTCCATAGCGGATAGCTTCATGAAGTGGAGTTGCACCGGAACTATCCTGAACGCTTGTATTTGCATTGTTTTCGAGCAGATAAGCAGCAATTGCGTTGTGCCCCATAATTGCACTTAAGTGAAGTGGGGTCTGACCATCGTCAAGGCGAAGATTCAAATTACGTGCGGCTACAGCATCCTGGAAATAAGAAAAATCAGTTTCTACAGGATCTGCATTTCCTTGAATAAGAATGGCTGCAATTTCTACAGATGTAGGATTATTTATATCTTCAAATGCAAGGTCCAGCGGAGCTTTTCCGTCTTCATCTTTTACAGAAATAGGAAGCCCGGCTTTTAAGCATGCATTTACGCCGCGGATATTTTTTGACTCTACAAAATAATGAAGAAGAGTTTTGCCGTTGTCATAGCGCAATTTGGCAGCATCTTCATTTATAAATATATCGTAATAGCGCTGATCTTTTTCCAGTGCCATATCAAGTGCAGTTTGCCCAAGACCATTATGTGCAAAAAGGTTAGAACCAACAGCAGCTAGAATCTTTGCTGCGCTGTAAGAATCATTTTCTATTGCAATATGAAGGGGTGTGTCGCCGTTTTTATTTTTGATTTCTGAATCGGCACCTTTGAACAGAAAATATTCTATTGAACTATAATCATTAAGTGCAGCACAAAGATGAAGCAATGTGTTCCCGTCTGAGTCTATAGCATTGATATCTGTATCAATCTGGAACATTCCGCGGGCCTGATCTGTTTTTCCCGCTTTCATAAGATCCAGGGCGGACATAGGCTTTTCTTCCTGTGGTTTGGAAGCACAACCCATTAAAAAACAAACACTCGCCGCAATAATTGAAATAATAAAAATCTTCTTCATATTTCCCCTCTAAACACAATTAGAACACTTCTATATCGTTTATATCGGAGGAAATAGAAATGAATGTTAGGAAAATTTTATGAATTGGCTGGGGTCCCTGAGCCAGTCGAAGGGCCTTTTAGTTCTGACAGTCTTTACAAATACCCCACAGGTTCGTCTGAATTTTGCTCAGCGAAAACCCTTGTGGTAGCGAAGAAGCGTATTCATTCTGGTCCGGCATTTTTGCGTCATCAAGGAAAATATCAAAAATTTTGCCGCACTTAATGCACTTAAAATGGTAGTGGTTGCGCATTTCGGCATCAAAACGAAGCTTGTCGTCTTCTATTTTAATAGACTGGACTATGTGTTTTTCTTCAAAAAGCTTTAAGGTATTATAAACTGTAGTTTTAGAAAGAGTAGGGTAAATTGGATTTAAAGCATCATAAACTGTTTCTACATCCGGGTGAATAGGATGCTCGCACAAAAATGCATAAATAGCCGTGCGCTGAATTGAAGGTCTGATTCCCGCCTCCTGCAGGGTGTTATGATACTGTTTATTCATCTGCATAAGTTTCCTATTATAATAAAATTGTAATGATTATAATAATGGAATTGGTGTAAAAAGTCAAATGTTTCTATTTTATCTGCCATTTTCTATTTTATTTGCCATTTTCTATTTCTTTTATTATATTAAGTAATATGGCTACTATTATTGATGATGATAATGCGGGTTCTATTATCCCTACAGAAAATATACTCCCGGACAAACTGCTTTTAATTCCCTTGCAGTCTCGTCCTATTTTTCCCGGCATTTTTACGCCGCTGATGATTAATGCACCTGAGGATGTTAAGGTTGTTGAAAAAGCTTACGAAGAAGGCGGTTTCATTGGTATTGTTATGCTTAAGAATGATGCAGAAAATCCTGGTGTTTCCGATATGCATAAGGTTGGAACTGCAGCCCGCATTCTTAAAAAGGTAAATCTGCCGGATGGCGGAATTAATATTTTTATTTCTACAGTAAAACGCTTTAAAATCCGCAAGGTTCTTCATTCTTCGGCACCGGTTGCTGTTGCTGTTGAATATCTTGAAGAAGAAGAGGCCGACACTTTTGAAGTTAAAGCTCTTACCCGCGCTCTTCTTAGTGAAATGAAGGAAATCAGCGAAAACAATCCTTTGTTCAGTGAAGAAATGCGCCTTAATATGGTAAACATTGATAACCCCGGAAAAATTGCAGACTTTATTGCTTCCATATTAAACGTAGATAAAAACGAACAGCAGAAGATTCTTGAAACTTTGAATGTTCGTGCCCGCATGGAACAGGTTTTGATTTTCATTAAAAAGGAACAGGAACTGCTCAGGGTTCAAAAGAAAATCCAGCGCGAACTTAATGATAGGGTAGAAAAAAATCAGCGTGAATACTTTTTGCGCGAAGAAATGAAGTCTATTCAGGAAGAGCTTGGAGAAACTCTCGGCGGCGACGCAACAGACTATCAGAAATTCAAGAAGGCAATAGAAGAACTTAAGCTTAGCGGCGAAGTGTTAGAGACTGCTAACAACGAACTTGAAAAGCTCCGCATGATGGAACCAGGTTCTTCTGAATATATGGTTACCAGAAATTATCTTAATCTTATCTGCAGCCTTATCTGGGATACAGAAGGCACTTCTAAGATGGATGATTTTTCTCTGGCCGAAGCTCAGAAGATTCTTGAAAAGGATCACTTTGGACTTGATGATGTAAAGAAGAGAATCATAGAATATCTTGCCGTTCGCAAAATGAAAAATGACAGCAAGGGTTCTATTCTACTTCTTGTTGGACCTCCTGGAGTTGGTAAGACAAGTGTAGGACGTTCAATTGCTGCTGCCATGAAAAAGCCTTTCTTCCGCTTTAGTGTTGGTGGTATGCGGGACGAAGCCGAAATTAAAGGTCACCGTCGAACCTACATTGGTGCCATGCCAGGTAAAATTATTCAGGGACTCAAAATTACAAAATCGGCCAGCCCTGTTTTTATGATTGATGAAGTTGATAAGATGGGGTCAAGTCATAACGGAGATCCTGCAAGTGCTTTGCTCGAAGTATTGGATCCTGAACAGAACAATACTTTCCGCGACGATTACCTTGACCTCCCATATGATGTTTCCAATGTATTCTTTATTCTTACTGCAAATACTTTGGATTCTATTCCTTCTCCTTTGCTTGACCGTGCCGAAGTTATTCAGCTTAGCGGTTACATAGATCAGGAAAAACTGGAAATTGCAAAGAAGTACCTCATTCCAAAGAGCCTGGAAAAGAATGGTCTTAAAAAAGGCCAGGTAAAATATACAAAATCTGCCCTTGACCGCATTGCAAAAGAATATGCCCGCGAAGCCGGTGTGCGCCACTACGAAAAATGTCTTGATAAAATTCACCGCAAGCTGGTGACAGAGATAGTACAGAATAATTCGCAGCCCTTCGACAAGCTCAGGGACCGCGAGAAAGAAAACATGTGGTCCCTGAGCTTGTCGAAGGGCCCTATAACAATTGACTCTTCTGATTTAGATAAATACCTTGGCAAGCCTGACTTTGACGAAAGCCAGATAAAGGTTGCCTCTGTTCCTGGAACTGCAATTGGTCTTGCTTGGACAAGCATGGGCGGAGATACCCTGCTTCTGGAAGCAGTAAGCTTTGCAGGAAAAGGCTCTTTAGTTCTTACCGGCCAGATGGGCGACGTAATGAAAGAATCAAGCCAGATTGCCTTTAACTGGGCCCGCCGTTATGCTGTAGAGAAGGGTATAAAAGAAGCAAAATGGTTTGATGACAATATTGTACACCTTCACATTCCAGAGGGGGCAACTCCAAAGGATGGACCGAGTGCAGGTATTACAATGGCAACAACTTTTGTTTCCCTGCTTACCGGTAAAAAGATAAAGCCTCATCTTGCCATGACAGGTGAGCTTAGTCTTACAGGTCAGGTGCTTCCAATCGGAGGCCTTCGCGAAAAGACTGTTGCTGCCAAGCGAAACAAAATAAAGACAATTATAATTCCAAAAGCAAACGAACGCGACCTGGAAGAAATTCCGGACTACGTAAAAGAGGGACTTAAGTTTATTCCTGTAAGCAATGTACTTGAAGTTATAGAAAAGGCTTTCTAATCTTTAAAGGTTACGTGGGAACCTTCTACCTTTTTGCTTTCGTAAACGCCTTCATCAACGAGCTTGTATTTTTCGGCAAAATTAACTGGAGTGCCTGATGGAATAATTGTGGCACCAATACTTGCAGTTATAGTTCTGTCTCCAAGTTCCTGGATAACAATAGTTTCAAGGTTTGCTATAAAGCGTGAGATTATCTGGTTTGCAATTTTCTTAGTTGTAACATCGGCAGCATAAGCAGAGAACTCATCTCCACCTAAGCGGAATACAATATCATGCTCGCGGAAGGTTGATTTAAGGCACTTTGCAACCTGGATGATAACCTGGTCTCCAACTCCATGCCCAAAGGTATCGTTAATTGATTTAAAGTGGTCAACATCAAGAAGAATCAGGAAACCTCCGTCTCCGTTTTTAAGATGCTCAGTTACTTTTTTCTCGCCGCTTACACGGTTTAAAAGACTGGTCATCTGATCTGTTTCGGAAAGGGCAATGAGCATTTCTTTTTCTTTAGCATCTTTAATCATTTTATCAATATTCATAAAACCGACGATTACTGTGTCGGAGTTGAGTTTCATAAACTTAAACTCATAAAAATGAAGTTCACCTGATTCTTCTATACGATAGCTTGAAGAGTATTCATCAGTATTTGTAAGCTTTTCAATTATGGTATCAAGGGCTATTGCCTTTTTCATAAAGGTTCTGTCTTCTGAGTAAACACGCTGCTCAATATATTCGGTAAAGAAGCTTTCGTAAGTAGAATCAAGAGAATCGTTCTGCTTAAAGGAATCCGGAATAAAGCCAGAAAGCTTGATTGGTTTTATTGTTCTTGTAGTAATCCTTATGCTTATAATATTTGCGTAATCGCGGTTAAGGGCATTTACAATATTATACTGTTCAAAAAGCTCCAGCTCGTTTTTCTTGTTTTCATCTATATCAATAAAGAGCCCTACAAAGGTGAGAGGAGAGCCATCTGCATTGCGAATAACATTTCCAGCGGCATGGTACCATCTCCAGCCTTTGTTCTTGGTTAAAAGCCTGTATTCTACATCGTAAACAGTCTGGCCAGTTGTATCATTTACTGTATCCCAGAAAGCTTTTAAAACAAAGTTCTTATCATTTTTATGAAGTCTGTCTGACCACGATTCCAGTTTATTAGGGAATTCTTCTTCGGAATCAAAACCGACAAGCTTACGGAAGGTGTCGGACCAGATGCATTTTACAACCTGATTATTTTCATCAAACTCCATTGTCCAAGGTCCCGAATCAAGAACCGAATGGATAATCTGCATGGCCTGGGTTTCTTTATTAAGCTTTTCGTAGGCCAGCTTTGTTTTATGACTTATGTCCTTTTCGCGATTAATCATGTGTTTTGAATTGGCACGTATTACCAGAATCAAAATAATAAAGAGCAGCAGGAATACAGCAACTGTAATGATTGCATGAAGTCTTGTATGATACATAAGTGAAGAAATGCTGGAACCAATCTGTTCACCAATCGAAGTTTCGTAAACAAGGATTGTAAGCATCCAGCCTGTGTTACTAACCGGAACATAATACAAGTGTGCAGTCTCGTCATCGTAAGTCAGGTCAACAAAGTCTGATTGTCCTTCGTTAAAATCTTTTTTAATTTTTTGAATTTTATCTTTGTTTATGTTTAGCCTGTCTATTGCCAAAAGAATATTCTGTCCAACTGCAAATTCTCCAAATTCTGATTTTGTAAGACTTTCACCGTTTTTATAATAAAGATTAAAGAATATATCCATATTGTCCTGACGGTAGGTCATAGCGTGCATCATCTGGTCAATATTTATTTCTACAAAGCAGGCAGTGATTTTTGAATTATTAAAATATATTCCCGAAACAGGTACTGCCATGAAAACCTGCTTGTCGCCGCCGTAGTTTGTAACTGTAGAAAAAATCGGTTGTGTTATCTGCTGAGCTAAAAATGGATAGCGGGTTTTTCCGGAACAGGTACTATGAGAGGTATAAACAAGACCGTTTTCATCTACAAGGGCAAAGGTGTCCAAGCCAAAAAGATTTCGCATATTTCCAAGATACTCTCTAAAGGCTTTTACAGAACTTAAATCATCTTCCGAAAGAACCGAAAGTGCATTATCTATATAATTTCTTTTTTTACTAAGCTCTTCTACAACAAGTGTAGTACGGCTTTTTGCAATTTCCTGGATAAAGAAGGAACTGAGTTTTGTAATGGCATTATCTGTTGTTTTACGTGTGGTTTCCGAAGTTCTTAATGAAAAAACAAGAAGAATCAGAAAGAGAATGCTGATAAAAGTTAAGAAGCAGACTTGAATTATTCTTTTTATATTTTTTTTCATACCGGCACCTCTAATCAATTACACCATAAAGCGAGCGCAAAAGGCCGGCCGCATCTTTTTGATAAAAGACGGTTGTTATTTCTTCTGTTTTTTCCGGATACAAACTGCCCGGTAAAACTCCATCAGCAATTTTTACAGCAGTTGTAATTGTGTCAAAACCAATTGAGTAGCAGTCCTGAATGGCCAGAGCATAAATAATTCCGTCGCGCATATATTTAAGGGCCCGCTCATCATGGTCCATACCTACAATTATTACTTTTCCTGCCTTTTTTGCTTCTTCAACTGCACGTCCGGCTCCTACAGAATTACTCATGTTACAGCAGATAATTCCATTGAGGTCGGGGTAGGCGGCAAGAAAATCTTTTGTAAAATTATAGGCCTTTACGTCGTTGTCTTCGTCGTATTTTACATCAACAAGTTCAATGCCCGGATATTTTGCAAATACTTTTCTGGCCCCCTTGGCTCGGTCTTCGTGGCAGGGAGCGCCTTCGTTACCTACAAGCATTGCAACCTTGCCTTTGTAGTTAAGATACTGGCAGAGTGCTTGGGCAAGGTCTGCTCCATCTTCCATGTTATGGGTGTTTCCAACATAGGCAATCCTGTTACAGCCGTTTTCTTTGCCCGAGTCTGAGCTTGAAAAAGTCATTACCTTGTGGCCCTGCGCAATAATCTGATTTATTACAGGAGTTACAATGTCTATGTCGGCAACATCAACTCCAAGAACATCATACTCATTTAAGGCTGCCGCTTTTCTAATGCGCTGAACCTGATCTAAAGCAGACATTTCTTCAGGAGCCCGGTAATCATAAGTAATGTGAATGCCTTTTTCTTCAAACTGGCGAACGGCATCTTCCATGCCAAGAGCAACCGCATCCCACCAGGAATGAACTATTTTGTAGGTAAAATAAAAGTTATAGTCTGTTTTTTGAGGCTTGTAGGAATCGAGATATTCCTTAGTTATAACACTAGAACCAGAATCCAGCTCAGTTGACTGCCCCGGATTTTGAGAAAGAGCATTATCGTTATTATTTTTGCCAGGGCCTTTAGCAGCCCCTTTTGAACAGCCTGACATTACAAGCACAAAGGCAAGGATGGTCAAGTTGAGGAAATAAATACAAGTCTTATTCCTTCTCATGTCTTGAACTCCAGAAGTTTTCTATA
>CAMNDY010000076.1 GCA_946535985.1 uncultured Treponema sp. | reverse complement strand
ACTTTCCAGGCCTTATCTACTGCAGCCAATGCCTTCTTTTTATCTGCATCGCTCATGAAAGAAGAAATGTAACTGTTCTTAATGAGCTGCTTGATTTCGTCCATGGTGAACTTAAGGCTTTTTACACAAATCCAAAGTTCGTCCAGCATTGTTGTTTTAAAGAAAACAGGGTCATCTGTGTTGATACAAACCATCATTCCCTGATCGTAATATTTGCGAACCGGATGGAAGCGGGCTAACTTAACAACCTTCTTTGTAAAGGTATTTGATGTAATACAAATTTCAATAGGAAGCTTTGTTTTAATAAGATGGTCAACAAGCTTTTGATCCTGATAGGCTGTAACACCGTGGCCAATGCGTTCTGCACCAAGGTAGTTGATGGAATCCCAGATTGATTCGGGACCAACATCTTCTCCTGCGTGGGCAACTACATGCCAGCCTTCTTTTTTTGCAAGCTGGAATACAGGTTCATATTCTTTTGCAGGACCTTTTGCTTCGGCACCACCAAGTCCTATACCGATGATGTCTTCGCAAGGATACTGTTTAAGAAGTTCGTAATTCTTCATTGCATTTTCGCAGCCAAAGGTTCTTGAAACATCCATGAGCAGCTTGATTGTAATTCCGCTCTTTTCCTTGATGCGGGTAATCTGCTTGTGGAAAATATCTACCATCTTTTTATAACTGAAACCTTTTTTGAGGAAGGCTGTTGGTGCAAAGAATGCTTCACAATAGTCAATGCCATTGCGGATGAGGTATTTTTCCAGTTCTTTGAAGACAACATTAAAATCTTTTTCGCTTACAAATAAGTCCTGAACCTTGAGAAAGGCCTGAATAAATCCGTTTAAATCTTCGTAGGAGAATAGTGCAACCTGTTCTTCTTTAGACATTTCCTTGCCAAAACGGTTTTTGTACATTTTTTTTACGCCTGCAAGCGAAATTACTGCCTCAATATGAATATGGAGTTCGGCTTTTGGTACACTCTTTATAAATGTTTTAAATTCCGATTTTGTCATTTTTTCTCTTTCTCCTTTAATCATTTAACACGCCGCCTCCCATGTATGTTAAATGATTTAAATATACCTCTATCAATTAAATTATCGGTAGAATGTATATCGAACTTTAGATAATTTTCTCTAATTGATCAACAATTTTCCTGAAGGTGTCGCATGCAGCCTGAACCGGAGCAACCTCTTCCATATTTACACCTGCAACCTTGAGGGATTCAATAGGGTAACGTGAACCACCACTTTTAAGGAAATTGAAATAATCTTCCCTTTCTTTGTCGCCGCCGCTAGTTACGCGTTTTGCAAGTGCAAGGGCCGCACTGATTCCTGTTGCGTATTTGTAAACATAAAATGCGCTGTAGAAATGTGGGATTCTGAGACCTTCCATGTCGCTGTTGCTTTCAAAATGCATTTCAGGGCCAAAATATAGTTCAAGCAGTTCACGGTAAATTTTACGGAGGAGTTCCGGTGTAAGAGGAGTGCCTGCTTCTACAAGCTCGTGGGCCTTTAATTCAAACTCTGCAAACATTGTCTGGCGGAAAAGTGTTGCAAGAATATCATCGGCTCGCATTGCAAGCAGGTATTTTTGCATGTCTTTGTTGCCGTCTTTTTCGGCCTGGGCCAGGAGGTATTCAAAAACAAGTTCTTCGTTAAAGGTCGAGGCAACTTCTGCTTCGAAAATTGTGTAATCGTAGCTCATAAAAGGATTATTATGAACCGAGTACCAGCTGTGCATAGAGTGGCCGCCTTCGTGAGCCATTGTAAATACGTCGCGGATGTTTGCTTCGTTGTAATTCAAAAGAATATAAGGATTTCCAATATAGCAGCCGGAACTAAAAGCACCACTGCGCTTTCCAATATTTTCGTAGCGGTCTGCCCAGCCATTTAATAAACCGTCGCAAAGTCTGTCTGTGTATTCTTTTCCAAGAGGGGCAAGTGCAGCCCTGCAGATTTCTACAGATTCTTCGTAGCTTGTCTTAGTTTCCACAGATTTTACCAGAGGAACATAAACATCCCAGTGGCGAAGTTCGTCAAGTCCCAGGGCCCGCTTGCGGATGGCATAATATTTATGCAGAGCTTCAAGATTTTTGTGAATGCAGTCAATAAGATTATGGTAAACACTAAGGGGAACCTTGTTGCCGTAAAGAGCAGCGTGAAGACTGGAATCGTAGCCGCGGGCTCTCATATTAAAGACATCCTGATTTACGCTGCCTGCATAAAGGGCGGCAATTGTATTCTGGTGTTCTTCATACTTGGCATAGAACTTTTTGTAGGCCTCTTCGCGTACCTTGCGGTCGTGGTTATGCATGAATAAGCCCCAGGTTGTTTCTGTAAGCTGTTCTTCTTCGCCGTCTACTGTAACAGTTCCAAAGGTTTTATTCATATCTACATTTGTAAGCACGCTGAAGGCTGTTTCGGCAGTTTGTGCCGGCTGACCTTGTAAAGACAGAATGCGTTCTTCTTTTTCGCTGAGGGTGTATTTCTTAAAATGAAGCAGCTTTTGCAGATAAACCTTGTAGTCTGCAAAATCAGGGCGTTCGCTCCATTCTCCTAAAAGCTTTTCATCAATTTCCATGAGCTCAGGATCAATAAAACTGAAAGCAGCTGATTGTTCTGTATATGCCATCATTGCTCGACCATAGCGGTCTGTTGCAGTAGAGTCATCCTCGTCGGCTTCGTGCTGAAGGGAAGCATAGTGATATACACATTCCAGTTTGAGCAGGGCCTTTTCATAGGCTTTAAGGGCTGCTAAAAGACTTTCGGCACTCTGTCCAAGCTTTCCTTTGAAAGCTGTAACGGTCTGGTTTAATGCGGTTAGTTCTGCAAGAGCAGCTTCCCATTCTTTGTCTGAATTAAAAATTGAAGATAAATCCCACTTATTCTTAGCAGGAACTTCTTTACGAGCAGGTATTGTTTTTGCCATTTTTTTATCCTTTATTTTTATGTTTTTTCTTTTTTTCTATATATAATTTATCATCTGCCATCGAAAGTAAATCGGTGAGAGATGGAACTTCGTTTTCATTGTTAAATTCAACCGCACCTATACTCATCGAAAGAGTAAAAGGAAAATTCTTGTCTTTTGAAATCATTTTGCAAAGCTCGTTAATCTTACTGCGGAATTTCTTTTCCTGTGTAAGATTCATTCCAATTGCAATTGCAGCAAATTCATCACCACTAAGGCGGCCCACAGTATCACTTGAACGCAGGGCATGAGAAATTACTTTTGCAGCAGCTTTAATTGCTTCGTCGCCCATATCATGACCGTAAGTGTCGTTTATTTTTTTGAGACCATCCAGATCTGCAAAGAAAATAACACCACGGCTGCCAACATCAATAGCAAGATCTATTGTTTTTTGTCCTAAATCCATAAAACCGCGGCGGTTGAGGATTTGTGTAAGTTCATCAGTTTTTGATTGAATATCAAGGGTTGAATTGCTTTGCTGTAAAGAAGAATTGAGTTTAGAAAGCGACTTACTCTTTGTGAGCGAGCGGGTATATTCATAATTACTTGCAATAGTATTTATGAGGATTTTCATGCTTACACTATGCATTGAATAATTTGAAGTTTTAATTTTACAGACAATATAACCGTAATTCTTTCTGCCTGAAAAAAGCGGATGAATTATAAAGGAACCCGGGAAGTTCTCAAAATATTCAGGCGGAAAAGGATTTTTAGCAGGATTAAATTCAATTCCGGGGTCGTAGTCGCGGATTTTTCTTTCTGTATCAAGCATCATTAAAACACTCGCAGTGTGTGGCAGAAGAAAATCCTTGCCTTTGTCTAACATGATTGGTTTTTTGTAAAAGCAGACAAAACAGGCCGGAATATCAAGTGCAAGAAGGATTTTATCAAGAGTATTGGCAAAATGATGCAGAGTTTCTGTTGTTTGTGAAAGATCAAGCAGGCGGTAAAGGTTTTCGACAGAATTAAGCATGTTATAGAACTGTCCTGTCATTTTCTGGATTCCATTTGTAAAGGCGTCTGCATGCACAAGCTTGTCCTGACTGTTATAGTAAATATCATCATTATTTTTAAGCGGAACGCAGCCACAGGATTGTTTATACAAAGGAATAACCGGAATATGTGTAACTGCCGGAATTTCAAGCCTCTCAAGTTTTTTATATGCAAGCTCCGCAGCAATTCTTCCCTGTTCGTATATGTTCTGGCTCATGGTAGAAAGGCGGGGTGTTGATTGTGCTGCATAAGTTGAGTCATCAAAGCCTATGATTTTTAATTCTTCAGGAACCTTTACTCCTATGCTCATAAAATACTGTTGACAGCCCAGGGCCATAAGGTCATTGGCACAAAGAATTGCATCAAAATTAAGGTTTTCCTTTTTTGGATACTTTTTTGCCATTACTGCTTTTGCCCGGTTCATTGCAAAATCGCCTTCGAAAACAAGATTTTCATCAAAAATGAGCTTGTGTTTGTGCAGGGCATTTTTGTAGGCTTCAAAACGCATCATGGATTCGCAGGAACCTGTCCTGTTTGCAGAAAGAAAGGCGATTTTTTTGCAGCCATGTTTATTTTTTAAGTGTTCAACAGCGTTATCGTAAGCAGATTTGCATTCTGTGTCTATATAACAGGAATCTGGAAGCTTTAGATCTGCTCCAACAGAAATAATGGGTTTTTCTTTATACAGCTTAAGGATTTTTCCAAGATGGTCTGTTGAGATTGTTGAAGAGTATGAGCCGGTTATTACAATTACAAGGTCGATATCGGTGGCAAAAAGCAGACTTAAACTGTTCCAGCTCTGATATTCATAATTGCCGGAATCAGTTCGCGGGTCTTTAGTCTGTGCAACGAAAAACTGAACATCCTGCTTATCCTTAAAGTATGAGAATATGCCATTCAATACCTCCAGCGCATACTCAACCGTCAAAGCATGTACAAGCACTCCGATTTTTTTCATGGAATATATTATATATTAAATCTTGAAATATATCTATGGAAAAATAAGCACATAATAAAAGGCAATCTAAAGGAAAAATATATGCTACTCCCGTGGAAAATGGCCTGGGGCTGCGGGCTGAACTTTTTTTTGGAAGAAAGTTTGCGGTTTGCTTCGCAAATCCTCAACTTTCTTCTATGGCTAAGCGCCAAAAAAGTTCAGATGCATCCCCATCCCATTTTCCACTCCGTAGCATATATTTTTCAGATTGGATTTTTTATATTCCCGTGTATATTTAATTATATGTTATATCCCTAAATAATATATTCCATGAAAAAAAAGAAACCCAGAAAGATCTAAAATTTATATGTATACATCTGAAAAAAATAGCGCGAGCTGAATGTAGGCCTTCCGCATTATAATTAATAAAGGAATATGCGGGACGCAGGAAAAAGAAAGTAAGGTGTGTAAGGCCGCTAGCGGCCGGTGTTAAATAGCAGACCGTTAAAAAAATTGCGAAAGCAATTTTTAGATCTACTTACTTACGGGGTTTTAGGGGCAGAGCCCCTAGGAGAAGGGGTGACGGAAGACCGCATGGCGGGCTGGAGTCAGGGGAAGGCTTTCCCCTCCTGTCGCTGGGACCCGCTTATTGAATTCATATATAATGCGGATATCAGATGATTCGGCGGAAGCTATTTTTTTCCACATGCAGGCACGAAATTTGATTCCTTTCCGAGGTCCCTTTTTTTCTTCATATTGAATTTTTCAGGAATATAACATATAATTAAACCATTGAGTCAGATGCCCTTCAAGTATCTTTCGCAAAACCCCGTCAGAGCAGGAATGCAGCAGCGGTATGCGGAACGAACTGTGATTGGGATTATCTGGCTCTTTTTTTTGTTACATTTTATTTTGTTTTGTGTTATAATGTTTCTATGAATGAAAACACAACTGTAACAGAACTTGCTATTGAGGAATCGATGAAGGAAATATGCCAGATTCTCACCACATCCGATGAAAAACTGGCCTATGACTTTATAGAATGCCTTTTTACCCCTGCAGAGCGCAGAGATATTGCAAACAGATGGCTCTTAGTAAAAGAAATTGATAAGGGAACTACTCAGCGCGAAATTGCAAAAAAGTTTGGAATGTCTTTATGTAAAATTACACGCGGTTCAAAAGAACTTGCTAAGCCCGACAGTGCATTCAGAAAAATTCTTGATTCTCAAAAAAAATAAAAATTCTCAAAAATCTTGGTGGCAGCTATGAATAACAGACTGGTTTTTAATCAAGCTCCTCAAAAGTGGGAGGAATTTTTGCCACTTGGAAACGGCAGACTTGGTGTAATGGTAAAGGCGGCCCCATGTAATGAGCTGCTCCAGCTTAACGAAGAAAGCATCTGGTCTGGCGGCCCTCAGGACAGGTCTAATCCCGATACAAAAAAATATCTTGATAAAATCCGTTCGCTTGTAAAAGAGGGACGTGTACTCGAAGCTCAGTCTCTCGCTTTTGAAGCAATGAGCGGAACAAGCTTTAATGAACGCGCATATCAGACAGCAGGCGAGTTTCATGTTGATTTTTTCTCTCCTAAAAACAATGGGCTTGCATGCGGTTGGCCTTTACAGCATAAAGCAGATGACAAGAGTCTTGAAAACTATAAAAGCGAGCTCTTTCTGGATCAGGCCTGCACAGTCGTAATATATAAAGATGATGAAGGTGTTGAATTTACACGCCGTACCTGGATAAGTGCCGTAGATGATATGATTTTTATGCATGTTACCGCGAGCGCTCCTGGAAAAATCAATTATTGCGGATACCTTGATCGGGGAATATGGTGCAATAATATAAGTGCTTTTGACGGAGCAATCTTTCTTGAAGACAGCCATGGAATACCTTTTTGCGTAGGGGCAGGGGCTGTAGCAAAAGGCGGGGAGGCTGGAACTCGCGGAGTTTGTCTTTACGGCCAGGCTTGTGATGAAGTTCTCTTTTTTATTGATATTCAGACTTTGCGCTGGAAGAATAAATGGAAGGATAAAGCTCTTAGTCCAAAAAAGTATAATAAGATGGTCCTGAAAAACGTGTGGACCGGCGAGTGTAAAAAAAATCTGGAAGAAATAAAAGCTCGTATAAATAAAGTAGGCCTTTCTACTGCGGCTGAGGATTTTTTTGGCTGGCATCTTGTTGAATATAAAAATTATTGGGACCGCGTGGATGTGCAGATTGGCGAGCAGAACGTAGAAATCCCAACTCCGGAACTTTTGAAATCGGCAAGTGCTTCGAATACGGCATTAGTAAATCAGTATATAAATTTTTCACGCTATCTTTTAATATCAGGTAGCCGTACTCCGGGTCTGCTTCCTTTAACTTTACAGGGACTTTGGAATGGCTCAATGGAACCTCCCTGGCAGAGTAAGTATACAATAAATATAAATACACAGATGAATTACTGGCCTGTAAATATGGCTGCTTTGAGCGAATGTGAACTTCCTCTGTTTGAACTTCTGGAACGCGCATATCCAAACGGAAAGTATATGGCAGAAAAAATGTATAGCTGCCGGGGATACATGCTTCATCATAATACAGATTATTGGGGAGATGCCGCTCCTCAAGATTCCTGGATTCCTGCAACTTACTGGACTCTTGGTGCTGCCTGGCTTGCAACTCATATAATAGAACATTACGAATATACAATGGATAAAGCCTTCTTAAAAAAATACTATTACCTTATGCACGAAGCGGCTTTATTCTTTGTTGATTTTCTTGTACCCACTGGCGAGAATGCTGCTGACGGAAAACCTTATCTTGTAATTAATCCAAGCCTTTCTCCTGAAAATTCTTATGTCACCAAAACTGGCGAAACAGGTGCTTTTTGCGAAGGCTGCCAGATGGATAACATGATTTTAGAACATCTGCTTACAGGCTGTAAAAAAGCAAGGGATGTTCTTGGACAAAACTGCACCGACAAAAAATCTCATCCATATGCTCAAGAGGATTTTGATTCTTTTGAATATGTGCTTGCTCATCTTAAAAAGCCTGCCCTTAATGCTGATGGCTCTTTAATGGAATGGAACCGTGAAGTAGAAGAAGTTGAACCCGGTCACAGACACATCTCTCATCTTTATGGACTTTATCCTGGGCACTCGATTACTGTAGAAAAAACACCGGAGCTTGCACAGGCCGCAAAAAAGACTTTGCAGAAGAGATTGCAAAATGGTGGCGGTCACACAGGCTGGAGTCAGTCATGGATTATAAATTTCCGTGCTCAGTTAGAGCAGGGTAACGAAGCTTTGGATTCTCTTGTAAAATTGTTTACTCATTCAACGCTGCCTAATCTTTTAGATAATCATCCGCCTTTCCAGATTGACGGAAACTTTGGAAGCCTTGCTGCTGTCTACAGAATGCTCCTTCAAAGTGATTTTGATGAAGAAGGAAATGTAATTGTAAAACTGCTGCCGGCCCTTCCTGATGAAAAAGCCTGGCAATGTGGAAAAGTCCGCGGCCTTGCAATTAAAGGCAACTGGACAATTGATTTTGAATGGCAGGACGGAAAGGTAATTCACAAGGAAGTGCACCCGGGTAAGAATGCAATTCCTGAAGAAAAAATCAAATTTTTTACATCGACCCTTTCATCTCAAGCTTAATCAGGTTGTTCATTTCAACTGCATATTCCAGTGGCAATTCTTTGCTTACAGGATTTGCAAAACCGCTTACAATCATGCTGCGGGCATCGTCTTCTGAAATTCCGCGGGACATTAAATAGAAAATAGCGTCGTTTGAAATGCGTCCGATTTTTGCTTCGTGACCGACATCACATTCGTCTGTTTTTATTACCATTGCAGGAATTGTATCTGAACGACTGATGTCATCGAGCATTAAACTTTCGCAGGAAACGCTGGTTTTACTTCCTTTTGCATTTTTGTCTATGTAAACTGCAGAACGGTAAATGCTTATGCCACCGCCCTTGGAAATTGATTTTGTAGAAATAAGGCTTGTTGTATCTGGAGCAAGGTGAACCATTTTTGCACCGGTATCAAGACTTTGTCCAGCACCCGCAAAGGTGATTCCTGTAAACTCAGATTTTGCACCGCGGCCAACCAAGTCGCTTTCTGGATACAAATATGAAACGTGCGAACCAAACGATCCGCTGACCCATTCAATTGAACCGCCTTCTTCAACCTTTGCACGCTTGGTGTTAAGGTTATACATGTTCTTAGACCAGTTTTCAATTGTAGAGTAGCGCAGGTGTGCTCCCTTCTTTACAAAAAGCTCTACAGCCCCTGCATGTAAGTTTGCTTCATTATATTTTGGAGCAGAACAGCCTTCAATAAAATGAAGGTCTGCACCTTCGTCAACAATAATCAGTGTGTGTTCAAATTGTCCGGCACCCTTTGCATTCAGACGGAAATATGACTGAAGAGGGAAGCTCAAATGTACACCCTTAGGAACATAAACAAAGGAACCTCCAGACCATACAGCACCATGTAGGGCTGCAAACTTGTGGTCGCGGGGAGTAATCAGGGTCATAAAATATTCCTGAACCATTGGTCCCCATTCAGGTGACTTAAGAGCTTCTTCAAAACCAAGGTAAATAACTCCCTGTTTTGCAACCTCTTCCTGAACGTTGTGGTAAACAAGTTCACTATCGTACTGGGCTCCAACACCGGCAAGAGATTTTCGTTCTGCTTCGGGGATTCCCAATTTTTCAAAAGTTTCTTTTATATCGTCAGGAACATCTTCCCATTTACCGCTCATCTGAGTTTTTGGACGAACGTAAGTTGCAATGTTTTCTACATGAAGGTCATCAATAGAAGGCCCCCATTTTGGAACCTTCAGCTGGTTATATGTTTCAAGCGACTTTAAGCGGAATTCACGCATCCATTGTGGGTCGCCTTTTTCTTCTGAGATTTTCTGTACAATTTCCGGAGTAAGTCCGCTTTCAATACGGTAAAAATCCTTTTCGGATTCTGCATAGCGGAAGTCGTAGAATTCTCTATTTATGTCGTTTATGGTTGTTTTATTATCCATGTTTTTCCTAAATACTAGCCGTTAGCTTTTAGCGATTAGCTATTAGCACTATTTTGTAATAAAAGTGCTAACAGCTTGTGGCTAAGAGCTAATTGCTAATTTATAAATTCCTCAAATCCTTTCTGATTAATCTCTTTGAACAAAGAACCATCCCCGGTCTTAACAATGTGGCCTTTAACAATAACATGAGTTTTATCTACATTAAGGCCTTCCAAAAGCTTTGTTGTATGGGTGATGATTAAAAGAGATCCGTTTGTAAGCTTGCGGTATTCGGCAATTCCTTTTGCAACAATGCGCACTGCATCTACGTCAAGACCAGAGTCTGTTTCATCAAGAATTGCAAAGGCTGGCTTAAGCATAAGCAGTTGAAGGATTTCTGCCTTCTTTCTTTCTCCACCAGAAAATCCTACGTTAAGGTCACGTTTGGCATATTCCGGCTTCATGTCGAGCAGCTCCATACAACGCTGGAGTTCCTTTTGAAAATGGAAAAGTTTTACATGTTCGCCTGTAATCTGTTGAATTGCAGAACGAATAAAGGCTTCGAGCGAAATGCCTGGAATTTCAAGCGGCTGCTGAAAGGACATAAACATTCCAAGTCTTGCACGCTTGTCTGCTGATTCTTCTGTGATATCGGTATCCTTAAAAAGAATCTTTCCGCCTGTGATTTTATATACAGGGTTTCCCATGAGAGTATTTCCAAGCGAAGATTTGCCGGCTCCGTTTGGTCCCATAAGAGCATGAATTTCACCCTGTCCAATTTGTATATTAAGGTCCTTGAGAATCTGTTTTCCGTCCTCAAGCCCTGCATTTAAGTTTGTAACGTCTAACAACATATCTATAATATACTGAAAAAAAGGGGTGTTTACAACCAGTTTTTCGTAGTATAATAATTTCTATGAATCACAAGAGTTTTGTTTTTTTTGATTGCGAATGCGCAAATGTTTTTGATGGTGTGGGTAAGATTTGTTCCCTTGGATATGTTATCTGTGACGATGACCTGAATATTATCGAAAGTGAAGATGTCGTAATGAATCCCGAGTGTGATTTTGACTGGTATCTTTTCAGCGGAAAAGGGGAGTGCAGACTTGCTTATTCCAAGGATTACTTCCGTTCTAAACCAAATTACGAAGCTTATTACAAAGATATAAAAAAGCTCTTTACTACCGGTAACCGTTATATTGCGGGATTTGCAGTTAGTAATGATGTAGGTTTTGTAAATGATGCAAATGAGCGTTATGGCCTTCCTTATATTCAATTCAGAGCTTTTGATCTTGAGCGCTATCTGGAACGTAAGTATGAAAAAAAACAGAAGCTTAGTGAATGGGCCCTGGAATTTGGCGTAGATACAGAAAAGCTTCAAAGTCATAAGTCAGAAGATGATGCTATTATGACTATGCTCTGCTTAAAGGCCGAATGTCAGCGAAGTGGACTGTCGGTAGAAGAAATTTTTACTTCTAAAGAGGGTAAAGATTGTTTTGTTTCAAATGAACAGATTCTTGAGCAGGCTGCTGAACGAGCCTACCGCCGGGAAGTTACAGAAAAAATCAAGCGCCTTTATAATAAAAAATCTCCTATGCCTCGTTTTAAGAGTGTACAGGGCTACCGCTTTGAACTTGACCGCAAGATTTTACATGATGTAGACCAGGCTTTTGAACTTGTTAAACGCATTTACGAAAATGGAGGAATGGTTTGCGAGCGGATTACGGGGCGACTTCCTGCGGGCGAAAAGGCTTTTGCCCTTTTTATAAAAGAACCAGAAAATCCTCATTTTTTGAAGAAGCTCAAGGAACGTGGGGTGGAAACAATGTCTCTAGATGAATTAGAGAAATTATTAAAATAAAGCTTGATGAACTCGTATGGAAACTTCACAGGGCTTCCGCATTATAAATATTAAAATAAAATCTAGTGGCGCGAAGGAACAA
>CAMNDY010000075.1 GCA_946535985.1 uncultured Treponema sp. | reverse complement strand
CTCTCATCATAAGCTGATGACTAGAAATAACTGCGTCATTAGGAGCCTCGCGCAGTGTCCAGTTAATAAATTTTGATGCTTTCATAATGAGCATATTATAGTAGAAATTAGGGGGATAGGGAATAGTAAATAGGGGATAGTAGGTGCCTTGAGTTGAGACCTGTGGTCCCTGAACCTGTCGAAGGGCCCTTGTGATGAAATAATGAGGGGGAAAGCCTTCCCCTCGCTCCCAAGTCCTCACTCCGTTCCGGTCTTGTCCGCTACCCCTTCTCCTAGGTAGGGAGCGGCACCGCAAAGCGGGGCAAAAACAGTCCAGTGGACTGTTTTTAGCGAGTCTCTCGGAGAGCTGTGCTCGTAGAGGCTCCGCCCCCTAAAACCCCCGTAACCCCTATGTCATTCTCGGGCTTGACTCGAGAATCTCATTTATAAATTCTTCAAAATCATTGGAATAAAGCCCGGGTCAAATACAGTAAAACCGAAACACTTTTTTCCCAAATCTTTGAGGCTTGCTCCAATGTGATAAATCGTTGAATTATCAATAATCAAAAATCTGTCGTGAGATTTTGTGGTGTGATTTACTATGAGAGTCGGATATTGAGCGTTGAAAGTCTGAATATCCTGGGCTGTAAGCTTTGTCTTGGGGTCGGTGTAAATCGTCACATTAACACCCTTCTTCTTTTTTGCAAGTCGCTGCAGGATTGATAAATCTACATAATTGTCTATGAGAATAATTTCTTTCTTTGCAGAGGCAAGAAAACTCTCAAACTTGGCGTAGGCGTCAAATATCTGGCCCTGGAAAAAGATTCCCTGGGTTTCTTTTATGTTGTATTTATCCATGAGGGAGAAAAGTTCTTTTATCTTTTTATCCGTTTCTTTGTGGTGTAAATCAGATTCCAAAAGATGCTTTTTTATGGTATCCAGTTCTGCAAATATATGAGAATTATTCTGAATAAAATGCTTCATTTCTTTGAAAGTTCGTATAAGCATTTTACTTTGTGTAACTGCAAGGTCGCCTTTGAGGACGGTCATTAACATATAGATTCCCTGCTCGGTGAAGGCGTAGGGTGCATATTTTATGTTACTACCACGCCCTTTGTTCAAGGTGAAAATTTTGCACCTTGAAAGTTCTTCTACTTCCATATCCGATAGTTGAAACATAAAGTCGGAATCAAATCGTTCAATATTATTTTTTACCTGACGATTAAAGTTTTTTGTTTCATACCCATAAATCTGGGCAAGGTCAAAATCCAGCATCACCTGTTGTCCGCGAATAACATGAATCTTCGAACGAATAGAGTTTTCTTCAAGAATTGAAATTTCATTTTCCATACCACATACCTCAAGAGATTTTTTGATTTTCAGCGCCTGTCCAACACCGGGCCTGAATTATGGTAAAGAAAATTGAAAGATATTTTATGATGGCCCTTCGACAAGCTCAGGGACCACGGGAGTTATAACCACACATACTAAAAAACGCTGATAATCGTTGGATATGACCTTCTGTGCGGTGGCTTTACGATTTAAATATAATGGGTTTTTGAGATAAAGACAATGGAGAAGTTTATATACTCTCTTTCTTTACAAGATAGACAGTCTTCATCTTACCCCCCACTTGTAATATCCCCATAAATGTCTATAATTAAATCTAGAAACACAAATAACTTTTTGCTAACCCAAAAGGACGGGCTTTTTGAAAGGGCGCGGGTGCTGATGGGGAAGGAGAATTATTATGGAAACTAAGGTGGCTTTGATCGGCATTGCAGTTTCGGACTTAAATGCTGTGGAAAGACTCAATCAGATTCTTCATGAGTACGGCGAGTATATAATTGGCCGTATGGGTATTCCTTACAAAAAAGAAAATATCTCTTTAATAAGTGTTGCTATTGATGCGCCTATGGACAAGATTAATGCATTAAGCGGAAAACTTGGGGCAATCGACGGCATCAGTGCTAAAACTGTTTTTCCGAATAAATAAGCGGACTATTCATTAAATGACAGTTTTAAACGAATACTCAAAATCAGACATTTTAAATATCCTTTCTCATTTTAAAGATTTACAGCCGGACTTTACTGCTCATGCACGGGAACTGCAGCAGGCACATTTTGGAAACGGTGTTTTCATCCGCGGGCTCATAGAAGTTTCTTCTTTTTGCCGCTGCGACTGTTTTTATTGCGGAATCCGTAAAAGTAATTCCACTGCCCAGCGTTACCGCTTGACCGATGAAGAGATTCTTTCTTGCTGTAAATATGGCTACGAAAAAGGCTTCAGGACTTTTGTACTTCAAGGTGGGGAAGATCTGCAGTTTACGGCTCAAGGCCTTGCAAATCTGATTTCAAAAATAAAGAATCAGCACCCTGATTGCGCGGTAACTTTATCTCTTGGAGAGCGCGATTATGAAACCTATAAATTGTGGAAGCAGGCAGGTGCCGACAGATATCTTTTACGCCACGAAGCAGCAGATCCAATTTTGTATTCAAAGCTGCATCCCGCAAAACAAAGTCTTGAAAAACGGAAGCAATGTCTTTTTGCATTAAAGGAGCTTGGCTTCCAGGTAGGTTCGGGTTTTATGGTGGGCGCGCCTTTCCAGACAATCCAGGACCTTGTACAGGACATCCTGTTCCTTCAGGAGCTGCAACCTCACATGATTGGCATAGGCCCTTTTGTTCCTCACAAGGCAACTCCCTTTGCAAAGGAGCCCGCCGGCAATGTAGAACTCACTCTTTTTTTAATAAGCCTCCTTCGCGTGATTTTTCCAGATGCTTTAATTCCTGCAACAACTGCGCTGAATACTTTAAGCAGCACAGGAAGAATTGACGGAATAAGAGCAGGAGCAAATGTTGTAATGCCAAATCTTTCTCCAGAGGAAAATCGCAAAAAATATGATTTATATGAAGGAAAATCTAAAGGTGGAATTGAAACAGCAGATGGCCTTAAGGGCTTGATGCTTGAAATGGGAAAAATAAATTACAAAATCCTCTTGAATGAGCGAGGGGATTACAGGAGCTACAAATGAGTTACAATGTAATGTCTAGCAAAGCAGAGGATTTTATCAACGATGAAGAAATCCTTGATAGTCTTGATTATGCCGAAAAGCATAAAACTGATGAAAAACTTATCACAAGCATTCTGGAGGAAGCTGCAAAATGTAACGGTCTTAATCACCGCGATGCTGCTGTGCTTCTTGCCTGCCAGGTTCCAGAATTAAATCAGAAAATCGAAAATCTGGCAAAGGAAATTAAACTTAAGTTTTATGGAAACCGCATTGTTTTGTTTGCACCGCTTTATCTTTCGAATTACTGTATTAACGGCTGTACTTATTGTCCTTACCACGGAACAAACCGCCATATTCCCCGCAAGAAGCTTAGTCAGGAAGAAATCCGGCAGGAAGTAATTGCCCTGCAGGATATGGGACACAAGCGTCTTGCAATTGAAGCCGGTGAAGATCCTAAAAACAATCCTATTGAATATATCTTAGATTCAATTAAAACAATTTATTCTATCAAGCATAAAAACGGAGCAATCCGCCGTGTAAATGTAAACATTGCTGCAACAACTGTAGAAAACTACACTCGCCTCAAAGATGCCGAAATTGGAACTTATATTCTTTTCCAGGAAACCTACAACAAAAAACGCTACGAGCAGCTTCATCCAACCGGTCCAAAATCAGACTATGCTTACCACACCGAAGCAATGGACCGCGCTATGGATGGTGGCATTGATGATGTTGGTTGTGGTGTTCTTTATGGACTTGGAACTTACAAATACGAATTTGTAGGCCAGCTTATGCACGCAGAGCATCTTGAAGCAGTAAAAGGCTGTGGGCCCCATACAATTTCTGTTCCAAGGCTTAGGGCAGCAGACGGTGTAGATCCTTCACTTTTCCCTGATGCAATTGATGATGAAACTTTTGCAAAAATTGTAGCCTGCATTCGAATTGCTGTTCCTTACACAGGTATGATTGTTTCTACCCGCGAATCTCAAAAATCTCGTGAAAGAGTTCTTGCTCTTGGAGTTAGTCAGATTAGTGGTGGAAGCCGTACAAGCGTTGGAGGCTATTGCGAAGAAGAACGTCCTGAAGATACTGCCCAGTTTGATGTAAGTGACCGACGAACTCTTGATGAAGTTATAAACTGGCTTATGAGAATGGATTACGTTCCTTCTTTCTGTACAGCCTGCTACCGTGCCGGACGAACCGGGGACAGATTTATGTCGCTTGTAAAATCTGGTCAGATTGCAAACTGCTGTCATCCTAATGCGCTCATGACACTTAAAGAGTATCTTGAAGATTATGCTGCAGCCGACACAAAAACTCTTGGTGACAAGCTTATTGAAAAAGAGCTATTAACAATTCCAAATGAACTTGTACGCGAACGATGTATTCAGTATCTTAAAGAAGAAGTGAATGGTAAAAGAGATTTTAGGTTTTAAGAGATCTTCGGGTCAAGCCCGAAGATGACAGATGAGACTTCGAAGATGACAGATAGGACTATGAAGATGGCAGATGAGACTTTGAAGAAGACAGATGAGACTTCGAAGATTATAGATGGGGGCTTTATGGAAGTATCAAAAGGGCAGAGACTATATATAGGTTTGTTTGGTAATACTAACAGTGGAAAATCTTCCTTGATGAACATGCTTGTGGGACAGGACTTTTCGATTGTTTCGGAGCTTTCGGGGACAACGACCGATTCTGTTCAAAAAAACATGGAACTGCCGGGAGCGGGACCCTGCGTATTTATTGATACTGCCGGTTTTAATGATGATTCTGAGCTTGGAAAAAAAAGAATTGTAAAAACCTGGGAAGCGCTTGCAAAGTGCGATATTGTCCTTGGAGTAGTTTCTGCAGAGGAAGTGAGAGAGGCGGGGGCAATTGAAAAAATAATTGAAAGTCCGGCCTTCGAAAAACTCCTGAAAAGTAAAAAGCCTCTTATCTGGGTAATTACCAAAGCGGAGGAAGATTCTGACTTTGCCCGGCCCCTGCAGACTTCGCTCGAAAAAATTGAATTCTTCAAAAAAAATCCTCCTGTATTTGTAGACTCACTTACAGGTAAAAACAAAGCTCAGCTTTTTGAAGCAATTAAGCAAAAAGTTCCGGCCAATTTTTTTGATTCAGCCCTGACCGAAAATTACTGTAAGCCCGGTGAAAATGTTCTTCTTGTTATGCCTCAGGATAGTCAGGCTCCAAAAGGTCGTCTCATTTTACCTCAAGTTCAGACAATCCGCGACCTCTTGGACCGAAGAGTTTGCATTCACTGCTGTACACAGGATACTTTTGCGCAAACGATTGCCTCTCTAAAAAATCCTCCTGACCTTATTATTACAGACTCTCAGCTTTTTCCTTTTGTTAATGATAACAAGCCCGCAGCTTCAAGACTTACTTCTTTTTCAATTATTATGGCCGCCCACAAAGGAGACATTGAACTTTTTACAAAAGGAGCACTGGCAATTAATACGCTCACAAACAATTCCCGCGTTTTGATTGCCGAAGCCTGTACCCACGTACCCGCCACAGAAGATATTGGCACTGTAAAAATCCCCAATATGCTCAGAAAGCGGGCGCCGGACCTTAAAATTGATTTTGTAAGGGGAACAGATTTTCCTCAGACAAAAGAAGATTTCCAGAAATATGATTTAATCATTCATTGCGGGGCCTGCATGTTCAACAAGGCCTACGTATTGGAAAGACAGCATAATGCTCAAGAATACTGCGTGCCAATGACAAACTATGGGCTTGCAATTGCCGAATTAAACGGAATTCATTAAAATAGGCCATATGAGTACAAATAACGAATTATGCCCTTGCGGTTCGGGCAAAACTTATGGCGAATGTTGTGAACCGATTATTAAAGGAAAGACAAAAGCTCCTAGTGCAGAAGCCTGTATGCGTGCCCGCTATTCTTCTTATGTAAAGCACGAAATTGATTATATTATCAGTTCTTGTGTAGAAGGCGAAGAAGTTGGTGAAATTGACCGTAAAGCAACAGAAGACTGGAGCAAGCAGTCTCAGTGGAATGGTCTTCAGATTTTGCGCACAGAAAAAGGCGAAAAAGACAATGAACAGATTGTAGAATTCAAGGCAGATTATACTCTCCATCAGATGCATGATGTTCATCACGAAATTTCTTTGTTCCGCGAAGTAGACGGAGACTGGAAATATGTTGCCGGAAACGTTATTCCTACAACAGTACAGCGTGTTGGCGCAAAAGTAGGCCGTAACGATCCATGTCCATGTGGCAGCGGCAAGAAATACAAACAGTGTTGCGGTAGATAAAATTATAGTCCGGCGGTCCCTGAGCCTGTCGAAGGGGTCAAAGGACCACAAATGAAGAAATATGATAATCACAGGATTTCATTCAATTGAAGAAAAAATCCGTTCTCTTTTAAAATCAAAGGAAAATACAAAGGATTACAAGGTCTTTTACAGTAAGCCGGGTCCCCGTGTAAAGAAAATTCTTGCCGCGGCTCAGGAAGCTGGTGTCTCTGCAGAACAAACTGATGATAAAAAGCTTGATGACCTTGTAAAAGATCTTGACCAGGCTCTTCAGGACCATCGCGGAATTGTAATGACAATTGCAGGGCAAAAAAAATCAGCTGAAAATTTAGTTGATTTTGATTCCTGGATTAAAAAACATTCCACCACTTCTGGCAGCTTTACAGAATCAAGCCGCGAGACAGTTGTAATCCTTGATAAAATAACAGACCCCCACAATGTAGGTGCAATTATCCGAAGCTGTGATCAGTTTGGAGCATCTCTTGTTATAATTCCAGAACATAATTCTGCAAGCAATATTGCTTCTAACGAAATAATAGGCCGTACAAGTGCAGGTGCAAGTGCCTGGGTGCCGGTTGCAATTGTAAAAAATCTTGTGAGAACAGCAGAACAGCTTAAAGATGCAGGTTTCTGGCTTTACGGAGCAGATGCGGGCGGAGAAGACATAACAGGTTTATCTTTTGCACAAAAATCTGCTATTATTATGGGTAGCGAAGGTACAGGTATAGATGTGTTGCTGCAGAAAAACTGCGACACAATTGTTTCTATTCCAACCTGCGGTAAAATAGACAGTCTTAATGTTTCGGTTGCAGCCGGAGTTTTACTTTATGAAGTATACCGAAGCACTAAAGAAAGGAGTTAAAGAAAAAATGGAAATTTCAAAAACTATTAAAGATGTTCAAAATTCAATTCAGGATGTACAGGATTCAATCCAGGATGAAATTGCATCTAAAGCCGTTAGAAAATCAACATTAAAATCTATAAAGCAAAAGAAGAAGTATCGTCTTAAGAAGCTCAAGGCCGATTACGAAGCCGAAATTAGAGATATCAATATTCAGTATTCAAAGAACCCGGAGCGTCTTAAAGCAAAATATGCCGCTGCAGAATATGCACGCAGCGAACGTGCTCGTCTTAGAGCAGAACGCCGCATTGCAGCCGAAGAACGCGAGCTTGAAATTATGCAGAACGAAAGAATTCTTTCTACTTCCGAAGAAATTGCTTCTGCAATTGTTCAGGGAATTGGTGCCGCTTTGTTTATAGCTGCAACTGCAATTCTTGATACAATTGGTATTCGCAACGGCATGGATTTCAAAAGCCTTACAATTGTCTGCTACACCTTGTTCGGCGTTTCTATGATTCTTATGTATCTTTCAAGCTGTTTGCAGCATGCCCTTACAGCAATTGTTCCAAAGGTTATTTTCAACCGCCTTGCCCATGTTTTTGTTTTCTTAAACATCGGATTTGCATATACAACATATACAATCACAAAGATTCAGGGCGAACTTGGATGGATTATGTTTGGTATTGTATGGGGATTAGACCTTATTGGTATTTTGTTCTATGCAATTGCCGGAAAACGTCATGCAAAATTAAATACAGTTCTTTATTCACTTGCAGCAGTTTCTCTTTTTGCAATGATTAAAGTTTTACATGATGTACTTCCAGGCACATGTTTTACAATGCTTTTGTGTGCTGCAGGCTTTTACATTGCCGGCTTTATTTTCTACAACCTTAAGAAAGTTAAGTTCATGCATTTTGTAGGAAACCTGCTCATGCTTATTGCAAGCGTTTACATGTTCTTCTCATTGTTCCTTATCAATATCTAGTGTATAATAAAGATAATTAATATTAAAAAAGGTGTGAATAGTTTTGCTAATCACACCTTTTTTTTTGGAGGCATGCATGAAAAAGGCTGTTTTATGGTGGAGTTTTATGTTAATTTGTGGAAGTTCAATTTTGGCGGCAGATGCTAAAGCAGACTTTAATCCTTTTTATTTTTCTTCGCGCCCTGCACAAGGTACCGAGGCTGACTGTTCGTATTTAAATACTCCTATTACAGAAAAGCAGCGCATTACTGTAGGAAAAGACGGCCACCTGTATGCCGACGGTAAGAGGATAAGGATTTTTGGAACAAACGTTTCTGAGTTTCCGCCTGTAGAAGATGCAGAATACTGGGCAAAAACTCTTGCTTCTCAGGGAATAAACTGTATCCGCTTTCATCATACCGATTCCGACTGGGCAAAGTGTTTTTTTAAGCACGATTCCAGCGGAAAAAAAGTTATATTTGACGAAAAATCTTTTGAACGCTTTGATAAGTTTTTTTATGAACTTAAAAAAGCCGGTATTTATTCAAATATAAATCTTCTTACAGGGCGCACAATTCATCCTGATTCTAAAAACGGACTTCCTGCAGAGCTTGAAAAAGTTGCAGATTGGAAAGACCGTCACTGCTATGGCTTTTGGAATGAAACAGCAAAAAAGGAACAGCAGGCCTATGCACAGAAAATCCTCAATCACAAAAATCCTTATACGGGGCTTACTTATGCTCAAGATCCGGCTGTTGCTTTTGTAGAAATCAATAATGAAAACTCTATGACAAAAGGATATCTTGATAATGTGCTTGAACGATTTCCTGAAAAATTGAGTCAGGAGCTTGACCCCTTGTGGACTGATTTTCTTCTGAAAAAAGGCCTGGACTATGCAGCCCTCGAAAAAAAATATAATCAGGCAGAAAAAGCAGGCGACAATCTGCTTTCTGAAAAAACGAACCTTGAGCAGCATCAGGGGGCAAAAGCAGAATTAAAGCAGAATGGACGCGATGCAAAAATTCATGTAAAGGCAAATGGTTCTGCAAGCTGGCACATTCAATATGATTTATATGGATTTACAACCCAGGCCGATCAGATGTACACAATTTCATTTAAGGCCAAGGCTTCTAAAGACGCCACTGCAGAAGTTTCTGTTATGATGAACCACGACCCATGGCAGAATCTGGGATTTCATCAGAACCTTAAGCTTACAAAAGAGTGGCAGACCTTTTCTTTTGCTGTTTCTAATTTTACTCCGGACACAAAGCCGCGGCTTACTTTTGGAGGCATGGGAACGAGCGCCGGAGTTATTTTTGAATTTTCAGATATTTCACTTTGCAAAGGCGGAAACCTTGTTGTTGTAGAAAAAAGCGCTTCCGGTAAAAAAGACGAAATTAAGTTTCCGGCCTTCGACAAGTACCGTGCATACCCTGCAGAATTAAAGCAGATTGTTGCGGAGTTTCTGGTTAAACTTGATGCAGACTACTGGGGCAGCATGAATGATTATTTAAAAGAAGATCTTGGAGTAAAAGCTTTGACTTTTGGTACAGCGCTTCCTTGTGCACCGGTTACAGTAATGAGCAAGTTTGATGTTGTAGATTCTCACGCCTACTGGAATCATCCATCTTTCCCGGGCTCCGGCTGGGACACACGAAATTATTATGTAAGCAACCGTTGTCTTGTAAATGCAAAGGATGGCGGAACTCTGGCAACTCTTGCAAAGCTTCGGGTTTACGGAAAGCCATACTCTGTTACAGAATATGATCATCCTTATCCAAACCAGTATTCTTCTGAAATGATGCCTATGCTTGCTGTAATGGCCAGCCTTCAGGATTGGGATTGTATTTATTCCTTCTGTTATGAACTTTCGCAGCGTAATCCTCAAAAGCAAAGAATTACAGGATATTTTGATCAGGCTTCGAATCCTGCTAAAATTGCCGCTATGCCTTTTGCAGCCCGTGTTTTCCGTGAGTTCAAAATCAAACCTTTTGCAAAGTCAATGTATTATGTAGTAACTCCGGAAACTGAAGCTGCTGTAATTGCAAAAATGGGAAGCAACTGGAATAATGTGCCGCCGGAAGGGTTTGGGGTAAATCAAAAGGCATCGCTTAGCGCTCAGCTGGGATGTTTTGTAACAGACAATCAGAATTTTAATGTTCAGAACAAGGATTTTATAAAAGTTGATGACCGCAGGTACATCAAGTTTGATGCTTCTGAAGGTTTTGATAATGGTGGACTTTATTGGGATGCCGGCCAGGGATATTTTGTATTTAATAACGAAGAGGTTTATGTAAGCATAACTAGACCCGGTGCAAAAGCAGGCGCAGAAATTTTACCGGGTGCCTTTACTTTTATTCCGGCTGAGGATTTTGCTCTTGTGGCTGGTGTAAAAACTGACGAATCTAAATGGTTTATTTTCTCTTGCTGCTGGAGCGGAAACCAGGGAGAAAAACTTTTTGAATATGGAAAGCCTCAAAAATCTGTTCCGGCGAATTCTGTAATACGCCAGGAGGTAAATCTTTCAACAACATATTCTGGAAGCGGAAGCCTTGCAATGGCCCTGGGCTCTAGTGGAAGTCTTGAGCTTGAGAATAAGAAGTGGAAGCTTTATCCTTTGCAGCAGGATGGAAACCGGGCCTCTGCCAAGAAAAAGCCTGAACTTTCACCAAAGGACAAAACGCTGTGGTACGTACTTGAAAAATAATACTGCTAATGACAAAACTTTGCTATAACGCTAAAATATTCCATTATGGAAAATACAAAGCGTACTGTTACATGCGGCGAGCTCCGCAAAAGTGATGTTGGTAAAAAGGTTGTTTTAAATGGTTGGGTTAGTCGTACCCGTGACCTTGGCGGATTGATTTTTATTCGTCTGCGCGACCGTTATGGAATTACTCAGGTTATGGTTGGCGATAAAGCAAGTGATGATGTTAAAAATATTGCTGCCAGCCTTAAGAGTGAATATTGTATTGCTGTAGAAGGCATTGTTGCTGCCCGCAGTGATAAAGATATAAACCCAGACATGGCAACCGGCGAAATTGAAGTAGAAGCAAGCGATATTCAGATTTTTACTACTTCTCAGGAATTGCCATTCAGTATTGAAGAAGTACGCCAGAAGGACGGAACTTTAGTTGTTGCAAACGAAGATTTGCGCTTAAAGTACCGCTACCTTGATTTGCGTCGTGAACCAATGCAGCATAATATTATCCTTCGTTCACAGGTTGCTTTTGCTACACGCGAATATTTGACTTCGAAAGGATTTTTGGAAATTGAAACTCCAACCTTTATTAAGTCTACTCCGGAAGGTGCCCGCGACTATCTTGTTCCTTCACGTGTTCATCCCGGAAAATTCTATTCTTTGCCACAGAGCCCTCAGCTTTATAAGCAGCTTTTGATGGTTTCTGGTTTTGATAAGTACTTCCAGATTGCCCGCTGCTACCGCGATGAAGATGCCCGTGGCGACCGTCAGCCGGAATTTACACAGATTGATATGGAAATGTCTTTCACAAACCGCGAGGAAGTTCTTAGCACAACAGAAGGCATGATGCAGTACATTTTCAAAAAGACTTTGAATTACGACCTTCCTGCTAAGTTTGACCGCATTGCCTGGGAAGACGCTTTTGATTTGTACGGTTCGGACAAACCTGATTTGCGTTTTGATATGAAAATGCAGGATGCGGCATTCATGGCTGGCCTTGCAGACTTTAACGCATTTAAAGCAGGTGCTGCAAATGCGGGCCGTGATATTCAGCGCCATAAACGCAGCGGTTTGAAAGCACTTGTTGTAAAGAACGTTGCAGACAAATATTCACGCAAAAATATCGAAGTACTCGAAGAAGTTGCAAAGACTTACAAAGCAAAGGGTTTGGCCTGGATGAAAATTGATGCTCAGGGCAAGTTCGAAGGCGGAATTTCTAAGTTCTACGCCGGCCACGAAGCAGAAATCTGCAGCAAGCTTGGTGCAGAGAAGAACGACCTTATTCTTTTTGTAAGCGACGAAAACTGGCAGCTTGCATGTACTG
>CAMNDY010000074.1 GCA_946535985.1 uncultured Treponema sp. | reverse complement strand
CAGCTTCTTACGGATTTACTGATACTTTGGGTCGTATGCACTCAGATGCTCAGTTCGCAGGATCTTCTTCAGTTCCAGCACACGTTGAGATGATGGGATTCATGGGAATGGGTAACAATCCTATGGTAGGGTGTACAGTTGCGTGCGCTGTTGCCGTAGCTGGTAGCTTCTAACCAATCCTTTTGATTGTCTGTAGGGTGCACGCAACTGTCCACCCTACGGCGCTCGATAAATCTCGCGAGCCGAAAGTAGGTAAATGCTAAAAAACAGTCCCGATGGACTGTTTTTTTTAACGCATTTCCGATTTGGGCATGCACAGTAGCGTGCGCCGTTGCAGGTGCCTTTTTTATAAAATCATGCATTCTGGGGTCCCTGAGCTTGTCGAAGGGTGACTTTATAATTTTTTATTTAACATTTCAAAAAAATCTGCTATATTAATAAATATGGATCGTTTTTGGGGATATGATATTGTTAATAATGAATATCATCCTGTGAATGCAGAACCGCTTTCGACTTTTCCTACTATTGTTGATTTGAAAAAAAAGATGGTCTTTTGCCGTCAGCATAAGAAGTGGGAGCTTATTCTTGCATTTAAAAGTAATGTTCTTAAAAGTGGCTGCGGTAAGCTTTATTCAGGACCTTTTACACGAAATGACTCTGTTTTTAGTTATGGCTACGAGGTCAACAAAAGAAAGAACAACTATTATATAACAGTAAAAACCCAGACAGTTTCTACAGAATATCGACGCCTGGTCGATGTCAATTTTGAATTAAACTATGAAAAAAAACGTCTTTACCAGAACGGTAGTCCTGTTTTTGAAAGCATGAACAGTAATGCTCCTTTGTGCCCTGAACTTACAAAACAAATCCTTGATGAAATTGGACAGGAATATAAAAGTCAATTTGGAATAAAGCCTTCTGTTTCATCAAAACTTCATGGCTTTAATGTCCTTCTTGGATATATGCTTTGTCCGTTTAATGTAAATTTTTTTAAGATTGCACAGCACTGGGGTCTTAATCCTTATGACCCTGAGTTTGCAAGTCTTTCTTCCGGCGATACCCCAGATGCCGAAAATGAAATGTTTTCAAGCATGGGCATAACTCCCACAAAAGCAATCCGTAAGCTTTATCAAAAATATCCTCAGTCCGTAATATGCTATGCAGCAGCAAAAGATATGGGCTTTACAGACGCAAACATCCTCCAAAAATCAGCCACGAAAGAAGTTTATACAATGCTCGATTATTTTATGATTTCGTTTGCAGGCGGAACAATATATTATTCTGTACAGGAACCTCTGCAACTTTTTGTACGTGATGCCCTTGCTTTTGCAAATCAAAAAACTGTCTGGAACTCTATTGAACGTACAGCCAAATTTTTGTACGAAGGTTCTGTCCCTCCTTATGAAATTGTGGATGCTTTGAATACTTACCGTTTATGTTCCCGCCATCTGGAACAGCAGGAAATAAAAGACATAATGCACGAAGGTTTTAATACCTATACCCACGATTTTTTAGTAAGACGTCAGAACATGCTTGCTGCCGAAGGCCTTGTATATAATTCATCAGGGCAGAAAAATGTAGTCTTTGAAATAGAATCAAAATTCCTGGAGCTTGAATATAAGGCCGGCGAAGCTCGTCGTCAAAATCCTGTGACTAAAGAATATGAACCCGTTCCCGATTCGGACCGCTGGTGCTTTCATGTTGCAAGAGATTCTTTTACCTTAAAAACAATCGGAAGTAATATGCATAACTGCGTAGGCTGGGGTTATACTCAGGCTGTATTAAATCGTCGTGCCACAATTGTCTATGCCATGTATAAAGAAAAATATCAAATCTGTATAGAAGTCACCCCCGATTTTCATGTAAGACAATCCTTAGGTCCCTATAACAAACCTCTGGAAGGAGAGGCCCTAGACGCCTATTTTGAATGGTGCGACGAAAACAATATTCAGCGTTCCAAGGCTTTTAGAATTCACGCGGCTCCATAATTTTCATAGACATATTGAACATCGTAAATTATAATATAAGTATGAAAAGGGAACCAAAAATCTCAAGTCTAATCGACAAGGCTTGTTTTGATTATAATCTTATAGAAGAAGGCGATAAAATCCTCATTGGTGTTAGCGGTGGAAAAGATTCCACTGTACTTGCAGAATATTTTTCTAACAGGGCAAAAAGACCTTTCTGCGGTTTTTCCTATAAAGCCCTGAATATTCAAAGTGATTTTGCGCCTCCTTTTCCTGCAGAAATTAAAAAGCTTTTTAAAAAGTGGAAGGTCCCTTTTGAATCTTTGAATGTAAACATCAGCGCTCGTGTAAAAGAAGGTCAGAAGATGAGCTGCTACTGGTGTTCTACCCAGCGACGCACAGAGCTTATAAGATATGCAATGGAGCACGGCTACAATAAAATTGCCCTTGGTCACCACATGGATGATATTCTGGAAACCCTGCTTATGAATGCTTTACAAAAAGGCGAGTTTTCTACAATGATTCCGTCACTGCAATATGAAAATTATCCTATAAAAATTATCCGCCCGCTTTGTTATATTACCGAAGACCGCATTATAAAATATGCAGAGGAAGAAAAGTTTAAACAGTTTACCTGTACCTGCGACTTTCAGGATAATTCAACCCGCAAGGAATCTAAGAAAAAATTAAAGCAGCTTACAGGCGGAAAACCTGAGCTTAAAGAAAGGCTTTTTACTGCTCTTCAGAATATAAAGCTAGAATATCTTCCATAGAAGGAGCCTGTTCAATATCCTGAGTAAACCAGCTTCTGCTCACAGGATAGTAACCGTTTTTCTTAAGCACAGCACAAGCATCCTCATAACCGTATTTAATCAAAAGTTTAATTCTGCTTGAAGTAAAATTTGCTGTTCCTTCAAAAATACCGCCAAGCTCTATAGAAGGCACAATCTGGATAAGAGTTTTTGTATCGTAATCAATTTCTTTTACTTTGCGCGCTGGTTCATGTGCCAGGTATACAATAAAGATTTTATCTATGTCTAAATGGTTATCTATAATTGGATCTATTGGAGTGTTGTCACCGCCTACAGCTTCGTTACCGCCATCTGAATATTCAAAACCATCTGCAAGCTTTACAGAAGGACAAAGAACAGGGAAGGCCGAAGTTGCTAAAAGTTTTTTCTTAATTTGCAGAACCGATTCCTCTGAATTAAGATTGAATCTTGTTGCGTACTGGCCCGGCTTGCTTTTTACGAGTTTTGCAAGTATAAAGCGGTTTCGTACAGTAGTGACATAAACCTGAGGGAAGGTGAGATTTTGTATTTTTACAAGAGGAATCGAAGAAAGAATATCATTTAAACCTTCTTGCGAAATCAGGGCGTCGTTTTGTGTAAGCTTATCGGGAACAATGTTGAGCCAGATTCTTTCAATTTCATCATAAGGCCGGATTGCAAAAAGTGCAGAGTTTAAACCACCAACACTTGTTCCGGAAACCGCTCTGATTTTTGGAGCAATACCATATTCTAAGAAGGCCTTCCAGACTCCAACTTCGTAGGCACCTTTACCACCACCGCCGGAAAGTACAAGTCCATATTTAGGGCTTGCTTCTACAAGAACTTCCTCGGGCAGAATAAAAGAATTATAAAGATAGGAAAAAGTGTTTGAGAAAAATCTGAAAACTCCTTCGCCTTTGATTTTTTGCTTGTCTTCAGAAATTTTAAAGAAGGCCAGATTTTGATTAATTATGTTAGTCGGGACAAACATAATCCTGCGGCTTGTAATTAAAATCTTGTCAATTGTTTCGTATTTTGTGTATTCAAATTTAAGGCCTGTTTGAGTTCCGTTTTCATCTGCAATAGGATAGTTTATTCCATAAATCTCGGGAATATAAATAAACCTGTCCTTCCAGATTTCATCTACAGTCTTCATTTTTCGCTCTGCAAAATCAATCCACTTTTGTGTGTCATCAGTTTGATTTGCAGTTATGCAAAGATATTCGTTATTATCAAGCTCGTATGGAAATTGAAGGACTCCTTCCGGAGTTTCCCAGCGTCCTTCCAGATCTTTAAGAGAAAGTATGTCGGTCCATACAACATCCTTGTAATATTCTTCCTCAAAAGAAAATTCAGGCTCTTCAAAGATTTCTTCTTCCGTAGCTTCTACTTCTGTTTCATCATTTATATCAGTGCTTTTACAGGAAGCTGTAAGGAGTATTAGAGGTAATAATAAAACAGAAAGAAGCTTTTTCATTATTTAATATTCTCCTGAATGAATTTCATCTTAAGATCCTTAAGCTCCTGGCTTATAGAAACCTTATAAATATGAGGATTAAGAATTCTCTTGTATGATTCATCAAAAGTTTCGAGCTGCTTTTGCATGTTGTCGTGGCTGATCTTAAGCTGCTGGGCATCAGAAAGACGAGGCTGTGTGCGTTCACCCTTGCTTATGCGTTTTTTCAAAAGAGGCTCAATTCTGGCAGCAGTGAAAGAGAACTGTCTGTAATCTACCATAGGGTGATAGTAGCGGTATTCTTTGCCTGTTTCCAGAACTTCATTTTCAAGAGCAAGAATATCGGCACAGGCCATTCCTTTTTCGTCATAAAGACGGAATACATTTTTAATGCCAGGGTTTGTTGTTTTTGCAGGGTTGTCGCTGAATTTCATTGCAGGAGTCATGCCACCTGTTGTTTTGTCATGGCGGGCACAAAGCTTATAAACACCTGTGAATGAAGATTCATTGCCACCAGTTACCATATGAGTTCCAACACCCCAGCTGTTTATAGGAGCATTTCCTGCAACTAAAGTAGAAATAATTTCTTCTGTAAGTTCGTTTGAAACACTGATTTTTGCCTGTGGGTAACCTGCTTCATCAAGTGCTTTACGAACCTCTCGTGTAAGGTAAGAAATATCACCTGAGTCAAGACGTACACCAAAGTTGTAGCCTTTTTTTACAAGCTCTCCACCAGCGATGATTGCATTTTTTATACCGGACTTAAGTGTGTCGTAGGTATCAATTAAGAAAACAGAATTCTGAGGATAGATTTTTGCGTACTCGCGGAAAGCCTCCAGCTCAGAACTATGAGACATAATCCATGAGTGAGCCATTGTTCCCATTACAGGAATGCCATAAAGCTTACCTGCAAGAGTATTAGAAGTTCCTGCAGCACCACCAATATAAGCGGCACGGGTTGCACTCATAGCACCATCCGGACCCTGAGCTCGGCGAAGACCAAATTCCATAATAGGAGCTTTTTTACTTGCAAGCCAGATGCGGGCGGTTTTTGTCGCAATAAGACTCTGGAAGTTTACATGGTTCAAAATAAGACCTTCAAGAATCTGTGCTTCAATAAGATTTGCATGAATGCGTACAAGAGGCTCCTGTGGGAAAATTACAGTTCCTTCGTCCATTGTGTAAAGGTCGCCTGTAAAGCGCCAGTCTTTAAGGTAATCAAGAAATCCCTGTTCAAAGATTTTCTGCTCTGCAAGATATTTAATATCATCTTCTGAAAAGCGGAAAGAGGTAAGTGCATCAAGTAAAGTTTCGTTACCTGCAAGAACACTAAAGCCTCCGTTAAAAGGATTTCGGCGGAAGAACATATCAAAGACAACTTCTTCGTTCATGTTTTCTTTCCAGTAGCCTTGTGCCATTGTCAGTTCATAAAAATCTGTAAAAAGCGCACTGTTGATTGTGCTGTTTTCAATAATTTCATTCATATATAACCTCGCTGGGGTCCCTGAGGCTCTCGAAGGGCCCTTAAAATTTTATTTCCTTTTCCTCTTGCGGTTCATCCGGCTTACGCGGACGTTTATTATATTTATATGTAAATCGGGCAACGGTTTTACCCGAAACAAAATGGCTCATAAAAGAGAGACACTTCCATTTTAATCTATAAAGGGATTTTGTTTTTCCTTTGTAGGCGCGTTTAAGACATTGTGCAACAACCTTCTGTGGAGGTATGCCTCCCTTTACTTCTTTGCGTGCTCCGTTCGAAGCAACATTTGCAAACTCTGTGCTTACTGAACCAGGGCAAAGAGCATGTACTTTTATTCCTTTATCTTTAAGTTCTGCTGCAAGTGCTGTTGAAAAACTTAGGACATATGCTTTAGTCGCAGCATAAACTGCAAAATTTCCCAGAGGCATAAAGGCTGCAAGACTTGATGTATTAATAATAACAGAGCCTTTGGTCATGTAGGGAAGTGCAATTCCACAAAGTCCTGTAAGCGAGGTACAGTTTAATTCAACCATCTGCATTTCGGCTTTGACAGAAGTTTCTTCAAAAGGTCCGTAAGTTCCAAAACCTGCATTGTTTATAAAAAGACCAATCTGAATGCCGCTTTCGACTTTTGTAAGTTTTTCGTTTTCCTGAGCAAGCAGTTTTTCAAGCTCATAAACACCGTCTGCACTGCCAAGGTCAATTTGTACAGGCTTTACAGTTTGAAAGTTTTTTGTCTCATTTATTGAATGAGCTATCTCTTCAAGATTTTCCAGTCTGCGAGCAAGAATCCAAATTTCATCAAAATCATACTTTTGTGCAACCTGAAGGGCAAATTCTTTTCCCATACCCGAACTTGCACCAGTAATGATAGCGATATTTTTCATTCTTTAATTATATCACTTGTAAAAGACAGGGGCAACACATATAATTATTGTATGAAAAAGTTCATCTGGCCTTTAATAATATCTTTGCTTTTTACCTTTACAAGCTGCAATAACAGGAAAAAGCTTCTCTTAGAAAAAGAACTTGCGGCTCATCAAAGAGGTCAGGATATTTTGACATACATAGCCCAGGTCAAAAATCAAAAAAATCAGGCAGTGGAAGATTTTATAGGAGCTTTACCTCTTGAAGAAAAAATTGCCCAGCTTTTTGTAGTAAATCTTGTTGGCTGCGATACATTTACTCCTGTAGAAAAAAACATTGCCGGCGGATTTTTATATTTCGGCTATAATATTGCCCAGACTCCCTTTGCAATGACACAGTTTAATCAGTCTATTATTGATTACTGTAAGCAGAATAATAAAATCCCGCCCTTTCTTACAGTAGACCAGGAGGGTGGGTTTGTAAACAGATTAAGATCTTTGAGCGGACCTTTACCTTCTGCCCAGCGCATCACTCAAAAACTTGAGCTTTCAAAAGCGTCAGAGCTTTATAGTCTTCAGGCAAAACAGATGAGGGCGCTTGGTTTTACAATGAATCTTGCTCCTGTTGCCGAAGTTTGTACTGCAGATAATGAAGTTTTCTTAAATGAAAGAAGCTTTGGAAGTCTTGAAGAAGTTAAGGAATATGGAGCTGCTTGTGTGCAGGCCTACGAAGAAAATGGAATAGGTACGGTTCTAAAGCATTTTCCAGGCAATACAAATACAGATCCTCATACAGGACTTCCTCAAATAAACTGGACAGATGAAGAATTGAAAATTCAGATGGATGCCTTTAGAACCCTTGTTTCAAAAAATCCAAGTGCAGTGCTCATGTCTCATGCCCGCGTAAAAGGTTATGATGAAAAAAATCCTGCCTGTCTTTCTGAATATTGGGTAAGTAATGTGCTTCGTAAAGATCTTGGTTTTAAAGGCATCATTTTTTCTGATGATATTTTTATGGGGGCTCTTGCTAACAATGGATATCCGCCGGAACTTGCAGTTGTAAAAGCAATAGAAGCAGGCATAGACTGCATTATGATTTCTGAAAAACGAATTGAAAGCAGCGTAGAAGTGCTTTGCAAAAAAACTGAGAATGATGAAGCATTTGCAAAACAAATTGATAGTGCCCTTAGACGGATAATTGACTATAAAATTAAATGCGGATTTTTGAAGGTGCAGCTTGGAAAGGACGGAAAATACAAGGTTGAAATTAACTATCCGGAATTCTCGGCACAGGGCTTTGAAGAGCTGCGTGAAAAAAATATTAATCTTTATACGGAAAACTTTTAATGGGTAAAAAAAATAAGAAGGAGCAGGGCAGTCTGCCTCTTAAAGGAGCTGCCGGCTTTGAAAACTTTTATTCTTCTCTTTACGGCCCACGCTGGGAAAAATTAAAAGAGGCTTTCTCAAGCCCAAATGATTCTGTAGAGTTTTTTGTTCCCGGAGCTCAAAAGCCATATTATCTGGACAGTGCAAGTATTTTTGCTGCTCTTTGCCTTCCGCTGGACCAGGCTTCGGATATTTTAGATTTATGTGCTGCTCCCGGTGGAAAAACCTTAGTTCTTGCAAGCCGTATGAAGGAGGATGCACTTCTTTCTTCTAATGAACGTTCTCCTCAACGTAAGCACAGGCTTTCTGTAGTTGTAGAAGAATGTCTTCCTCCTCAAATTAGTGAAAGGGTAAAGGTTAGCTGCAGCGACGGCTCAACCTGGTGTACACGACAGAATGAATGCTTTGATGCTATTTTACTGGATGCTCCATGTTCTTCTGAACGTCACGTAATTGCAGATCCAAAATATCTTGACCAGTGGTCTCCTAACAGAATAAAGACTGTCAGCATGGAACAGTGGTCCCTGCTTTCGAGTGCCTACCGTCTTCTTCGTAAGGGGGGATATCTTTTATATTCAACCTGTGCATTAGCTCCTCAGGAAAACGATGAAATGATAGAAAGGCTTGTAAAAAAATTCAAAAAAGATGGAAATGATTCCTTTGAATTTATTGAACCAAGACCTGAGCTTTCACAAATTTCCAAATGTGCTGATTTGGTGCTGTCTGAATATGAAAAAACAAAGTACGGCTACCAGATTCTGCCGGATACTTCTAATGGGGCAGGTCCAATATATTTTTCCTTAATTAAGAAAAGATAATTATAGTGATCTCTGAACTTATCGCAGGGCAATTTTAAGATTTTATGCATTCGCACTTGATTTTTAGCCATTTTATGACGATAATATAAAAAAGTATAAGGAGTCTTTTGATGGGTAATAAGGCAAAAGATAGTGAAGATAAACTTCAAAAAATCATGGAAATCGAACGTCAGCTTAATGAAATACAAGACGTTGATGTCCTTCTCGAAAGAATTCTTACAGAAACAAGACGCATTGTAAATGCAGATGCAGGTTCTATTTATGTTGTAGAAGAAGATCGTATTAAAATTAAATATGGTCAGAATGATACTCATCTTAAAGAACTTGCTCCCGGAGAAAAGCTTCCTTACAGTTGTTTCTCCTTCCCGATTAATGAAAAACAGATTTGCGGTTATGTTGCTTCAACCGGTAAATCAATAAATATTAAAGACTGCTACGAAATTCCGGAGTCTGAACCTTATAGATTTAATAAGAATTCAGACATCATGACGAATTATCGTACAAAGTCTATGTATACTTTCCCACTCAAGAATGCTAACGGACAGATTCTTGGTGTACTTCAAATTATCAACAAGCTTGATGAAAACGGCGCAGTAATTGAATTTGATTCAGAGGATGAACTCTTCATTGGGCACTTTGCAGTAAGTGCTGTTCAGGCTTTGCAGCATGCTTACCTTACAAGTAACATGGTAAAACGCATGCTTAAAATGGCAGAGTTCCGTGATCCAAAAGAAACATATCCACATGTTGAGCGTGTTTCTTCTTTTGCAATGGAAATTTATGATCGCTGGGCATTTAATCACAATGTTCCTCAGTCAGAAGTTCAAAAATACCGCGATAACCTTAAAATTGCAGCCAAGTTCCATGATGTTGGAAAGGTTGGTATTTCTGATGTTATTCTTAAAAAGACATTCCCACGCTTTACAGAAGAAGAGCGCAATATAATGAAAGGACATACCTGTATTGGTGCACAGCTTTTTGAACCTGTTGAATCTTCACTTGATGTTATGGCTCAGGAAATTGCACTTCATCACCATGACCGTTGGGATGGCGGAGAATCAGGATATCCTGGAAATATTAAACTAAGTGATTTCTCTATCCGCGATGGAGTAGTTCCAAAGGCAGAACCTCTTAAAGGTAAAGATATTCCTTTAAGTGCCCGCATTGTTGCAGTTGCCGATGTTTTTGACGCCCTTAGTCATAAACGCTGCTACAAGGAATCCTGGTCAATTGAAGATTCTTTTGAAGAGATTCAAAACAGTGCCGGTACACACTTTGACCCGGAAGTTGTATATGCCTTTATGCAGATTAAAGATCGTATCTGTGCCATTCAGATGGCCTTCCCAGACGAAGAATTCTAAAGTGAGATTGTCGGGTCAAGCCCGACAATGACAGAATGTGTCATTCTCGGGCTTGACCTGACAATAACTGAATGTGTCATTCTCGGGCTTGACCCGGGAATCTCTTACATGTTCTTAATAATCACCCTATCCAGACAATTACAAAACTTTTCAAATTTTTTCTGGTCATAGCCTTCGTGGTAGGATTTTGAAAGTCCCATTTGTGCAAGCTGTAAATTAAAATCTCTTTCGCTTAAACGTTCTTTTATTATTTCTTTTGTAAACTCAGTGCCCCTGTCATTTATGGTAATAATACCATTTTGTACAAGGCGGTCTGCAAAAACAATGTCTTTTGTTATAACCAGGTCACTTCCGCTTTTTACGTGTTCAAAAATATAATTATCCGCAGAATCTTTTTGTGTGTCTGTAATAATCATGTTAAAAGGATTTTTACTTTGACATTCAATTTTTTTATTTGCAACAAAAAAGACTTTTATTCCTTTTTTTGCACTGTAATCTACTACGTGATTTCTAACTTTGAGAGGGCAGGAATCGGCATCAATCCAGATATTTGTAATCAATCTTTACCTGCTTTATAAGACTCTGTTGATTTTATCGATCATTGCAATTGTGCGGCGTTCAAGTTCTTCGCTTTCTTCATCATCAATTACCTGAACCTGGCCGTTCTGCATTTTTTCCATTGCAACTGCGTTTGATTTTTCTTTATATACTTCGTCGCAAAGCATTATGCCTGCAAGAATTGAAGTTTGTAAAGGCGTTTTAATTGATTCTATCTGGCTTACATCGTTTACGATTCGTGAATAATATCCTAAAAGTTTTTTAAGATATTCTTCATCTTCATTTGCCTGAATTGTGAAACTTGTTCCTAAAAGATTAATCTGGAGTTTTCCCATTAGAAAATATCAAATCCTAACTGATCTTTTGATTCCGGATCAGAATCTGTGTCTGTTTCATCTTCGATTGGTTCTTCAATAGGTTCCTCAATCGTAACTTCATCAAATGCCTGATCAATGGCATCTGGGTTATCTATTACTTCTTCTTCGTCAAAAGTCTCTTTTTCTGGACTTTCTACCGGAGTCATCTGATCAAAGCTTACATTGGGTGTTGGGGTAGGAGCCGGAGCTTCAACAGTTTTTGCTTCAACTGCTTCCTCTACCGGTGTTGGTGTTGCAACTTTACTTGCTGCAGCGGCTGCGCTTGCTGCAAGTCCTGATGCAGCTGGCTTTGGAGCAGACTGGCCGGCTTGCTTCAATACAGAATTCTCTATTGAATTAAGCCGGTCAATTGCTTTTATGATACCAGACTCGATCGTTTTCTGTTCGTTTTCAAAAGAAGCAAGCTGCTCCGTTTTGGCAGAGAGTGCATTTGTGAGCTCTGAACATTTATTGCGCAGAGCATCATTCTCGGCCTCAAGCTGTTGTATTTTTGCAACAGCGCTTTCTACTTTTTCCTCTAACAATAAAACCTGATCAAGTGATATCATAAAAAGTTTCCTTATGCCTTGAGTGCGTTCTTAGCAGCTTCTACAACTGCCTTGAAAGCGGCTGGATCTTCAATAGCCATATTAGAAAGAGCCTTGCGGTTCAATTTAATACCTGCTTTTGTTACTCCATTAATAAACTGTGAGTATGTCATTCCTTCTTCACGAACAGCAGCGTTAATACGTGCAATCCACAAAGAGCGGAATTCATGCTTTTTGTCGCGGCGGTCTACATAAGCGTGACCAAGTGCCTTTGTAACGGCATCTTTTGCCGGTTTGTAGTTTGATTTTCTGTCGCCACGGAAACCCTTAGCGAGCTTCAAAATCTTTACACGGCGATTCTTTCTTTTTGTTCCGTCTATTGCTCTTGACATCGTTATCTCCTATTAACCATAAGGAAGCATCTGCTTTCTGATCTTCTTTGCGTCTGCTTCATCTACATAACCTGCTGCGCGCAAGTTTCTCTTTCTTTTAGGAGAACGTTTTGTCAAAATATGACGAAGGTTCTGCTTCTTGTGCTTAACTTTGCCAGTACCAGTAAGAGAGTATCTCTTTGCTGCTGACTTCTTAGTCTTCATTTTAGGCATTTCTAAACCCCTTATTTTGCGGCTTTTGCTGAGATTGTCATCGACATGTTTCTGCCGTCCATAGCAGCAGGCTTTTCGATGTTGTACGCCGAGGTAAGTCGCTTTAACACCTCATTCAGAACTTCAAAGCCGAGCTCTGTGTGAGCAAGTTCACGTCCGCGGAAACGGATTGTGACTTTAACCTTGTCACCCTCGTCCAGAAATTCCTGTATATGTTTGGCCTTAGTATCCAGATCTCCGGAGCCTATTTTTGGCTGCATGCGGATTTCCTTAAGCTTCAATACCTTCTGATTCTTCTTGG
>CAMNDY010000073.1 GCA_946535985.1 uncultured Treponema sp. | reverse complement strand
AAGAAGCGGAAAACAAAACATCGCTTCCCCTCTCTGAAATTGGTTTTGCCGCAGGCGGCATTTCATACTGTTACCTGATGGAAGCCCTGTCTTTATTAGGAATGACTAACTGTTCTGTTCTAAAAATCGGAACTCCATATCCATTTCCAAAAGCACTTGCAGAAAAGTTTTTGCGTGAGAACCAGAAGGTAATTGTCTTTGAAGAACTGGACCCGGTTATAGAAGAAAACTTAATCCGTGTTGCAGGCAGTGCAAACATCAAGGCAACCATCAGCGGCAAACTTGATGGTACAGTTCCTGTTGCCGGCGAGTTGAGTGTGGAGATTATTAAAGATGTTCTCGTGTCATTCCCGAATAACAATGACACAAACAGCAACTCCAGGAATGGCAATGGAGTTTTGGCTCCATCCCTCCCAATCCGCCCGCCGGTCCTCTGTGCCGGCTGTCCACACCGCGGTGCCTTCTACGCCGTAAAACAGGCAATGAAAGGTAAGAAAACCGTATACTGTGGAGACATCGGCTGCTACACATTGGGTAATGCACAACCATTGGACATGACAGACACCTGCCTTTGTATGGGCGCAGACATCACAATGGCTCAGGGCTTTTATCACAACGAGCCCGACCGCTACTGCTTCAGCTTTATAGGGGACTCAACCTTCTTTGCAAGTGGAATTACTGGTGTAGTAAACGGAGTATACAATCAGGCAAAGCAGACAATCTGTGTTCTGGACAATTCAACTACAGCCATGACAGGCCATCAGCCACACCCCGGAACCGGCCTTACCATGATGGGCGAAATTGTTGAAAAAATCAGCATAGAAAAAATCTTGCAGGCAATTGGAGTTTCACCTGTTATCACTGTAAATCCTTTTGACCAGAAGGCTGCTGTAGAAGCTGTAAAAACTGCAAGCGAAGCTCCCGGCGTTAGTGCAATAATTTTTAAAGCACCGTGTATCGCAATTGCCCAAAAGGTCGGCTGGGAAAAAACTCATGCCCTTACAGTAGATTCAGCAAAATGTATCGGCTGCCGCAAATGTATAAATGAGTTAGGTTGCCCGGCCTTGAGTGTCAGCATGAGCGCCTTTCGACAGGCTCAGGGACCTCAAGGTAAGCGTCTTGTAGAAATAGACAAATCCCTTTGTACCGGCTGTGGACTTTGTTCACAAGTTTGTCCTGTACAGGCAATAAAATAATGGGGTTTTAGGGGCGGAGCCCCTAGGCGAGGGGGTGGCGAAAGACCGCTTCCGGGCTGGAGACAGGGGCAGGCGCCCCTCCTTGCTAACTGCTAAAAGCTAATAGCTAACTGCTATTAAATGGAGATTTTAAATATGAGTAAAAATATAATCATCTGTGGAGTCGGTGGTCAGGGAACCGTTCTTGCTGCAAAGGTCCTTTCTCAGGCTGCAATTTCTAAAGGGGAGCGCGTACTTTCTGCAGAAACAATCGGTATGGCTCAGCGCGGCGGTTCTGTTGTTAGTCATGTACGCATTGGAGACGCTTTTTCTCCTCTTGTTCCTCAGGGGCAGGCAGATGTTCTCATTGCCTTTGAAGCAGCAGAAGCTGTGCGCAATATAGATTTTCTTAAGCCTGATGGAACTGTTATTGTAAACAAAAAAATCGTTCAGCCTGTAACTGCAAGTCTTAGCGGAAAAGCTTTTGATGAAAAAGAGATGATTGACTATTTGCAAAAGCGTGCCGCAAAAGTTGTTGCCGTAGACACCGAAGAAGCCTGTCGTGAACTTAAAAGCAGCAAGATTGTAAATATGGTTCTTCTTGGAGCCGCAAGTCGTGCAGGTTTAATTCCAAAGGATGAACTTGCTTCTGCAATCAAAATGCTTGTAAAGCCTGATTTTCTGGAATTGAATTTAAAAGCCATAGAGTGGAGTAAATAGGAGTCCAAAATGACAGATCTTGAAAAAGCCCGCGAGTTTTTTGGCGGCGACCTTTATGCAACAGATGCAACCGGTATTGTAATAGATGAAGTAGGCGAGCACCTTGCCCGCTGTTCTTTAGAAATCACCCGCAAACACCAGAATGCCTATGGCGGTGTAATGGGTGGCGTAATCTGTACTCTTGCCGATTTTACCTTTGCAGTCTGCTCCAATTTTAATCAGCCTCATACAGTCTCTTTAAACTGCTCTGTAAATTTCCTTGGAATGGCTAAAGGAAAAAAGCTTCTTTCTGCTTCACGTCTTGTAAAAGATGGCCGTTCCACCTGTGTTTATCAGATAGATATCACAGACGAGCTTGGAAATCAGGTTGCCATGGCCACCTTTACAGGCATGAAGCTTGTAAAATAATAAGTCTTAAATCTTTTCTGCAATATCGTAAATCAATCCCTCTGTTTTCTCCCAACCAAGACACGGGTCTGTAATAGATTTTCCGTAAACTCCATCACCGATTTTCTGGCAGCCGTCTTCTATGTAACTTTCAATCATAAAGCCTTTTACAAGACCTGCAATCCTTTCATTGTGGCGGCAGGAATTAAGAACATCCATAACAATGCGGGGTTGTTCAAAAGGATTTTTATTTGAGTTTGAATGATTTGTATCTATAATAACGGCAGGATTTTTAAGCTCAAGTTCGTCGTAAGTATTGCAAAGTCTTTCCAGATCTTCATAGTGATAGTTCTGCAGATTGTTTCCGTGTTTGTTTGTAGAGCCGCGCAAAATTGCATGACAGTGTGCGTTTCCTTCGGAATGAACTTCCCAGCCTCTGTAAATGAATGTGTGGGAATGCTGTGCTGCAGAAATTGCGTTCATCATAACTGCGTAGTCGCCGCTTGTAGGATTTTTCATTCCAACAGGAACTTCAATTCCGCTTGCTGTTAGACGGTGCTGCTGATCTTCTACAGAACGGGCACCAACTGCAACATAACCAAGCAGGTCGTCAAGGTACTGATAATTTTCGGGATAAAGCATTTCGTCTGCAAAAATAAATCCGGTCTCGGCTACAGCACGCATATGCATGTGACGGCAGGCAACAATTCCCTTATAAAGGTCAGGTTTTTCGTTTGGGTTAGGCTGATGTAGCATTCCCTTGTAGCCGGCACCCGTTGTTCGGGGTTTGTTTGTATAGATGCGTGGTACCATTAAAATCTTGTCGCGCACTTTTTCCTGCACAGGCACAAGACGGTTCATGTAATCAATTACAGCATCTTCGTTGTCGGCAGAGCAGGGACCAATTATCAAAAGCAGTCGGTTCAGACGGCCCTCAAAAACAGCCTTGAGCTCTGCACGTTTTTCTTCTACCGTTTTTCCAAGCTTGCCCGAAAGTGGATACTGTTCCTTTACTTCCGCTGGTATTGCAAGTCTTCTTTCAAATTCCATGTTCATATTTTTACCCCTTATCTGAAAATCTTTAGTTTATCACATCTATATTGTATTTCATGAACCATCTGTTCAAAATCCTTCTGGCTGGAATTGCCTTCAACTTCGATGTAAAAATAATATTCCCAGGCGTGTGATTTTAAGGGACGGCTGTGAATTGCAATCATGTTGTAACCAAATTCACCAAGTCTGTTCAAAACCTTTACAAGAGCACCGGCTTCGTTTTTTACTGCAAACATCATTATGAAAGTTCCGCTGTCTTTGCAAACTTTTTGATTCTGATTTTTTGAAAGCACAACGAATCTTGTGGAATTATCCTGCTGCTCGTTGATGCCTTTTGCAAGCACTTCAAGACCATAAAGAGCCGCAGTTTCTTCACTTGCAATTGCGGCTACACTTGTGTCTCCCTCCTGTGCAACCTGTCTTGCGGCTCGTGCTGTATTTACTGCTTCTATGCTTTCATAATTGTGTGCACGCAGAAACTCTGCACATTGTTCCAGCGCCTGCGGATGACTTACAACCCTGCTGATTGTCTTGAGTGAAGATCCCTTTACTCCAAGCAGATTCTGTACAACATTGAGTGTATAAACTCCGTTTACAAAAAGTTCTCCCTGGAACATAAGGTCTGTTACCTGACCAACATCTCCGGCATAACTGTTTTCTATAGGAAGCACTGCATAGTCGCAGTCATCGTTTTCAACAGCCGCATAAGCCGAATGAAAGTCACCAAAGGCAACAAGCCCTTCGTTTGGAAAAATGCGCTTTGCTGCAATATATGCAAATGCTCCTTCTATGCCACTGTAGGCTATTTTCATAGGACCTCCAAATAAAAAAAAGCGGTTCTACCCGAAAAGATAGAACCGCTTTTTTTTTATAAGCTTAATTTTACATTCTATGCTTTTCGGACTCTGCAATTTCTTCCAAAAAAGAAAAAGGCAAAAAAAGAGAAAAAAGCAAATGTAAAAAATGTAATTCCAAAAATCATTGAAGTTATACTAACTGAAAGAAAAGTTTTGGTCAAGATGTTACTATATATAGTTGCATGATAAAATGCATTAAAAAATTCGGGTAAGGCAGATTTGAACTGCCGACCCCTAACTCCCGAAGCTAGTGCGCTACCAGCTGCGCTATTACCCGAAAAATTTAATTGAATAAAAAAAGCTTCCCGTGTGGGAAGCTTTAGCGCGAGCGGCGGGGCTCGAACCCGCGATCTCCGGCGTGACAGGCCAGCGCGATAACCAGCTTCGCTACGCCCGCGTGATGTTCTTTATATTACTAAAAACTGCGGGGTGTGTCAACAGGTTAGGGCCCTTTTTATGCAAAATATTGAGGGTATTTTTTCTTGATTTCGTCTTCCTGTGTATAATGGCGGGAAAGATGCTTGGCCAGGGCTTTTTTTGCTCCTTCCGGATCTTTATTCTTAAAAGCTTCAAGAATCTCTTCATGTTCGTTTATAATACGCTCAGGATTAAATGAGTGCAGGTTAAGCTCACGGATTCTGTCGTAATGAATACTCATAAGTCTTACCATATAATGGCACTGCATTTTATTAGTAATCTTATACATTATTTCATGAAAGGCGTTATCAAGTTCCATGATTCTGTCAAGATTGTTCTTTTCATAGTAAAAACGCTGCAAGGCAACATTTTCTTCCATTTCCTGAAGATCATCTTCTGTTGCCTGGCGGCAGGCCATTTCTGTAACTGCCGATTCAATTGTAGCGCGTATAAAAACAGCTTCTTCAACATGTGCCATATCAATAAGGCTTACATGACTTCCTCTCTGTGGAAGAATTTCAATTATTTTAGTAGAAGAAAGCTCCTGCATAGCTTCGTGTACAGGAGTTCTTGAAAGATTAAGCTCGTTTGCAATATCCTGTTCGCTTATCATGCTGCCCGGTTCAAGCTGTAAATTTACAATGTTTTCTTTAATTACGCGCAGGGCATATTCTCTGTTTGTTTCTTTTTCATGTTTTGCAGTGTTTTTCATATTTCTTTCCATATTAAAGATTGAAGCAAGTCTCGTCAATCCTTGATTTTTTACAAATTTAAAAATTTTTCTTGACTTTTAGCAATTATGCTTTATCATACTAATTATACAAGCATACTAGTATGCAAGTTAGATGTTTAGATTATAACATACAATCGTAAAAAACGGGAAAAAAAATGTTTGCAAAAAAAGAAAAACTTGTTGTTACGGAATTGAACTCTACAGAAAAGGCAAAAGCCTTTAAAAAGTACATGCGAAAGTACTGGCAGTATTATGCTCTGCTTTTAATTCCAATCCTTTATTACATTATTTTCAGATATATTCCTATGGCCGGAAATATCATTGCTTTTCGCCGCTATCGTGCAGGTGGAAGTCTTTTTGGCGATAAATGGAGTGGTTTTAAGTATTTTAAGCAGTTCATCGGTGATAAAACCTTCTGGCGTGCTTTTAGAAATACTCTGGTCCTGAATGTTTCTTATCTTCTGGTGCGATTCCCTCTAACCCTTATTTTTGCCCTTCTTTTAAACGAAATCAAAGCCTTGTGGTGGAAAAAGTTTGTACAGACTGTTTCATACCTGCCACACTTTATTTCTATGGTAATCGTTACAGGTATGATTCGCGAGCTTGTTTCTACCAGCGGACCTCTTAATCAGCTTATTGCACATTTTGGCGGCGATAAAATTTCTTTCATCGCTTATCCTCAATATTTTAATCCGATTTTCGTAATTTCCGGAGTATGGCAATCGCTTGGATGGGGTACAATCCTTTATCTTGCTGCAATTGCAGGAATTAATCCTTCCTTGTATGAAGCGGCAGAGGTTGATGGTGCAAATCATTTTCAGCGGGTATGGCACGTAACAATTCCTTGCATTCTCCCTACAATTACAACACTTCTGATTCTTGATATTGGTGGTCTGGTTGGGTCCGGCGGTGCCTTTGAAAAGGTATTCCTCTTGTATAATCCTATGACCTACGAAACGGCAGATATCATTTCTACCTTTGTATTCCGAATGGGTCTTGGTTCCGGCAACTACAGTTATGCAACTGCTGTAGGTCTGTTTGAAGCTCTCTTAAATCTTTGTCTGCTTACTGCTGCAAACAAGGTTTCTAAAAAAGTTTCTGGTTCAGGCTTGTGGTAAGGGAGGAATAAAATGGCAGAAAAAACCGGTGTTAAAGTAAAAGAGTCAACTTCATATATTGTTTTCAAGTGGATTAATACAATAATAATGATTCTTGTTTGTGCGGCAACCTTGTATCCATTTTTGTATCTGGTAGCTCAGTCTTTTTCTTCTGAAGAAGCAATTACAATGGGAAAAGTTAACCTGTGGCCGATTGGTTTTAATATTGAAACTTACAAGTCTGTATTTGCAAAAGGCGAGTTCATGCATTCTTATAAAAATACAGTTATTTATTCTGTGCTTGGAACAATTCTTTCTCTTGTTTTAAGCTGCTGTATTGCATATCCGCTTTCGAAAAAGGAAATTAAAGGCTACAAGGTTCTTACTAAGTTTGTAATTTTCACAATGTATTTTGGTGGCGGTTTAATTCCAAACTACGTACTTATGATGAAGCTCCACCTTGTAAACAAGATTGCAGGCTTTATCATGCCGTCTCTTTTGAGTACTTACTATATCATCCTTATGAAATCATTCTTTGCAGAAACTCCTCATGAACTTGAAGAAGCAGGGGAGCTTGACGGACTTAGTCCTATAGGCATTTTTGTGCGCATTGTCCTGCCTCTTTCAATGCCTATTATTGCAACAATGATTTTGTTCAATGCAGTAGGTTACTGGAACAACTGGTACAATGCCTTCCTTTACCTTGATAAAAAGGAAATGTGGCCGGTTGCTTATTATCTTAAGACTGTTATTTCAGGTGCATCTACTTCTGCAGATCCTGGCGAAGCTAGTGCAGAAAAAATGCAGATTGCTGCAAATATCAAGTCATGTTCTATGGTTCTTATGGCTCTGCCAATCATCTGTGTCTATCCGTTCATCTCTAAGTATTACGTAGAAGGCATGATGCTGGGTGGGGTTAAAGAATAATAATAATCATATTTTGGGAAAAAAGTTTTTATCAAAAGGAGGATAAAACTATGAAAAGAGTTGTAACTGTTGTTGTTGCAATTATGTGTGCTGCTGCTTTGTTTGCTGCACCTAAGGCTAAAAAGTCTAAGGCTAAAAAGGCAAAGGACGTAGCTGCATCTGGTTACACATTCGGAGAAGGAAAAACATTCCGCTCTGATAAACCTGTAACTTATTCAATTTCTTTCAGTGATGCTTCATGGTATGCTATGCAGGATACATGGAAGACTGAAGGTATTTTCAAGGATATCGAGGATGTAACAAATGTTCATCTTGATATTACATCTTATGATAGTGGTGATTACAATCAGAAAATCAACCTTGCAATTAACTCTGGTTCAGCTACCTATATCATTCCAAAAGTATATAGCGAAGATCAGTATGTTGCAGGTGGCGGTGTAGTAGCTGTTTCTGATTATACTCAGTACATGCCAAACTTCACAGCATTTGTAAACAAATACAACATGAACCCTGACCTTGATACAATCCGCCAGAGCGATGGAAAATTCTATCGTCTTCCAGGTATGCATCAGGCAGCTCTTCAGGACTATACAATTATGGTTCGTGATGATATTTTCACAGCTGCTGGTTACGATGTTCGTGAACTTGAAAAGACATGGACATGGGAAAGCCTGCACGATGTTCTTCTTGGTGTAAAGAAATACATGGTTGCACAGGGTATGTGTAAAGAATCTGACTACATCTGGTCTGACCTCTGGTGTGGTGAATCTGGAAAAGGACAGGGTGGTAACCTTCTTAAATTGATGGGAGCTTCTTACAATGTACTTTCTGGATGGGCTATCGAAGGTTCAAACGGTGGTATTAAGTTTGATCCAAAGAAGAAGGAATTCTACTCTTCTTCAATCAGCGATGATTTCAAGAAGCTTGTTACAGTTGCTAACAGCTTTGTAAAGGATGGACTTCTTGATCCAGAAACATTCACACAGTCTGATGATGTAGCACACAACAAGTTCTACAGCGGAAAGACAGTAATTATGTCTACAAACCGCTCACAGATGGCTAACGATATTGCCGGTGTTCAGAAGATTGTTGGAGACAAGGCTAAATGTTATGTAACAGCTTATCCATCTGGAACAAACAAGAACCTTGCAGAAACAAGCCGTCTTGAATGTGGTGTTATGATTTCTCAGAGAGCTCTTGATGAACTTGGAGAAAAAGAATTTGTAAAACTTATGCGCTTTGTTGACTGGATGTTCTACTCAGAAGAAGCTTATACACTTTGTAAGTGGGGTCCAAGAGGCAAGACATGGGATTATGCTACTGTAAACGGAAAGCAGATTAAGAAGCTTCTCCCTGGTTACAAGTGCGGTGGTCTTGGTCTTACTGGAGCAGATACAGATATAGATATCCGTCTTAAGTGGGGATATGCTGGTGGTAACTACTTCTATGGTCACTCAACAGCAGAATCAACAGATGCATTCACTCCAGAAGTTCAGGATCTTTATGCACGCTATGGAAAGTACAAGACTGTAGCAACTGTAGAGCCAAAAGCTAAGCCAACAGAAGATCAGCGCGAACAGTTGAACCTTTGGGCTGTTCCTCTTATTGATAACATCAATGCATGGACACTTAAGTTTGTAACAGGACAGAAGGATATCAATAAAGATTGGAACGAATATGTTGCAAGCTGTAAGAACCTTAATGTAGATAAGATTGTAAAACTTACAAACGACATCTACAAAAAGCAGACAAAATAGGCTGTTTTTTTCATAACTGAAAAAGTAAAATAAAACTTTGCACGCGTCTTCTCCTCTTGGAAGACGCGTGTTTTTTTATGTTTTCTGTGATTATATGTGGTCCCTGAGCTTGTCGAAGGGCCCTATAGAAAACCTATCCCTGCGAATTTCTTCTCTGTTTAGGTGTAATTCCTCTGATTTTTTTATAGGTTCGTATAAAGTGACTGGCATCTGTAAAGCCTGTTTCCTGACTGATGTAGTCAAGAGTCTTATCGGTGTAGAGAAGGAGGGTATCTGCTTTACAGATTCGTACAAATTCAATGTATTCCTTGCAGGTCTTGCCAAACTGAGCTTTGAACTGCTTTGCAAAATTGGAGTAGCACATGCCGCATTTATTTGCAAGCTCTTCAATGCTGATGTTTTCGGCCGAATGCTGGTCTATGTATTCAAGAACAGAAAAATCCTTTGAAGAAAACTGGTCAAAGGTTGATTTTGTAGAAAGCTTCATGCCTCGGCGGAGCCAGATACGCATGAGTTCTGTAATAATCAGACTTATCATTGATGCAACTTTAATATCATAGCCAAACTGCTTGTGATTTGTTTCCCAGATGCAGTTTTCGAAAAATAATTTCACAGGATTATATTTAAGCTCTTCTGCTGTTATTAAATTGTAGGGAGTGCCGTCTCGTGTGATGTTTGCAAGCAGCTTTGGAAGCTTTGGAGAACCTGGCGTTGTATTAGAAAGAATCATGTCATCAAACTTGATTCCGTAAAATAAAAGATCATTTTCGCCGTTTTCAGTATTTTTTGAGGGAATATCAAGAAAGGAATGGATCTGCTTTGGATGATAAATAATCATGTCTCCGGGATTAAGTGTATACTGATGATTATCAACTTCGGTATAAAGTACGCCTTTTACAAGGTATACCATCTCGGTGAAATAGTGCCAGTGAGGCTTTACAGTTCTCCAGTCGCCGCGGAAAGTCTGAAACGGTGCATTTAAGCTGTCACTGTATTCAAATAAATCATCCATAGGGCTCTCCTTGTAGAGAAATATACAATTTCTCGCCTACTTTGTTTATATCACGATTATAATACTTATGCTAGAGTAATATAGGTAAAAGGAAATAATTTTATGTTAAAATGGATCTGGAGTTATATCAGAAAATATCGCATTCCTATGACCATAGGACTTATTTTCAGTGTTACAGTTGCCTCCTTTGTTGTAGTAAATCCTCTTATAACAGGTGCAATTGTAGATAATGTTATTAATGCTCCCCAGCGTGATTTTTCTCTTCTTATAAAATATCTTCTTCTTATTGTAGGGGCAACATTATTTAAAGCAATTATCAGATACTCATATCAGGTAATTTTTGAACATTGTTCTCAGAATGTTATCCGCGAGATGCGGGAAGATCTTTATGCTCATATTCAGACTCTCGATTTTGCCTGGTATGATAAAGCCCCTTCAGGAAACGTTCTTACGCTTTTGACTTCTGACCTTGATAAGGTTCGTCACTTTGTTGCCTGGGTTTTGTATCAGAGTCTTGAAAACGCTCTTGTATATATCTTTTCAATTATTACTCTTGGAACAATCAACTGGAAACTCATGCTTGCCTTTATTGCAATTGCGCCTTTTGTTCTATTCCTTATTCAAAAGTTCAAGGTTCATATTCGTCCGGCCCATATGAAGGTTCGCGACCAGTTTGCAGTTTTGAATACCCGTGTTGGTGAAAATATCGAAGGCAACCGTGTTGTAAAAGCCTTTGTACGCGAGCAGTATGAAATTGGAAAATTCGATGTCGATAATGATGCTTACCGTAAGGCTGCTGTAGACAATGCAGATGTCCGCGTAAAATATACTCCATGGATTGATACACTTTGTGGACTTCTTCCTGTTGTACTCATCCTTTTTGGCGGTTACCTTGTAATTAATGGCGAAATGACTATTGGCCAGCTTGTTACCTTCAACGGTCTTATGTGGGCATTTACCCAGCCAATAAATATGTTTGGAATCCTTGTAGATAACATTCAGAACTTTGGTGCTTCAGGCGACAGACTTTATGAACTTTGGAAAACTAAGCCTTCTGTAAAAAAAGGCTTTGAAACAATTGAAGAGGCTCACAAGGTAAGTTCAGATGTTGGAGAAGAAAGCCCTTCTGAGCTTCCGGTTGTTCAGGGGCGTGTAGAGTTCCGTAATGTTTCTTTTGCATATAATGAAGTTCCTGTAATTAAAAATATGAGCTTTACAATTGAACCGGGAATGACGGTTGGAATTCTTGGCCCTACAGGAAGCGGTAAATCTACAATAGCAAATCTTATGTGCCGTTTTTATGATGTTACAGACGGTGCAGTTTTAATTGACGGAAAAGATGTTCGTGATTATGTTCCGGAGCAGCTTCGCAAAAATATAGGTATCACAATGCAGGAAGCCTTTTTGTTCAGCGATACTGTAGAAGGTAATATTGCTTTTGGAAATCAGGGTGCAACCTTTGAAGAAGTAGAACATGCTGCAGAGCTTGCCCGCGTAAAAGAATTTATAGGCGACCTTACCGATGGTTACGACACAATTGTAGGAGAGCGTGGAGTAGGCCTTAGTGGAGGCCAGAAGCAGCGTATTGCACTTGCACGACTCTTCCTGGCAAATCCAAAAATCATGATTCTTGATGATACTACAAGTGCTGTTGATATTGAAACTGAACAGAGAATCAGACAGTCAATTAAAGAGCAGAGTAAAGGACATACAACTTTTATTATAAGTCACCGTATTTCTTCGTTTGATAATTGTGATCTTGTTCTTGTAATTCAGGATGGACAGATTGCAGAAATGGGTACTAACGAAGAACTTAAGAAGAAGCCGGGTTATTATCAGGATGTTTATCAGGAGCAGAACTATGGCAAGAAATAAATTTGATGCTGATGAAGAAATAGAACAGAAACTCAATCTTCGTATTATTCCAAGAATGCTCAAGTGGATTAAGCCTTATGGCTGGTGGATGGTGCTTGCCTGTTTTATCATGCTTGTCGCTTCCGGAATCTCTCTTATAAGTCCTTATCTTATTCGTATGGCAATTGACCAGGCTATTCCTGCAGCCAATTACAACATGCTTATCAAAATTTCTGTCTTCCTTGTTATCTCAACGCTCTTTGTTCGTTTCCTCCTTGCTGCAAAGCTCCGTTTGATGACAAGGGTAGCACAGAAAATTATTGTAACAATCCGAAAAGAGGTTTTTACAAAACTGCAGGCTCTTCCTTTTACCTATTTTGACAGTCGTCCTCACGGAAAAATTTTGATTCGTGTTGTAAACTATGTAAACTCCCTTTCTGATTTACTTAGTAACGGTGTTATTCAGCTTATAAGCGATTTGTTCACACTTATTGTAATTGTGTGTTTTATGCTGGCAATTGATGTAAAACTCACTCTCGTTTGTATGGCTGTACTTCCAATTCTTCTTATAGTTCTTGTTTCTATGAAGAAAAAGCAGCACGAAGCCTGGAAGCAGGAAAGTTATAAGCGTTC
>CAMNDY010000072.1 GCA_946535985.1 uncultured Treponema sp. | reverse complement strand
ATCAAACTGCCTTTGTGTAGAAGGAAAAACTCCATTATCAGCGGCAGCCCCGTCACTTTCGGTCCAGATTTTTACATAACGCAAAAATCGCTCTAAAAGTTTATTTTTATATTCATCATTGTTAAAAACGTAGTTCATGCTATAATTGTAGTGAAAAACAGCTTTTCGGTCGATAATATAAGGTATGGAAGAAGAAATAATGATATTTACAAGCCAGCTGGAAGTTGCCCTTATGGCAAAACAAGGTTGGTTTAACACAGAAAGACTTCAGGGAATGCTCGAACAGTTCCGTTTGTTGTTTACCTGTGTAAGAAATTTGAATGAAGTATTTGTAAAGCGTTCTCTTATTCAGCCGGATCCTTACAAGCTTGAATCAAGAATCTCAGAAATTGGAACAATTGAAACCTCTGGCTTTACAGAAAACGAAGATCCTATAGTTTTAGGAAAGCGTTTTTCTGATTATGAAATGATGCTCGATTTTATCTGTACATATTTCCGTTTTTCTGTAGAAAATATCACAGTTAACAGAATTAAAACTCTTAACGAGCTTCTTAATGCTTTTGACTGGTCAAATCTTTCTTCCAACTCTTCAAAATCGAATACCAGGGCTCTTGCTTCTACAATTCAAAAGGCAAGGGTAAATGCCCCAAATGTTACTGTGAGTCTTATAAATGATAGTGTGGAAAAATGTGTAAAATGCAGTAAGGTTATAGCTGCTAATCTTTCGGAGCTGGCAGATTTTCAAAAAGAAATGTATAAAGGAAATCTTCGTAAAGATCTTTTTGAGCACCCCGATTTTGACAAAAAAAAGGCCTTTTCATCTCCAGAAGCCGAAATGACAGAAATAAAACGACTATATGTAAAAACAACAGGTAAAAAGACCTTTTATACAGATTTAGTTCAGGAAATTATTGCCGAAGACCAGGGAAATGACAGGCTTGCCTTACGAAAGAAACTGCTTGATAAGCTTGAAATCAAACTTACAGAAGCAAAAAAAGAAACCCGCACAGTAAATCCTCATGATCTTTTGATGAGTGCAGTTTTTTCTCTTGGTGTAATGGGTTCTATTCTTAACGGACTTTATGTAAAGCTTTCTGATAATTTTGATTTGTTGTTTGCAGAAAAAAAGTCTTTGTTTGCAAAATTTCTTGCAGCCCTTAAAAAAGCTCTTGGATTAAAAGAAAAAGAACGGGAATGCACTGTTGTAATTGTAGATCAGCAGTCTGGTTCAAGAAGCACTCAGGATGTAAATGTAAATGCTCTGCTTGCTCAGATTTCTAAGCTTTCACATATTTATTCAGGTATTGCCGCAAAAGGAAATGAATACAACAAAATTAATGCAGCCAAAGAAGACGATGCTTTGATTTTCTTAAACCGTCAGATTCAGGAAAATCAAAAGCTTTTTACAATAATAAATGCCCTGGATGATCATTTTAAGTCTCATGTTGAAGTTTTGGAAAGACCAAAGGTTAAAGGCCTTAAGATTGATTTGTCTTCTTACAGAAATGCCATTATTGCGGCAAATAAAAAACGTGGAGAATATGCTTCTGCAAAAGAAGAAATTGAACAGATGCAGAAGCTTGGAATAAAAGGCTGATTATGAAAAGTATTAAAAAATGTCTGATTTTTACAGCAATCCTCTTTTTTTCATTTCAGGTTTTTGCCCAGGAACTTACAAAATTTACAATTGTTGAATCACTTCGTGAGCATGATTTGAATCCTCAGACAACAAGTTATGCTTCTGATGCTCAACTGCTTACAGGACTTTATGAAGGCTTGTTTACATATGATCCTGTAAACTTAAATCCAACCTATGCAATTGCAACAGATTACCGTATTTCGCGCGATAAAAAACGCTGGACTTTTACAATTTGTTCCGACGCCTGCTTTAGTAACGGAGAAAAAATTACTGCTTCTGATGTCCGCGATTCCTGGCTCAGGCTTTTGGCTACACCAGAGGCTCCTTATGCTTCTCTTCTTGATGTAATTGTTGGGGCAGAGGCTTATCGTAGCGGAAAAGGTTCCGAAGATGATGTTGCAATTTATGCAAATTCTGAAAATTCACTTTCTATTCATCTTGTAAAACCTGCGAATTATCTTCCAAAAGTTTTGTGTCATCCGGCTTTTTCGGTTGTGCATAGAAATCCGACAGTTTATTCAGGTCCTTTCTACCTTGATGATATGGAACTGGGATATTATTCCTTAAAGAAAAATCCTTATTACTGGGATAAAGACAAGGTTGCACTTGAAGAAATCCTTATTTACCAGAGTGATGATGAAAAAGAAAATGCCTACTATTTTAATACAGGCCTTGCAGACTGGGTAACTGCTGCTCTGGATACTTCTATATTAATAGATAAAAAAGCATTTCATTATAACGCCGAGTTTGCCACAAGTTATTTCTTTTTTAAGGTTGATGATTCTGTGTGGGGTAAGCCTGAGTTCAGAACTGCCTTGTTCGAAGCTTTTCCATGGGATGAAGTCCGTAAAGATTATTACGTACAGGCAAAGACCTTTGTTTATCCTATTACCGGATATCCTGAAATTGACGGCTTCTCTTATACCGATATTGGTGAAGCAAAAAATCTTATGGCAGCAGCTCGCGAAAAATATGGAATAGCCGCCGACGAAAAACTTCCTTTGATTTTTGAAATGCCCGAAAATGGATTTTCAAGCGAAAGACTTGCCCTTATAAGCGATGCCTGGGCTCAGCTTGGAGTAGACTTGCAGATACGTGTAAAAAAATCGCAGGAATATTACGGCAGGGTAAAGGCTTCTTCTGCAAATCTCTTTATTTATACCTGGATTGGAGACTTTGCAGATCCTCTTGCATTCCTTGAATTATTCCGGGGCGATTCAACTTTAAACGATACTCTTTGGAAAAATGAAGAATTTGATAAGCTTATAGATTTAGCAGCAGAAGCCAGTGAAGATGAGCGCTATAAACTTTTGGGTCAGGCAGAAACAATCCTTATGGACAGCTGCATGGTTATTCCAATTCATCATCCAATTATTACAAATGTAATAGATAAAAATGTATGCGGCGGCTGGTCAGAAAATGCCTTTGATATACATCCGCTTAAGTATTTGAATAAAAAAGTAGAAAAATCCACAGTACCAAATATTGTTTTAAAATAATATTCGGAAGGATTTTAAATATAAGAATAAATGGAAGGCTATGCTCGGAGTGAAAAATGCGGAGCGAAGGTTCGTGTTTTGCGGAGCGTCCTCTTCCTCCAGCGGAGCAAAATACGGTTCTTCGCGGGAGCATTTTTCACGGAGGGCAGAGCCTTATATATGATTTCATATAATTGAAAATTCCCTCATAAAGGGTTATAATTTTGAAACAATTTTTTATATATAGAGGATTTTTATGGTTATTTTAACATTGAACTGCGGTTCTTCCAGCGCAAAATATCAGGTTTACGACTGGGACAACAAAGAAGTAATGGCTAACGGCGTTGTAGAGCGCATTGGAATTGACGGAAGCTGCATTACTCACAAGGCAAAGGGCAAGAAAACAGAAATTACAAGCCCTTGTCCAACTCACAAAGAAGCAATTGAACTTATCATTAAAGAAATTACAGACCCTGAAGTTGGTGTAATCAAGTCTATGGACGAAATTTCTGCTGTAGGACACCGCGTACTTCATGGTGGAGAAAAGTTTACAAAGTCTGTACTTATCACTCCGGAAGTTCTTGACGGCTTCCGCGAAGTAATTGACCTTGGTCCACTTCACATGCCTGCAAATATCATGGGTATTGAAGCTGCTCAGAAGGTTATGCCAAATATCCCTCATTCAGCAATTATGGATACTGCATGGCACCAGACAATGCCTGAAGAAACTTTCCAGTATGCTATTCCACGAGAATGGTACGAAAAATATGCTGCCCGCCGCTACGGCTTCCACGGAACATCTTTCCTTTATACCGCAAAGCGTGCCGCAGTTCTCCTTGGAAAAGATCCAAAAGATACAAACCTCATCATCTGCCACATCGGTAACGGTTCATCAATGTGTGCAGTAAAGAACGGGGTTTGCTATGATACAACAATGGGTATTACTCCTCTCGAAGGTCTTGTAATGGGTACCCGTTCCGGCGACCTTGACCCGGCTCTTCCTTTCTACATCATGCGCAAAACAGGTATGACTGCCGACGAAATGGACACAGCCCTCAACAAGAAGTGTGGATGTCTTGGAATTACAGGCAAGTACTCTGACCGCCGCGATATCGAAATTGATGCAGCAAAGGGCGATAAGCTTTGTCAGCTTTCTATTGATATGGAAGCTTTGCGCATTAAGAAATACATTGGTGCCTTTATGGCAGAACTTGGTCATGTAGATGCAATCGTATGGACAGCCGGAGTAGGTGAACGCGGACCAATCACCCGCGGTAAGGCCTGCTCAGGACTCGAAAAATACGGCATCAAAATTGACGAGCAGAAAAATGAATGGTCATTCACTGGTAACGCCGAAACCTGTATCTCTGCCGACGACAGTGAAACAAAGATTTTCGTAATTCCTACAGACGAAGAGCTTGTAATGACAGAAGATGCTTACGCTCTTATGAAGGGAACTTACGATGTTCATACAAACTTTAAGTATTCTTTCCAGGATCCTAGCTATGTAAACAAGGCCCGCGAAGAAGGACTTAAGGGCGACCTTGTTAAGAGACCAAATCTTGCAAAGGTTATAGTTCGCCCTCCAAAAAAATAAAAACGTATAAATGAAAAAAACTTTTCTATGTGTACTTTTACTGATTTCGCTTTTTACAACTTTGTCTGCGCAGAGTTCTTCTGCAGACTCTGTAAGTGAAGATATCAACGAACAGTACGAAACATTTTCATGGTCTCCTGTTCCAAAAGCGAAGCAGTATGGAGTTACAATACAAAAGTTAGATATTTCAAGCGAAGAATGGACAGACTTCAAAGAGGTTAAAACAAATGAAACCACACTGGAAGTCTTGTTCAGTCCCGGTACCTATAGAGTTTCCATTTGTGTATACAATTTTATAGGACGCAAAAGTAAACCTTCAGACTGGGTTCAGTTTAAAATTCTTGAAGAAAATGTTCCCTATCTTAATGATAAGCTTTTAACAAAAAACGGATACTGGAAGGTTCCTGTTCTTAAATTAAATAATTCGGCTACGCAGCCTCTTGATTCTGACAATGCTTTAGATTTTATAAAACCCGAAAAAGAGTTTGGTCAGAACACAATGCTTGTAAAAGGCCGAAACATTTTTTCTCCTAAAACAGAATTCTATCTTATTCCAAAAGAAGAGGGAGAAGGCCAACCTTTTGTAAACTGGAGTGATGAGCGAAAGGATCAAAAACTAAATATTCTTTACAGAAACTCAAAGGAATATTCAGTAGTTGTTTCTTATGATCCTTCTACCTTAAAGCCGGGTTATTATTCTCTTGAAGTAAGAAATCAGGGAAGTTACAAAGATGCTGTTGATATTCTTGTAGTTGATAATTCCTCTTTTCAAATATCACCGGACAAGGGCTTTGAAATTGATTCCCACTACAGTGTAAACAGCATTCTGCTTGGAAAGTCAGAAACCTATGAACTTTCAATTGATGGAAAAGGTCTTAATTCTTCAATGGAATTTTACTTTGAGCCAACGACAGGGCCTTATGCATATCCTTTTGAAAGCCAATTACTCAGAACCCGTTCATCATTACAGGTAGAAAGTGCTGCTAAGAAAAGTGAATCAACAGGAGAAGTAACACTTTTATGCAATACACAGGAGCTTCGTACAGGCTATTACAATCTTGTTGCTAAAGACTGGGATGGAACATATACGAAATTTCTGTGTCTTGTAAAAAATCCCTTTGCAAACGACTACACAAAAAGTATAAAAAAACTTAAATCAAAGTTTAACAAGAGAACAGATTATGTTGATTTTTCTATTCAGGATACAAGATTCTCGACAGATAAAACATATACCCTTGTTTCTGAATATAATTCCGAAACAGATTCTAACAATAAGGTTCCTCTCACTCTTTCAAGTAACGGAAAAAAACTTATAACAAAGCTTAGCCCTAATCAGCTGACTTTTGGTAAATACGCTTTGATGATTGAAGATGAATATACTTCTGATGTTGTTTACTGTACTATTGATAATTCTCTTAAAATTTCTACAACAAGGCTGAGTGATGAAGCAATTGAAAAGGCTTTCTTCCGTACTCCTAAAAAAGATGCCGAAGTTACTCTTGATGCAGATAATACTGGTTCCGTTCTGTTTGCTGACAGTAAAGTTGAAATGACTAAGCGTATGCCTCCATTGTTGTCAAATGTCAAATTCGATTTATCTCTTTTACCAGATAACGGAAGAGTTGTTGATTTTGAAATTGATCTTTTACATTTTAAATATGTTTCCTGGTCGCTCGGTTATGAAAATCTATCAATAAGTGATGCAAGTACAAATGGTATGTTCTCATTATTGAGATTTGGCTTTTCAAATGAGTATTTTGCACCATATATTAGTGCCGGAGTTGGAATGGATTTGATTCCTCCTGATTCTGGCCTTGCATCTTTTGATGATGTGCTTTATATGTTTAAGGATAAAAATCAATTATATGGAGTTGCCCAGCTGGGATTGAATCTTCTTACAATTTTTGATGTAAGATACAATCTTTTCTATAGAGGTATGCTTGGCAGTTCTCCTTATTTTACAGAATCAATTTCTTTTGGAACAACCTTCCCAATCAGAAATTACAAGTTTAAGCGCAAGGTTATCAGTCAGTCTGCCCAAATTACAAAGTCAGGTGTAATGAATGTTGCTGATTTCATTGAAGCTCAGGCAAAAGTCGATTCTATAACAATTCTGCAGAGTTCTTCTATTGGCGGCTTTGAAGGCTTCATGAGCCTTGAAAAAGTAGATATTGATGCAAGTGTTCAAGTTATCGATGAAAATGCCTTCAGAAACTGTGAAAATCTCACTACTGTTTTCTTCGAAGAAAGATACGATACAGAAGGTTTACCTCTTACAATAAAAACAAATGCATTTGCAAATGACAATATGATTGATACAATCTATCTTCCTTACAGAACTTCGGTTGTTAATTCCGGAGCTTTCGCAAACTGGACTAACGGACAGAATATTATCTTGTGCTGGAACCCAGACGACGAAACTCAAAGAGACTTAACAGGACTTAAGAATTGTACAGCTTCTGTTCATTATGCAAACGGAGAGCTTTTTAACGGAAACTTTGATACTCCTTTGGATGATGAACGCAACTGGGTTCCATTAAATAACCTGGAAGTTGAAAATGTTTCTATTCTTCAGGACAATAAATATCTGCTTGGAATGAGATTAAAAGGCGTTGGCAATAAATGGTATAAAACCGAACTTGCCACCTGGATTAATCAGGATTCACCTGCTGCCGTAACCAATTTCTTAAAGAGTGGAAACAGCCTTTCATTTATGGCACAAGGAAACGGAAACAAATACGATGTTATTATTACAACTCAAGATGGCGGCTATTTCCACTATACCTTTAAGACCGATGCTGAAGATCTTGTAAGGGTAGAAGTTCCATATAAGAAGTTTAAGAAATACGCTTACTCCAGCCAGAAAAAACTGGATGTAAATAATATAAAAATGTTCTGCATTATGCCTATGTGTAATGGAGAATGGAATGATGTTTCGTTCTTTGATTTTGAGGTAAAATAATGAAAAAAAATCATGAAGACAAAAAAATGAAAAAATCAGTAAAAAAGCATATCAGGGTAAGACATCCTATTGGTGTTAAGCTTGGTACGATTTTTGCAAGCCTGGTAATTCTTGTACTGGGAATTACAGTTGCTCTTATATATCTGCTTTTTGCAAATGACCAGCGTGTAAATGCAAAATCAAATACAATCTCTTTAAACGAAACTACTGCAAATGCCGTTCAGCTGCAGCTTCAGAATATCCAGGGAAATACAAATAACTTTTTGAATGTTCTTTATGTCATTAAGGACGATAACCATTACGAAGAAGAGGCTGATTATTTCTTTGATGAACTTTGTACGGCAAACCCGGATATCCTTTTTGTATATACAGAAAATTCCGGCTACCGTGCTTCTAAATTATTTTCAGAAGCAGTTCCTGCAGCCCAAAGCATTTATGAAGCCTGGCTTTCAAAAAATAAAATTATCCAGAATAAAGTAAAAGCGGGGAAGGTTGTCGTAAAAGATTTGTCTTCTCTTTTTGATTCTCCTTATACTCTTGGAACAATGTTCAAAAATAACGATGAGTTTGTTTGTGTTGCCTATAATGTTGAAGACTTAAAAGAAACCTGTTTTAAAAATTCAAATGCAACTTATATAGTTAATGTAGACGGCGAGCCTCTGATTTACGAGGATAATGAAACTGTTATTCAGGCAGGTCTTGTGCCTTCTTTTGAAATTGTAGAAGAGCTTTTAAAATACAGCAGCGGAAACGAATACATTTATAAAGATACCGAAAATAATAACTGGATTTATATCCGCATGAATATTCTGGACGAAACCTGTTCTGCAATTACCCTTACATCTGAATCGTCAATTTTAAAAGCAATCAATCTTACGGCCCTTCGTATTATTGCAATTTCTTTTGCAGTATTCTTCCTTGCAATTATCATAATCAGATTTTTCAGCCGTTCTCTTACAAATCCAATTGAAGATCTTGTAGTTGCAACAGACCTTATTGATAGGGGCGATTACGACATTCATCTGCGTCCCCGCACAAAAGATGAAATTGGATTTCTTACAGACAGGTTTACAAACATGGCAGGAGGCCTTGCCCAACGCCAACGCCTTATGACAACCTTCACCAAATTCGTAAACAAAGATATTGCAGAAAAGGCCGCTAATGGTCAGCTTACCCTTGGTGGAGAAGACAAGAATGCAACTGTATTCTTCAGCGATATCCGTTCCTTTACGGCAATGTCAGAAAAAATGACAGCTCCTCAGGTTGTTGAATTTTTGAATGATTATTTTACACGCATGGTAGATTGTGTAAATAAAACAAACGGAATTGTAGACAAATTTATTGGAGATGCTGTAATGGCAGTGTGGGGTGCAGCAACAACAAACGGCTCGCCTGAAGAAGATGCCTGGGCTGCAGTTAAAGCCGCACTTATGATGCGAATTGCCCTTTATCATTTTAATCAGAATCAGATTAAGAATGGACGTAACCCTATAAAAATTGGTTGTGGTATTAACTCTGGTCCTATTGTAGCCGGCCAGATTGGTTCCGAAGATCACATGAACTATACTGTAATCGGTGACACTGTAAACCTGGCAAGCCGTACCGAAGCGCTCAACAAGCCATTTGCTACAGATATCCTTATTACAGAAAATACTTACGTTCTTATTAAAGATAAAATTATTGCAGAAGAAATGCCTGGCGTTCATGTAAAGGGAAAAACAGATCCTATTAAGATGTACGCTGTTGTTAATGCAAAAGGTGTAAAAGGTCCTCAGGATATTCATAAGCTTCGTGAATTCTTAGGATGGGATGAACCGGAACTCGATAAGGTAAATACTGATGAAGAAGAGAAAAAGTACAAGATTGGTAAATAAGCGCAGACGTCGTCGTCACCTGGTTACCGATCTTCTGACAGTTTTGATTTGTCTCGCCGGAATTGGAGTTTCCCTCTATTGTTTCCAGAATCTTATTTATAAGTCTCTGGCAAACGATACCGATACCCCTGTTGGTACAATTACCTTTAAGAAAAAATCTCCGCGCCGTCGACTTCAGCATGAAAATGTGTGGGAGTATCTTAAGCTGCAGAGTACAATTTACAAGGGCGACTATATTCTTACCGAAGATTTGTCGGAAGCTCAGATTATTTTTAAGGATGATAATTATAGTGTAAATGAGCAGGAAGGAAATATTTCGCGGGTTGTTTATAATAACGAAGAGCTTGAACAGATAAAAACCGGATCTGCAGAAATTTATTCAAACTCAATGATGAAGGTTGGCGATGATAAATTGCTGCACTTTATCAGTGGTTCTGTTTCCTTGAAATCCGGTTCACGTACAGAGGATTTAAAAATCCGCGTTGGCGATAATATTTATACACTTGAAAAAAATACATCTGCTTTGTTCAGTATGGCGACCCAGAAAGAGGATGATGGTAAACAGACTGCAACAATTTATGTATCTTCCGGTAAGGTTCATGGAGAAGAGGTTGTAGAAGAAAAAGCTGGTCCTGGCGCAAAGGTTGGAAAGGCTGCTCCTGTGGTTAAGAAAGTTCAGATTGATGCCGGACAGGTTAAGTCTGTTAAAGTTGTAGCCGAAAAAGCTGAACTTAAAGCTGATGATTCTGTGGTACCGGCTGCAGTAAAGAATGTTGTTCAAAAAACTGTTGATACAACAAAGAAAACTGCAAATGTTGTTTCTGAAAGAGTTACAGGAAAGCCTCTTGTTAAAGAAGAAGCTCCTGCAAGTGAAAGTCCATCTAAGAAAAAGGCTTCTGACGGTCAGAAAGAAACAAAAGCTCTTGCTTCATTTGATGTTCTTGTTCCTTCTGCTTCTTATTCAATTACTCAGGACAAGAATACAAAAGAAGCAATTCCATTCTACTGGACAAACCTTGATGATATAAAGGTTGAGTTCTCTTACCGAGCTGACTTTAAACCTGTTGTTGATACAGAATACTTCTCTAATAAAGAGCGCAAGGGTTCTGTGATTCTTGGATTTGCAGAGCCTGATGACCTTCTATACTGGCGTGCAATTCCATCAGATCAGAATTACTCTGCTAATATAAAATATCCTTCCGGAAAGATTCTTGTTCATGATCCAGAAGAAAAGAATCTTAAGAATGCACTTACTGTAGTTTATGGTTCCGAACGCGCTGAAGAAATTGAAAAGGCTGTACAGGAAACACAGGAGCAGCAGGCTCGTGTAGAAGAAAAAATTCAGGAAGAACTCATTCCTGCTAAACAGGAAATTTCTGAAGACTTTAAGCAGGAACAGATTCAGGAAGAAATTGAAGAGCAGCAGAAGCAGGAAAAAATTAATGAGATTCGTGATCTTCGTTCAGGAAAAACTGATGAAGAAGCCCGCAAGGCAGAAGAGGCCAGAATAGCAGAAGAGAATCGCAAGGCGGAAGAAGCACGAAAAGCTGAAGAAGCTCGTAAAGCAGAAGAGAGACGTAAAGCAGAAGCAGCCCGCAGAGCAGAAGAAAGACGTAAAGCAGAGGCTGCACGTAAAGCCGAAGAAAAGCGTAAGGCAGAAGAAGCAAGAAAAGCCGAAGAGCGAAGAAAAGCAGAAGCTGCACGTAAAGCAGAGGAAGCTCGTAAAGCTGAAGAAAAGCGTAAAGCTGAAGAGGCGCGTAAGGCGGAAGAAGCTCGTAAAGCCGAGGAAGCCCGTAAGGCAGAAGAAGCCCGACTTGCAGAAGAAAAGCGAAAAGCCGAAGAGGCACGCAAAGCCGAGGAAGCTAGAAAAGCAGAAGAAGCAAGACTTGCAGAAGAGAAACGCAAGGCAGAGGAAGCCCGTATTGCAGAAGAAAAGCGCAAGGCAGAGGAAGCTCGTATTGCAGAAGAAAAGCGCAAAGCAGAAGAAGCTCGTTTGACCGAAGAAAAACGTAAAGCCGAAGAAGAAGCACGTTTAGCCGAAGAAAGACGCAAGACTGAAGAAGCTCGTAAAGCAGAAGAAGCCCGCAAGGCAGAGGAAGAGCGTCTGGCCGAAGAAAAGCGTAAAGCCGATGAAGAAGCCCGCAAAGCAGAAGAAGCTCGTCTTGAGGAAGAAAGACAAAAAACTCAGGAAGAAGAACGTAGAGCCGCAGAAGAACGAGCTGCAGAAGAAAGACGCAGGGAAGAAGAAGCTGCAGAACGCGAAAAGCAGAAGGCAGAAGAACTTGCCCGCAAAGCTTCTGAACAGGTTAAGAATGAGTTTACACAGACAATCCCTGTTTTGTCTTCGCCTGCTGCCGGTAAGGTTTATAGAGAAGAAGATTTTGATTCTCTGAGTCCAAAAATCGATTTTGCCTGGAACAAGGTTAACGGTGCAAAGTCTTATAATTTCTCAATTAAAGATTCAAAAGGAAAAGTTGTCCTTGCTAAGACAATAACAAATAATAAGTATACTTTGTCCGGAAATAACTTAAGTCTTGTTTCTGAAAATGGGGAATATACCTGGTCTGTAATTGCAATTCAAAAAATTGATAATCAGGAATATACGACACAGGTCGCAGAACGCACCTTCAAGGTTCAAATGGAAGATATCGAAACTGCAACCCTTAATATTGATAATCTTGTAATTTTCTAATCAGCGCTGCTGTGAGCCGGCATGAATTTCGTCATGAACTTTCTGACCGGCAAGGATTTTTACAAGCTCCATGGCAAACTGTTCACTGGCTCCAGGTCCTCTTGAAGTTACAAGCTTTCCGTCTGTAATAAAAACTTCATTTGAATAACCCGGTAAATATTCTGCTTTTGCACAGTCCTGCATGCCGGGATAACATGTCCACTTTTTGCCACCGAGGATTTTTGTTTTTCCAAAGACAACTGCAGGTGAAGCGCAGATTGCTGCAGTAAGTTTTCCTGCATCGTAGCATTTTTCAAGATATGCAAGTAAGTCTGTGCATTCAGAAAGATTTTCGGCACCTCTTCCGCCTCCAGGACAAACTACGCAGTCTGGAAGGTTTGTTCCATATTGTTTTAAAAAGTCGCTTAGTGACATATCCATAATCATTGGAACTTTGTGTGAGCTTGTTACTATCATGGTGTTATTAAAAGGAGTGCCTTTTACACCAACTGTAATAACATCAATTCCAGCCCGTCTCATATAATCAACCGGACTCAAGGCTTCAATATCCTCAAAACCATCCGCAAAAAAAACTGCCGCCACTGCCATGTTATAATCTCCTTAACGTTTATATTAGTTATGAAAAAACGCTCCCGCAGGATTTTGGGTTTTGCTCCGCTAAGAAAGAGGACGCTCCACAAAACCCAAAATCCCGCTCCGCGTTTTTTCATAATCTATATTTGTTGAGGATATTATAACATCTATTATCCCAGGAAATCAATTTAAACAGTAGGCATACAAAAAAAA
>CAMNDY010000071.1 GCA_946535985.1 uncultured Treponema sp. | reverse complement strand
GAAGTTTACAGCGAGCGTGATTTTTTTGATGCCGGACTTACAATGAAATTTGTACAGGACAATCAGAGTGCATCAACTAAAGGTGTTCTCCGTGGCCTTCACTTTCAGACACAGCACCCACAGGGAAAACTTGTTCGCGCAGTAAGCGGCCGTGTTTATGATGTTGCAGTTGATATCCGTAACGGTTCTCCAACTTTTGGCCGCTACTATGGTGTAATCCTCGACAGTGAAAAACAGAATGAGTTTTATATTCCACAGGGCTTTGCTCACGGATTTTATGTTTTGAGCGACTCTGCTGTTTTTGCTTATAAGTGTACCGACTTTTATGACCCAAAAGGCGAGGGCGGACTTATGTGGAATGATCCTGTAATCAACATTGACTGGAATGCAGTTGCTCCAGGACTCACTCCTTTGCTCAGCGAAAAAGACGGTAAACATCCTGCATTTGATATAAACGGAAAATATTTTGATATAAATGGAGTTTGGAAAAATGCGTAAACTTAAAAATATCCTTATTACTGGTGGTGCCGGCTTTATCGGTTCAAACTTTATACATTATCTTTTTGGAATGAGCTCTGCCGAAGGTAACCTTTTTAATGATGCAAATTTTGACGGCACAGTTGTAAACGTTGACTGCCTTACTTATGCCGGAAACCTTGAAAGCCTTGCAGACGTTGAAGAAGAGTTTGGAGGAAAGCGCTACTTCTTCGAAAAAGTAGACATCTGCGACCGCCCTCAGATTGAGCGCATTTTCAAACAATATGACATCGATACAGTAATTCACTTTGCTGCCGAAAGCCACGTAGATCGTTCTATTCTTGGCCCTGAAGCCTTTATGAAAACTAACGTAATGGGAACCTTCACACTTCTTGATGTTGCCCGCAATTACTGGAAGCGCGAAGACGGCTCAATGCGCGACGACGTTCTTTTCCATCATATTTCAACAGACGAAGTTTATGGCTCTCTTGGAGAAACAGGTTACTTCCGCGAGGACACACCTTACGATCCACGCAGCCCTTACTCAAGCAGCAAGGCCAGCAGTGACCACGTTGTAATGGCATACTTCCACACCTACGGCCTGCCAATCACACTCAGTAACTGTACCAATAACTATGGACCATATCAGTTCCCGGAAAAACTTCTTCCTCTTATGATTTCCAATATCCGCGACGGAAAAAATCTTCCTGTTTACGGTAAGGGCGACAATATCCGCGACTGGATTTATGTAGAAGACCACAACCGCGCTGTATGGCTCATTGTAAACAAAGGCGTAACCGGCGAAAAATACAATATCGGCGGCGAAAACGAATGGCAGAATATCAAGCTTCTTCACAAGGTAATTGAACTCACCGCTGCCCAGCTGGGAAAAGATCCTGCAGATGTAGAAAAAACAATTACTTATGTAAAGGATCGCCCTGGTCACGACAAGCGCTATGCAATCGACTGTACAAAAATCAAAAGTCAGCTTGGCTGGGAACGCAAAATGACCTTTGAAGAAGGACTTCAGGAAACCGTAAAGTGGTATCTTAAAAACAGCGACTGGATCAACCACATTTTGAGTGGGGACTATAAGAACTGGATTAATCAGAATTATACTTCTCAGGGACGATAAACCTTTGACAAGCGAAGCAAAGTCATTTTATAAAGACCTCCGCAATGTAGTAACGCCAATGGCAATACAAAATCTCATCTCTGCCGCTGTAAACTCAGCAGACGTTATCATGCTTGGCTACATTGGTCAAACTGCAATTGCCGCTTCTGCTCTTGCGGGTAACGTTGCTTTTATACTTTTTATGGTTTCTACAGGTTTGTCATCCGGCCTCGTTATGCTTGGCGCACAATACTGGGGTAAAAAAGATACAGAATCAATCAAAACTCTTTTGGGAATTGGTTTAAGAATCTGCTGCTCTGTTGAATTTATAGTTGCCCTTGTAGCGGCCTTTTATCCAAGAATCCTTATGCTCATTTTTACAAAAGACGAAGCTCTGATTCTTGAAGGTTGTAAATATCTGCGGGCAGTAAGCTTTTCCTATGTATGTCTTTCATTCTCGCAGATGTTTCAGGCTGCATTCAAAAGTATTGAACGTGTAAAAATTGTAACCATTGCTTCTACTACTTCTTTGTGCTTAAACATCTTTTTGAACGCTGTATTCATTTTTGGATTGTTAGGCGTTCCTAAAATGGGAATCCTCGGAGTAGGAATTGCAACCTCAATTGCACGTTTTATAGAAATGTCAATCTGCCTTATTTATGCGCATCTGCAAAAGGATGTCCGTTTTTCTGTTTTGTGTGCCTTCAGAAAAAGCAAAATCCTTACAAAAGATTTTTTTAAGTATTCACTTCCTGCTGTTGGAAACGAGCTTGTATGGGGTTCTGCCTTTGCAATGTATTCTGTAATTCTAGGACACCTTGGCGAAGATATAGTTGCCGCTAACTCTGTTGTCGGCACTGTGCGCCAGCTTGGAACAGTTTTATGTTTTGGACTTGCCTATGGTGGAGCAATTGTAGTTGGAAAAAATATCGGCTCCGGAAATATGGACCTGGCAGAACGAAATGCCTCGAGACTTGCAAGAATCACAATACTTTCCGGCATTCTTGGAGCAGTGCTCATTGTATGTCTTTATCCGGTGCTCCCATATATTGCAAAACTCAACGAAACAGCTGCTCATTATAGAAATGTAATTTTATTTATGAATACCTATTCAATCATAGGCGCTTCAATAAATACAGTTTTAATCTGCGGAATTTTCCGTGCCGGCGGGGATTCAAAGTTTGGCTTCGTTGCAGATACAATAAACATGTGGTGTGTTTCGGTACCTCTTGGTCTGCTTGCCGCCTTTGTTTTCAAACTTCCTCCACTCTGGGTGTATTTCGTTCTCTATCTTGATGAGTTTGAAAAAATGCCTTTTGTTATCCGCCATTATTTTAAAAAGGGCTGGCTTAAAAATATCACCCGCGACATAACAGATTCAAACTAGGCCGATGTTTTTATAGAAAACTTCTTTCAAAAAAACTTTGACATTCTGTAATAATGGTATTATCTTTAAATATAGAAGAAAATTCCCCGCAGGAGATTTAATATGAAGACAAAAAATATAATTTTGGGTGCTATTCTCGCAATCCTTGGTATTATTATGATTGCAAAACCTGATGCATGTATAAAGGCTGTTGTTGTTATTGTTGGTCTGGCAGCTCTTGTGTTTTCAATTTATAATCTTCTTTTTGTTTACAAGCAGTGCGAAGATCCTGCTTATAAAAAGACAATATTTATAAAAGGACTTGTTACTTTTGTAATCGGATTGATTTCTATAATCTGTCCGTTTGTTCTTGTAAAGACCGTAACAACTATCTGGAAAATCATTTCTATTGTTCTTGCTGTTTATCTTATTTTGTATGCCGGAGTAAGCGTTTATTCTTCTGCAAAACTCCGTGCTAAATTTGCAGACGAAAGTAAAAAGCTCCTGATCGAAGCTCTGATTTTTGTTGCAATTGCAATTCTTCTTATCATTATTCCTATTGAACAATTTGGCATTGCTTTTGTTCGTGTTGTAGGTCTTGGCGGTTTAATAATTGGTCTTGTAATGGTTGCTGTTGAAATAGTTGTAAGCAAGCGTACTGCTGGAGACAGAGAAGAGGAGTCTGATGTTGCAAAGAAGATGGACCCTCAAACTGCTGCCGAAACACAAACAGATTCTGATGATGATGACTAAGATTATTGTTTTGCAATAATTTGAATTTTTCCTTTTTTTGTGATATAATAGATTCGTATGGAAACAAAATTCAAAGTTAACCAGAAGGTCGTTTATCCAAGCCAGGGTGTTGGCGTCGTAACAGAAATCTTCGAAAAGAAATTTAAAGACGAAATGAATCTTTATTATAAGATTTATATCGAGGCTTCTGATATGATTGTCATGGTTCCTGTTGCAAAAGCAGAAGAACTTGGAATCCGCCATATTGTGTCTGCAAAAGAGGCACAGGAAGCGCTTGAACTTTTATCTGCAGAATTTGAACCAATTACCTCGGATTGGAAATTACGCTATCAGATGAATCTTGACCTTCTTAAAAAAGGTACAGTTAAAGATATTGCCACAATTGTACGCTGTCTTTATAACCGAAGCAAAGTAAAAGAATTGCCGATTTTGGAACGCAAACTTTATGATTCGGCAAAAAAACTTCTTGAAGACGAAATTTCTTTTGCACTTGGTAAACCTTCTAAAGAAATAGAAGCTGCTATTCACACAAAGCTTGAACCTCCTGGAGCAGCCCCTCGTGTTAAACACACAATCCAGCTTGATGATGATGAAGATGATGATTTGATGGATGACGTTAATGAAAAATCTCGCCGTCGTGATGATGATCTGGATGATGACGATGGAGCTTCGGACGATATGGACGATGCAGAAGGAGATTTTGACGAGGATGATGATTCCTTCTAATCAGCGGGGTGGAGCTTCTTCCACTCTTGCAAAAGTCGCTGTGATAATAACTGCTGCCGGTTCTTCTACAAGGATGGGCGGCACAATTAAAAAAGAATACCTTCCATTAGGTGATGGTACAGTTCTTTCTTCCTGTGTAAAAGCTTTTGAACAGGCTTCTAAAAACAAAGACAAACCTTTTGAAATTTCTCATATAATTGTAACTGTTCCTATGAACGGAACTAACGAAGCGGCAGAAGCTGTTTCTGCCTTTTTTGAATTTGATGATGAAATGAAAGAAAAGGTTGAATATGTTCAGGGTGGTAATACCCGTCAAAAATCAATTTTGAATGCGCTTGAGCATATAAAGAAAAAGCCTGGTCTGCCGGAGTATGTTCTGATTCACGATGGAGCCCGCCCCTTTGTTTCTGAACAGCAGATCCAGCTTGTCCTTCTTGCAAGTCAGGAATTTGAAGCGGCAGCTCCCGGCATAACTCCAACCGATACAATTAAAGAAATAGATGAAAATGGTTTTATAGTAAAGCATCTTCAGCGAAGTCATCTTACTGCAATTCAAACTCCACAAGGATTTGTTTTTGCCAAACTCTTTGAGGCTCATAAAAAAGCTGCTGCCGACGGACACGATTACACAGATGATTCTGAAATCTGGGGAAAATATGTTGGTCCTGTAAAGCTTGTTACAGGGGACCCTAAAAATATAAAAATAACTTATCCCGGGGATATTGAAAAGGGTGAAGCATTGCGAGCTAAAGGAGGCCTTTCATGATTCGTGTAGGACTTGGTTATGACATTCACAGATTGGTCGAAGGCCGCTGCCTGCTGCTTGGTGGGGTAGAGCTGCCTTTTGAAAAAGGCGAAGACGGCCACTCCGACGGAGATGTTCTTTATCATGCAATTACAGATGCAGTACTTGGTGCCTCTGGTCTTGGTGATATAGGTTCCTTTTTTCCACCCGAAGAAGCCAAATGGAAAGACGCCGATTCTGCAGAGCTTTTAAAAACTGTTATGGAAAAAGTCTATGCACAGGGCTGGCAGATAGAAAACCTGGACTGTGTAATCAAACTTGAAAAACCAAAGTTCATTCCATACCGCCGGAAGGTAATTGAATCAATTGCCCACACTCTTGATATTGCTCCAGAGCAGGTCTTTGTTAAAGCAAAAACCGGTGAGAAACTCCCACCGGTTGGTACAAGCGAAGCAGTTGAAGCAAGTGTTGTTTGCCTTTTATCTAAATAATTTTATTAATCCTTAATCCGGAAGCTCAAGCAAAAGTTCAATTTCTGTTGTAGTTCTGTTGAATCTCTTTGCAAGTTCAGGAATTGTCCAGCCTTCACGTTTGAGCTGTTTAATAGTCTCTTTCATCTGAGGTGGAATTCCTTTGTCCGCAGAAGGTCTGCTCTTGCTTACTTCATTCTTTGTAATGTCATGAAGAACCTTGAACTTGTTATCGACATCTTTGCCAAATTGTTCAAGCTTTAACTGGGCTTCTTTAATACCTGTGTTTGTAGCTGTGATATTGTCAATTCTCTTTTCGGCTTCGCTAATAACATTATCCAGGTTCTGCAGTTTGCCTGCTGCTTCGGTAATCTTTGGTCCGCTCTTAAGAATGCGGTCAACATTTTCCTGAACTTCCTTGATTTCTCTTGGCAAAGAAGTAACCTGTCGCTGACAATCTGCAATTCTCTGCTCAATATCCTTGAGGTTAGCAAAGGATGTATCAACATCTTTAAGAACTCTGTTGATAACGTCATCCTTCTTGGCAAGACGTTCATACTGCTGCGATACAATATCAAGCTTGTCTGTGTAATCTCGTACAGCAACTTCCATTGTGCTGATGTCATCAGAAGTATTGTTGAGTGTCTGAATTCTTTCATCAATTGTGTTAGACAAAGCAAAGAGCTGACCAAACTTCTGTTCAAGATTTGTAACACGCTGTTTCTGCTGCTCAATGTTGTTCAGCTCGCGTTCAATTTCTTCGTTCATTCGAACAATTGAATTATACTGCTTTGTAATATCTTCTGCGGTATCTGTAAATCCGTCTAGCTGTTCAATGCGGTTGTTCAATTCATCAAGACCTTCATCAAGGTGGCGCTTCATAGCATCTGCACGTTCGTAAACGCCTATGCTTGACTGAATAGACTGGAGCTCTTTGGTAAGGTCTCCCATTCGAACCTGAAGGTCATTTGCATCGTTCTGCATCTTAAGAACAAACTGTGCCTGGTTAGCGCGGTTCTGTTCTGATGCAGTCTGAATATCTTTTTTGAGTTGGGCAAGGTTTTGTGCAGAATCTTCATTCTGAGCCTTAACACGTGCTTCTGTATCTTCAAGCATCTTGGTGTAAGTGTCGCTAAGCTGAGTGAGAATCTCCTGAGAACGTTCTTCGTATTCCTTCATAGAAGATTCTGTCTTGTTCTGCAAAGAGGTAATTTTCTCGCTCAAATCATTCTGCTGTTCCTGAATGTAAGTAGCATACTTACGCATATCGTCATTAATCTTCTGCTGGGTTTCTTCAAGACTGTTATCAGAAGCTGTCTTAAAGGCTGTGAGTTCATCCTGGAATACGCTGTTAGCCCCATCTAACTGAGAACGCAGCTGCTGTTTCCAGGTGTTGAATTCTGCAAGGGCTGCATCAATAGAAGATGTGCTTGTTTCCTGGCGCTCACGGATACTCTGTTCAAAAGACTGTAAATCAGTGAGCAGTTCGTTTTGTGTACGCTCAAGGTTTGTTTGAACTTTAGAAAGGGCACCATCAAGTTCTTTCTTAAACTCTTTGTCTGTGCTTGTAGAAATCTGAGAAATCTTGCTTCTTGTTTCATCCTGGAAGTCATTGATAGTTTCCTGAATTTCAGAAATATCTTTTTCCATTCCAAGCTTAGATTTTTCAATTGCTTCGGCAAGTGTGTCATACTGTTCATTTGCTTTTGATGTAATAGAAGCAAGATTTGTTCTAAGGTCATTGAGATAATTTTGTTCAAGGTCCTTTCTCTGTGCTTCGTAATTACCTGCAATTTCACTGAGCTTAGTATCAAGGTCAACCTTCCAGCCCGAAAGCTGTGAATCAATTTCGTTGTTCTTTGTAAGAATTGTGTTGTTAAAGGACTTTTCAAAATCAATAAGCTTGGCGCTCATGCTGCCGGTTGCAGTATTCTTAAGTTCATCAAGGGACTTATCAATTTCCTGGAGTCTTGTCTCAATAGTCTGAGAATCCTCTTTAATCTGAGCAGAGAATTCTTCGTGCTTGCGCTGCTGTTCACTTGTAAACTTATCAAAGTCTCCAAGTACACGGGACTGAACTTCCTGCATGGCTCCGCGTAAACTCTTTTCAAGAGTATCAATATCGGAACCACTGTTTTGAATCTGAGCAAGCTTGTTTTCAATATCCTTTTTGTAAGAATGAAGCTGTTCATCAATTCCTTCAAGAATATTAAGATGAGTCTGTTCACTTTCGGCAACTGAACGTTTAACAGCATCTGTAATCTGTTTGTTCATGTTGTTAAGCTTGATTTCTGCATCTGTCTTAAAGTCTTCAAGCTCTTTATTGATAATCTTTATGCGTTCATCAAGCTCTGGCTGCAGTGCCTGTGCCTTCTGGTTAGCAGCACTAGTTTCCTTCTGCAAATCGGCAACTGCACTTTCGGCTTCGTGAATTGAATTGCTTGATTCAAGAGAAACGGCTTTAATCTGGTTTGTAATGTTTTCCTGAAGGGCATCAATTTTCTGCTGGATAAGGTCTGCGTACTCGTCGATTTTTTCTTTTGCTCCCTGATTAAATGTATCAAGAGCATCCTTTTCTTTTTGATCTGCAGAAGCAAGTGCATCCTTATAAAGTCCTGCATAGCGTTCCTGCATAATCTTAATTTCTTCATCAAGCTCTGTCTGAATAGTCTGAAGGCTCTGTGAATTTCCATCAACATCGCGTTTAAGGAATTCAGAAGTTTCGTTACACTGCTTTAAGCTCTCTTCAAGAGAAAGTCTGATTTCTGCAATGCGCTGCTTGTAGTCTTCATTAAGGGCACGAAGACGTTCTGTAAATACATTCTGAAGACCTTCTTCTTCGGTTTCGTAACGTTCTGTAAGGTCACGGATATTTGTTTCAAGAGCAGAAGTCTTGCTTTCGTATTCATTTTCAACATCAGAAAGTCGACTTCCAATATCATTCTTAAATTCAGAAAGCTGGCTCGAATAATCATTCTGCAAAGAATTAATCTGGCCTTTGCATTCTTCTGCAAAGGAAGTAATTTCCTGATTAATGCTGTTTTCAAGGCTTTCGAGTTTACCTGTGCTTTCCTGAGCCATCTGATTTACAGCAAGGTCATATTCAGACTTAAGGCGCTGCTGTTCTGTAACAAAGTTCTGATTAAACTCATTGATTTTTGTATTGTTAATTGCTGTTGCAGAGTCAAAAGCTTTTGTATAATCAGACTTCATCTTCTGAATATCTGCATTTATCTTTGCTTCATAATCAACAATTTCTTTGTCGCCCTTGGCTGTAATAGAAGAAATCTGGCCGTCATATTTCTGTGTGATTTTGCCCAGAGTGTCATCATATTTTTGTGTAAGTTTTCCAACGGCTTCGTCGTATTTTGTAGTAAAGCTGTTATAGTCAGAATCATATTTCTGGGTAAGGGTAGAGTAGTTTTCTTCGTAACGCTGACTGATTTTTTCAAAGTCAGATTTGCACTTCTGGTCAATGCGGGTAAAGTCTTCGTTGAACTGAGCCTGAAGCTTGTTGATGATTCCTTCGTTTTTACCTGAAACAGAATCAAGCTGCTCGTTGTATTTTGTGTGAAGGGCCTGAACCTTTCCTGTATAATTGTTCGAAAGATTATCGATACTCTTCTGGAAATTTTCGTTCATCTTTGTAAGGTCGGCTTTTATGCTTTCAACAAGCTTCTGTTCCGACTCTTTGAAAGATTTTGTAATCTGCGAATCGAGCTGGGCATTCTGGCTTTTGATTTCTGCAATATATTGCTGAGATCGTTCTGTTGCCTGCTGGCTCAAATGTTCAAAGGCTGTATTTTCAAGAGATTCTGCTTTTGCTGCGGCCTGGTTGTAAGCTTCCTGAATCTGCTGCTTGATTTTTGCAAGAGCATTTTCGGCTTCGGTCTGAGACTTGCGGATTTCGCCTGCAATTTTGTCGGCATAGTTTTTGTATTCATCAAGGAGGGTGGTGCCGACTGCTTTAAGCTGTTCTGCGTTTTCTTCGGAGAATTTCTGTGTAACCTGTGGAATCTTTTTATCAATGTTATCAACAGTCTGCTGCTGCTTATCGAGGCGCTCGTTGAGTTTATTAACAATTACGCTTTCTTTCTGGATGCGCAAAAGATTTTCCTCAACATTTGCAGACATTTCGTTTAATTCGTCAAGGATTTTTGAATAGCTGTTAATCTGGGCTTCAATATTCTGAACAGCCTTAATACTCTTATCAAGACTTTCAATTTTCTGTTCAAAATCCTTGTTCTGCTGGGTTAAAAGCTTTACGGCTGCATTGGCCTGATTCTGACGGGAATCAAATTCTGCCACAAGCATGTTGAAGTGATTTTCCAGAGTTTTGTAGGAATCTTCCATGTCCTGTTTGCGAGAGTCGGCATAGGTTTTTACGCGATTCATCGCATTGTTTTTTTTGGTTATTTCATGGAAATAAATTGAAATTCCAAGAGAAATAACAGAAGCAATGAGAATTGAAATTACGATATCCACTTTTTTTCCCCACCCATTTTATTAAGATTCCGAAGCTAATCGGAGCTTTTATTAAATATAAACTTGTCCAGCTGCTTATAATCCCAGAAGGTAATATCTGCGATTTTTGATCTGGCCCCGAATATTCCCCTTATCCAAGGTACAAACCAACCAGCTTTCATTCCAAGCTTTTTAGGACCAGCAACATCATAAGCGTGGCTGTTTCCTATATAAAGTATGCGCTCAACCGGAACTTCAAGCTTTTCCGACAATTCCTCAAAAGGCTTTGACGAAGGCTTAAGGGCTCCAATCAATTCTGAACTCAAAAGTAAATCGCAGTCCTTTTTTATGCCCCAGATGTCTCCTTTCTGTTCAGGCGGAAAATCGGACAGAAGTGCAATCTTGAGTCCAGCCTCTTTGAGCTTGTGTATAAGTTTTTGGGCTCCCTTGCAGGCATTAATTTTTTCAAAATAAGGCCTGAGTCCTTCGTAGACAATATCAGTGATAAGCTGTTCGGCCTCTTGAAGGGTACAGCCAAGTTCCTTTGCAAGAAACCCGCTCTGTGACCTGAAAAGATCGTTGTAGCCTTTCTCATTTCTCTTGTCTGCACGCAGCATGGAGCGCACTTTGTTGAACTTCATGAAAAAGCGCCAGTTCTTAAGATAGTGGGGCAGAACCTTGATGTAGAAAACTATGTTGCGGTACAGTGTTCCGTCAATATCAAAAGCAACAGCGTCTATTTCACCCAAATTTAAAATATACACTAAAATATTATACTATAATAATGTAAAAAAGTCATTAAAAATGTGAATTCATGGGAAAAATGATATGCTCCCAGTCGAGTACGGATTTCAAAACCGTGCGCTAGCGCACTAACGCTGGAGTGCACTTGTAATTATATACAATGCCGCTCACGCGGCAGCACTCCAGAAGTTTTTTGAAATCCGTACTCTCCTTCGCGCATATCATTTTTAAATTACTTCTTCTAGTAGAATGCTTTTTAGAATAATCCAAGTATCATATTATTCATGCATATTGAAAATTTGGGTGAGTAGCGCTTTATCCGGAGTAATACAGAGGTTTTTTTCCTGGGTGGGGAGGACCAGGCCTTTGGGACCGTTTTTGGCGCGGCGGAGGTATTTTACGTGGGTGTAGTAGAGGTCCACTTTTGTGTTGCTGCGGGCTTTGGAGTAGTAAACTGCAAGATTTGCGGCAGCCAGAAGAATATCAAGAGGAACAGTCTTTCCTTTACGGGCTTTTATAAAGACGTAGCCGCCGGGAAAGTCTCGCGTATGCAGCCAAAGGTCATCTCCACGAACATGATGGCGTAAAAGATCGTCGTTTTCGTTTGCATCGCGGCCAACAAGAATGTACCAGCCGTTTATAGTGTAGTCCAGGCCGGGGTGACTTTTCTTTTTTTGCTGACTTGGGGTAGTGTCACGGCGTAAAAGTTGTTCAATTTTAACAGGATTCTGCTCACTGCAAATCTGCTGGTATTGAGCGTCCAGTTTTTCTATCTGGCGGCGGGTTGCTTCAATATCATTTTCAAGCTCTTCTGCACCAGATACAGCCTTTTTATAATTTTTATAATAATTCTGGGCATTTTCCTGGGCCGATTTTTTAGGATCAATCAAAATCCTCAGCGTTTTTCCAGTTTCGTAGTCTTCGCATTCCAAAAACTTAGAGCTTCCGTCAATAAGATGCCCGTATGTTAAAATCAAGTCTCCTTCATGCTTTATACTTTCTGCATTTTCAAAGCGTTCCTTCTTCTGCAAAAGGTTATTCAGTGCCGCCTCCATTTTAGAGTGCTTCTGGTTGTACCATTTTTCCGCTTTTTCCAGCAGTGCCGCCCGCGAAAGAGATGAGGTTTGCTCACTGTAGTACCAGTCGATGAAAGAGTTGAAGGAGGGGAAGGTCTTCCCCTCGCTGCAACCGCCTGCGGCGTTTTCCGCTACCCCTTCGCCTAGGGGCTCTGCCCCTAAAACCCCGTCCCATTCCCGAACAGGGTATTTCTCTAGAATAGCCGTTTCATCAACAGCCTTCACTTCAAGAGTAAAGGTCTTATCCTTAACTTCCCCGCGCTCAGGTCTGCGGAACATTGGTTCAAGAATTGTCCCCTCTGTGTCGCACAAAATCACATTGGCGGCGTTATTCCAGAGCTTTATGTAAAGAATATATTTTTCTTCAATTTCTTCGGCTTCCTGCTGCGAGGCCAGTTCTTCTTTAGAAAGCACAGGCTTTTTTACAAGAGAAAGATGAACAGTCTGCTGGTTAGCCTTTTTTTCGTCGGCAGCTACAAGGCGACTAAGCTCCATTTTTATAACGCGCTCAAATCCAACTTGTTCACAAGAGTTGATGCGGCAGCCTTTAATGTGCGAACGCAAAAATTCCATAAATCGCAGCGGCTTATCATTTTTAGTAATCTTACGACGAGTCTCATTCAAACGCACTGCATTCTGCGCGGTACAAATCACAAGAGTTTTTGCGGCCCCTTCCTTGTAAGTATAAAGCGCCAGCATATCAAATCCCGGCTGCACAATTTCCTGAATAAAGGCACCGGTAAGATCAAGTTCTTTGAGAATAAGATTTATTTCGTTACAGTTGAGTGACATATTAGTCTCTTATTGAATCTATGTTAGCCTTGCCGCCTGGTACAAAAGGAAGAACATTTTCTTCGCTGTCTACACTAATGCGTACAAAGCAAGGCTTGTTCTGTCTGGTCTTATCAAAGGCTTTTTTGTACCATTCAGGATCGCTGTCACCGTCAATAGCTTCAATACCAAAGCCACGGGCAATAGACAAAAGATCCGGTTCGCGTCCAAAAACAGAAGCGCTGTAATTTTTTTCAAAAAGATATTTCTGCTGCTGGTAAACCATTCCCAGTGTTCCGTTCTGGAATACGATGATAGTTACCGGCAGATTCAGTTCTGCGAGAGTTGCCATCTCCTGAACGTTCATCATAATGGAACCGTCACCAGAGAAGCAGACAATCCTCTTATCAGGATTTGCAATTGA
>CAMNDY010000070.1 GCA_946535985.1 uncultured Treponema sp. | reverse complement strand
AGGTTATTGAAAAGCTTTTCTTCGTCCACAGATTTGTACATTTCAAAAAGCTCTTTTACGCGGGCCATGCGTTCAGGTTCCCAGCCAGGCAAAATAAAGCCGTTTGAATCTTTGTCTATAGAGGCAAACATTTCTTCCGGTTTTACGCCATCGATAGCCTTTGAGTTATAGGCAAGAACTGTTGAACCGTCTTCGCAAACTCGGGCAAGTTCAGAACGGGTCCAGTCAAAAACAGGCATAAAGTTGTAGCAGACCATGTGGATATCTTCCTGCCCCAACCTTTCCAGAGTTTTAATGTAGTTTTCTATATATTTATCGCGGTCGCCGCCACCAATCTTAATATCATCGTGAATATTTACGCTTTCAATTCCAGCAATTTTGAGTCCTGCAGCCTGAACCTCAGCCTTGATTTTCTGAATAGCAGCAAGTTCCCAGGCATCTCCCGGAACAGAATCATATAAAGTTGTAATAACGCCGTGAACACCAGGCACCTGTCTAATCTGCTGCAAAGTAACAGAGTCAAAGCCGGTTCCATACCAGCGCAAAGTCATTTCCATAGTAAAAAATCTCCAAAAAATTAATTCTTCTCTTCTTTTTTATAATATCACGAAGGAACAAAAATCTCAAGAAAAACTTGTATACTAGTGTGCAAGAATAAGACTTTTTAACGAAAAATCCTTATTTTTTTACGATTGTGTACTCAAACGAAGCGTAGGCAGCCGAGGAACCTGCATCAAAAATCCACTGGCAGAGCTGATTATAGATTTCTTCGCGCACTTTTGGAGGAAGGATTGATTCCGGAGTGATTCTGATTTCTCCCCTAGGAACGTTTCCATCGGCCAGGACGCGGAATTCAATATTTACAGTTCTATCGCTGTCTATTAAAGCCGCAGCCTGAGTAGAAAGCTTTATTGCAGGTGTAATCGGATCGCGAAGGACACGGGTTGTACCATCCTGCATCTGCATGCTTATCTGACCATCTGAAGATTTTGAGGTTTTAGCATTTGTAATTGCTTTAAGACTGTCGCCGGTTGAAGCGGTATAGGATGCCGATTTTATATTCCTCAAGGCACTGCTTGTAGAACTTGAAGCCGAGTTTGAAGAAGTCTGCTTATTTGTAGTTGTTGTAGAACTTGAGCTTGTCTGACGCTGATTTGATGTTGATGTACTTGCGGCAGAACCCTGCATTGCTGATTGAGTAGTTACTTTTTCTACCTTCTGGCTTACTGCGGGCTCAGATTCTGAAGAGGAGCTGGTGTCGTCAAATGTAGACCAGTCGAATTCCTTTGGCTTACTTGTAGACACATTGTTAAAGTCAAAATCAGAATAGTCTGTGGCATACTCTGTAAATTCAGGAACTTTTGTATATTCTTTTTTTGCAGGTTCCGATTTTTGTACAGGCTCTGTTTTTTTAGCAGGAGAAGGAGTTGTTTTTGGCTGTGATTTTTGAGCGGGTTTTGGCTCGGTAACCACGGGCTTTGAAGGTTGCACTTCGACAGGCTCAGTGACCACGGGTTGCGATTCAGCTGGTGCAGGAGTTTGTTCTGGGACCACGGACTGTTCAGCAGGTGCAGGAGCTTGTTCAGGTGCTGCGGACTGTTCCTGGACCTCAGGAGGCACGGGACTTTTTGCTGTGTCTAAGACAATCTGGACAACTTTATATTCCTTGTGTTTTGGAGCAAACTTTATAAAGAAGCTTGCAATAATAAAAAGAATCCAAAGCACACCTGTAATAATCAGGCTCAAGATTAAGCTTGTTTTATGAGGAGAACTGTCTTGCCCAAACAAAGGCTGCTTCAACATAACTAATTATTTCCCTTTTTCTCGCTGGCGGTCCTTAGATTTATTACTGAATAACCACTTTCGCGGATAATATCAAAAATACTTACAATAGTTCCGTTAGTAACTTCGGAATCGGCTTCTAAAGAAACAGGGAACTCTTCTTTTTTCAAGTCGCCTGTATCATAAAGCACAAGCTCCTTTTTCAAGTCCTCAGCCGAAACTTCTTTTTCATTAAAGAACAAAAGTCCGTCTGCATCAGCTGTAATCGTAATTCCCTGAACAGAAGTTCCTTCGGAAGTATGACTCTGAGGCAGGTTCAATTTTATTCCGGGCAGAATCGCAAAGGTTGTAGAAACAAGAAAAAAGAGAATCAGCTGAAAAACTATATCAATCATTGGGGTCATATCTACATTTGAGCGGATACTTCCCCTTTTGCTTTTCATTCTCATTATTTAATACGTCCTGTGAGCTTTAATACAATAGAAGTTACATGAGCTTCCATTTCAACAATGCGGCGGTTTACGCGTGAAACAAAATAGTTATGGAAAATAACTGATGGAATTGAAACTATAAGACCTGCAACTGTTGTAACAAGGGCTTCGGCAATTGCACCGGCCAGCAAAGCAGGATCTCCCATAGAACCACCGGCACCAAGTACACCAAAGGCCTTGATGTTTCCTGTTACTGTTCCCAAAAGTCCAAGCAGGGTTGCGATGTTTGCAATTGTTCCAAGCGGTGTTAAAAAGTGTTCAAAGCGGGGAACTACAAAATCCATCTCTGCTTCTACAAGATCACGAATATCGCTTTCTTCATAACGGCGGCTATCTATTGCCTTTTTGATTACCTGTGACATTGGAGTATCTGCCTGAGCACAAGCGGCACCACATGCTTCGTAGTCTCCAACTGCAAGAGAAGCGTTTACGTTTGAAATGAGGGTTTCATCCTTTTTGCGAATACTTGCAAAATAAATGCAGCGTTCGACAATTATAAAAGTTGCAATGATTCCACAGATAATAATTGGAATCATCAAAAGTCCGCCAGATTTTAAAGTTTCTATCATTTTTTGCTCCTAAAATAAAAATTTTACGGCTAAAGATGCATTTCCGCTGTTTGAGACATATTGTCCGGCATACAGGCGTTCTTCTGCACCAAGCAATTTTAACATATCATTAACCGAAAGAACAATGCGCACTGCAGAAGATGCCTGCACATATCCTTCCAGACTGATTACAGGTTTGTCTGATGAATCAAGTACATAAGTTGTATCTAAGCTTGCACCCCATAAGCCCTTTTGACTTTGAAGGGCAAGGTTTACACTGATTGTGTGCTTATCTTCAAGAACCGGAGTTTCGAGCCAGTAAGCATGATATTTTGCTGTAGCGGCAAAAATCTTGTATTTCCAGGTAAAGGCAAAATCGGTATAAAGTTCCTTTCTATTTTTCTGAGAGAAGGTATACAAGCCCGATACAAGTTTTGCCGGGTCATCATAATCAGGTGTCCATACTCCATTTTCAAAAGCGGTGCTATAAAGACCGGCTGCAACGGTTCCGGTAAATGAAGTTTTTAATGGAACTAAGATTGACAGTTCTCCATACCAGTCTGAGCTTTCAGAAGTAAAGAAATCTATACCTGAAAACTTATATGAGCTTTCAAGTTGGGCAGTCGTCTGTCTTTGAGAAAGAAGACCTCCACACAAAGAAAGATTCAACTCTCTATCCGAAAAATAAACAGGAAGATTTGTTTCAAGCCCAAGAGTAAAAGGTGGAATTACAGGATTATTTCCAATGTAATTTCCTACAACAAGTCCGGCGTCTGCAAAGAGTTTGATTTTCTCATTGTGCCAGGCAAAACCAAGATCAAACTCTCCACGGTTTACAACTTTATTCCAGGCTTCAAGATTGTAGAGGGAGCTGAAAGAAATATCAAAACCTTCGTGTATCCAGGAGATTTTTAATTTTGGGTCAGCAGTGATTCTTGAAGTATTTCTAATCCAGTCTGGAACTGCAAAAGTATCTGATGAATTTTTTGTGATATCTGCAAAGCGATAATAAAATTCACTGCCCGCATTAAAAGCAAGTTCAAAATCATTTGGGAGCTCCCATAATACATTTGCCGAAAGTCCCACAGCATCCTGATTATTTGCGGCAATGCTTTCTGTTTTACTCTGAAGCCCGTTTCCGCAATCTTCATAGCGGCCTGCAAAACCCCAGCGCAGAGATTTACGGATAAAATCTTTTTCTACGCCAATTAAAGTTGAATGATTGCTGTAACCGTCTGCAAGATTATGACCTGCAAAACCGGCAGCAGAATTATGAGCAAAAGAAATTTTAAATGGATCTGCACCATAAAGACGTGAGATTTCAAAATCGCCGGTAAAGGCTGCAGGATATCCGCCACCAATTGTTCCTTCTGCATAAATGTCTTTTTGCAAATCATCGTTTGTTGCATTTACAACAGCGGCTTCGTCACCAACGGCAGCAGCAGGCAGCACCGGAACAAGGTCTCCGGAATTAAAGGGAAGTTCTAAAACATCATCAAAATCAGGAGCTGGAGCAATGCTTTCTTCTTCCTCTGCCCCGCTTACAACAGTAGTTAAATCAGGAAGTTCAATCTGACTTTCTTCAGAGCTGTTTTGAGCAGACAGAGCCGTGAACATTCCAAATGCTACTAATCCAAAAATATATTTTCTTATCTTCATCATATTCCTGCCCCTTACTTCAAAAGATTCATTACTTTGCTGCCCTGTTTTGTATCTGGATAAAGTTCTACAAGAGTTTTTGCAGTTACTTCTGCGTCTCCCCTGAGCCCTGCTGCCATAAAGGCATCTGTTGCAGAATACAAAGCAGCGGCGGCTTTATCGCTATCATCCTGTCCGCTAGACCTGTAATATTCTGCAGCTTTTAAATAATACTCGGCGGCCTTTTTAGACTCGCCCGATGTATAATAATAGCCCGCAAGGAAATCTGCATTCTGTGCGGCATAATACATTTCATCACCATCTTTCTGATAATTCAAAAGTTCCAGAGCAAGGGCAAGTGCTTCATCATTCATACCATGCTCTGCATAAAGCTGAACAAGTTCCGAACCTGCAATGCGTCCTTTTTTAGAAGCAGTTTTACCTGCCCTTTCGTATTCACTGTTCTTTTCTACAATTGTTCGGTCTGTTCCGCTAACAATGCGTTCAAGTTCAACAACTCTTTGACCAATTCCATCGGCCAGAGCCTGATCGTTGTAATCTCGGACAATATGGCGTGCAGTAGAAAGTGCATCGCGGTAGTTTTCCTGATAGTAATATGCCTGCAGCAAATTTTTATAAGCAGCATAAGAATAAATGCTCTTTGGATATTTTGTTACCAGCGTTGTATTCTGCATGATTGCAAGGTCATAGTCACCTGTCTGCATGTTACAGTCGCCGCTAAAATAATAGGCAGCATCTGTATATTTTCCGTTTACATAATCGTAAAGATATTTTGTAAAACGCTGCTGAGCCTGATCATACTTTTGGGCTGCATAAAAAATCTCACCTGAACGGTAGGCTGCATATTCTGCATTATCTTTTCCGGCAGCCTCAACTGTGATTTTTTTATAAGCAGAATCGGCACTGTCAAGGTCGCCTTTTTTTACAAATACTTCGGCACTTGCAAGAATACAGCGGACTGCAAAATCAGAGCCGTCATTTGCCTGAGCCTGCAGAATGCTTATTGCCTTGTCGTATTCCCTGCAGTCTGTATAAATTTCGGAGCAGTAAATTACAGCATCCTCTTTTTGTACTTGAGTCATAGAAGCGTCAATCATTTTTTCTGCCATGAAAGCTGCATTTTTAAGGTCGCCATCCATGAGGGCCGATTTTGCAGCAAGTTCGCAGGCTCTGTATGCAAAAGAATCGCGTTCTTTATAATCTGATGAGAAAGCTGCAAAAATTTTATAGGCGTTTTTATAATCTGAAATTTTATAAGAACACAAGCCCCTATAATAATTTGCAAGCCTCTGATATTTTGAAATAGTACCTTTTGAGTTTACATATTTTGTAAGCTGCTCGTAGGCTGACCTGTATTCCGCAAGATTAAATTTACAAAGTCCTGCAAGGTAAAAGCCCTGATATTTATTAGAAGCAAGAGCCTGGTCATAAGAGTCGCGCCAGTTCTTAAGACGATACAAAACCTTTGCATATTCAAGCCGACCATTACCGTCCAGCTTTCTATTTTTTGCAAGCGAACTATATTGAGCAGCAGAAAGTTCATACTTACCATTTTTTGCAAGAAGGGCTGCATAGAGTTTTGCACATTGAGTATCTGAGCTAAAGGGGGCGAGAATCTCTTCTGCAAGAAGGCTGTCCCTCTGGCGCACAATAAAAGCACATGTATAAGCATCTTTTGCCGAAGGCTTTTTTATAGAATTATAAGCAGAAAGAACCTGATCTTTTGAAGGCGAATCAAAGGCTTTGCAGCGAAGCATAAGGGACCAGTAAGAATCGGCAAGTCCCGGAATATCCAGAGCTGCTGCAAAAATGTCTTCTTCCTTTTGCTTCAAAGCTTCTTCAACTTGTCCCACTGCTTTTTTGCCACCCTTATCAAGGGCAATTTTCTGGCGGTAAATAAAACAAGGGAGCAGAACCTCTGGGGAGGAACTTTCTTCTGCAAGGTCAAAATATTCTAAAGCGCCTGCGTAATCTTTTTTGCTGTAAGCGGCAACTCCAAGATTCAGACGGAAGATGCTTAGCATTTCTTTAAAATCATCATTTTGATTTTTATTAAGAATCTGGTATGCCTGATTCACATCCCCAATTTTTTCATAAGCATCGGCAGCATAAATTGTAAGCCCCGCAAAAACTTTATCGGAATAATCAGAGGCTTCAAGTTTATCGTAAAGCTTTATTGTATTTGCATAGTCGCCACTTGAGTTATAAGAAAAAAGCAGCTTCTGCAAGGCTTCATCATATTCCGGCTTTGAAAAATATCCGCCGTTTGTAACTACATATTCAAAAAGAGGCACAGCCTTTGGGTAAAGTTCCATAAAATAATTTATGCGACCTGCATATAAAAGAGCAGACGGATAATATTCAATTTTATTTTCGCGCTGTTCAACATCACAGGTTGTATGAAAAGCATTAAGGGCATTTGTATAATCTCCGTCGCTGTAATAAGCAAGACCAAGATAATACCAGCACTTTGCATAATCGGCAGCACCAAAATGAATTGAAGAAAGAACTGCTGCAAAAGTTTCTTCGGCTTCTTCGTAACGCTTAAGAATTGTAAGAGCCTGACCTTTTGCAATGCGGGCTTCGACAATAAAAACAGATTCGGGATAATTATTTTCGAGCAGCTCTGCCTGAACTACAACGCCCGGGTAATAGCCCGCATTTGAATAAATATTGAGGTTATTGTAAATATCAAGTTCCGACGGAGCTGCAAAAAGTTTTGACGCACCTGCCCCTAAAAAAAGCAGGGCCGAAACTATAAGTAAGAATTTCTTTTTCATAAAATAATCCGTTTATCACTCCGGATAAAAATCATTGCTCGCACGGGCTCTTGTAAGATAAATATAAGCATCCGGATAAATCATACAAAAGTCATCAAGCGAAATTTGTTTACCATTCATATAAACAAAGCAACCAAAGGAACCGTTACTGCTAAAATAAGGGAAAAATGCAACACAATCATTAAAAACTTTGATTTCCGGGGTTATAGTTTTATCTGTTTCGCGGATTGCACCAAAATAAAAGTTACCGCTTTCGGTAGCAGCAAGCACATATAAAAGCGACTTTAATACAGAAACGTTATAACCTGTATCTTCTATAAATGTAACGGTGTTTACTGTACCTGCCCCGCTTATAGTTGCTGCAAAAGGATTAATTGTAACATCGGTACCGGCTTCGTTATACATGTAAACCTTGCCATTATTAACAGAAGTAATTGCTGCGGCAAGGTTGCGGATCCAGTCGAGGGCAAAGAAAAGATTGTATTTTTGAGAAAGCACACCCTGGTATCCGTTTTCTTTTACAGTAACGGTTTCTTTTACAAGAGGGGCACGCTTTAATTTTGTTCCGGCAATAGGTTCAACAAGACCATCGGCAATCCATTTTACAAAGCCGGCAGAAGAAAGATAGAGTTTTGAAGGATCCTGATTTTCTGTATCAAATGCTTTTCCGTTTGTAATCTGAATAAGTTTTCCGTCTTCGTCGTACATTGCATTCTGTACAAACATCACACGACCAAGATTTTTTTGAATCATACCGGCCATCTGCAGTACGCTGCCAAATTTGTCCCCGTCCACTGTTACATATTTCCATGGCAGAGAAATTGCTGTCATCTTCATAACATCTGCAAAGGAAAGCTCATAAAGCTTGTCAAAAGGAATGCCTGTAGAAGCTCCCTTAGAAGCATAGTTTCCGTAAATTAAAAGATCGGCAACGGCGGTTCTTCCATAAGGAGTAAACTGAACATAAATATCGCTGTCTACCGAAAAATACCAGCGGATTCTTATAGGCTTATCCGTCTTTTTATCGCGGACGAGCACCCAGCTGCCGGGCGCTTCTCCAGGATAGATCTCCTGCTGCTCATAGCTCATTCCTTTATTTGAATAAACCTTTACATTAATTGTGGCACAAGGCGCAACAAAAATCATATAAGTTGTATCAGATTCTTCAAGGCGTACCTGAAACTTCTGACCCGCATCATTGTCGTAAATCTCCGGCAGATTCATGCGCACATCTTCAAGAGAAGCTTCGAACCATCGCTCTTTAAGCCCCTTTCGAATTTCCGAAGAATCGGGAATGCCCCAGGAATTGTAATCGGCAAAAACCGGAGCTGCCAGCAAGAGCAGGAATAAACCAATAAAAATCTTTCCGTTCAACTTTTTCATTTTGTTTCCTCCGCAGGATCCACATCGGTGGCACCTTCTGCCATACTGATAATTCCTTCTACCAAAGTACCGTCGTTCATGCGGATCATTCCGTCTGCAACTTCGTCAGGATGTTTTCCAACCGGTGCATTTGAAAGAAGAAGCTTGAGTCTGTTCAACTGATTAACTTCGGAACTACCAGGATCATAATCTATTGCAGAGATATTTGATTCCGGGAACCTGCGTCTTAATTCCTTAATCATTCCTTTTCCAGTTACGTGGTTAGGAAGACATGCAAAAGGCTGAACACAGGCAATGCTAGGTGCACCTTCGTGTATAAGTTCAACCATCTCTGCAGTAAGGAACCAGCCTTCACCAGTTTGATTTCCAAGCTGTACTATATCATCGACACCTTTCATCATATCGTAAATAGAAGAAGGTGGATCAAAACGACGACTCTTTTTAAGGTAATGCTTCATTCGCTGACGATAAAGCTCAAGTGCCCAGATAAGCAGCTTTGCATTTCGTTCACGTTTGCGCGAAAGTTTTAAATCCTTGCGGCGGATAATATCAACCGAGAAGGAATAGAAGAAGAAGTCGGCAAGGTCCGGCATTACACATTCTGCCCCTTCCTTTTCTATAGTCTCGACAATATGATTGTTTGCAGTAGGATGGAATTTTACAAGGATTTCTCCAACAACACCTACGCGCGGTTTTTTAATAGGCTTAAGAGGAAGAGTATCAAAGTCGCGGACAATTCCCCTGATTATTTTATGATATCCAACCCAGCCGGCACCGTTTTTAAGGAAGGCTTCTGCTTTATCATTCCATTTTTCGTAAAGCTGATTAGCACTTCCTGAAACTGCTTCGTAAGGACGAACCCTGTAAAGCACGCGCATGAATACATCGCCAATCATACAGGCTTTTACAAGTTTATCAATAAGAGTAATGGTAAGTTTAAAGCCCGGATTTGTTTCAAGTCCAAGAGCACTCAAACTGATTACAGGAATATGTCCCCAGCCGGCATCATTCAAAGCACGACGTATAAAACCGATATAGTTAGTAGCACGGCAACCACCACCAGTTTGTGTAATAAGAAGACTTACATGATTTAAATCGTACTTACCGCTTTCGAGGGCAGCCATCATCTGACCGGCAACTATAATAGAAGGATAACAGGCATCATTGTTTACATAGCGCAGACCTGCGTCTACAGCCTTAGGGTCTACAGAATCAAGAACTACAAAATTGTAGCCCGCAGATTCAAAGGCACGTTTAATAAGGCGGAAATGAATAGGCGACATTTGAGGAGCAATGATTGTGTGTGTATATTTCATTTCTTCTGTAAACACAACACGTTCATAGGCTGATGATTTATAGGAGCGTTTAACCTTGTTGCGGCGGCGAGCCTTTACTGCAGCAATGAGAGAGCGGATGCGGATTCGTACAGCACCAAGGTTACTTCCTTCGTCAATTTTTATGAGTGTGTACATGCGGTTCTTCGCACGTAAAATTTCATCTACCTGGTCGGCAGTTACAGCATCAAGACCGCAGCCAAAAGAAGTAAGCTGAACAAGTTCAAGATCAGGCATTTCTGAAACAAACTGGGCAGCACGGTACAAGCGGTTGTGATAGGTCCACTGATCAATAATGCGCAGAGGGCGTTCAATTTTGCCAAGATGGGCGAGAGAATCCTCGGTAAATACTGCAAGTCCAAGCCCCGCAATCATTTCTGGAATACCATGGTTAATTTCGGGGTCAAGGTGATATGGACGGCCTGCAAGAACAATACCGCTTCCACCTTTTGTAATTACTTCTTCAAGAGCTTCTTCCCCGGCCTTCTGAACATCAAGACGGAACTGCTCCTGCTCTGCCCAGGCCTTGTCGAGTGCATATGCAATTGCTTCTTTTGAAAGAGACGGGAACTTTGGAAGCAGCTCTTCGCAAAGACGTTCGCCCAAAGCTTCCTTGTCGTAAATCGGCAGGAAGGGATTCATAAATAATATAGAAGGATCCTGTCTTAAAGCATCAATATTATTACGCAGAACTTCCGGATAACTTGTTACAATAGGACAATTGTAGTGGTTGCCGGCCCCCTTATCTTCTAACTTTTCATAAGGAGCACAAGGATAGAATATAAACTTAATGCCACGCTGCAAAAGAGATTCAACATGACCGTGGCAGATTTTTCCGGGATAACATACAGATTCCGAAGGAATTGTTTCAAGGCCTTTTTCGTAAACCTTGCGGCTTGAACGCTGGCTGAGCAATACACGGAATCCAAGTTCATTAAAGAAGGTAAACCAGAGCGGATAATTTTCGTACATGTTGAGTACGCGGGGAATACCTACATCTCCAAGAGGAGCATCTTCCGGCTTACGAGGCACGTAGTGGAAAAGCCTTTTTGTTTTCCATTCAAAAAGATTTGGAAGTTTACCAATGTCGTCTTCGCCATCGAGGTCTGTATTTGCCTTGTTGCTGGCATCTATAATCTGAGAGCCTTTTTTGCCGTCTGCAGCTTCATCAAGTTCGGCACCCTTTTCGCAGCGGTTACCTGTAATAAAGGTCCTTTTTTCTGAGCCTGTAGAGAAGGTATTAATAGTAAGAAGACAATTGTTCTGACACTTTCCGCATCTTTTAAGTTCAAGGTCAACCTTAAACTTTTCAAGATCCTCAAGCTTTGCAATACCTGAACGAACTTCGTGAACTGTATCTTCCGGCTCGCCGGGCTTTGGTGCAGTTAAGTCCAGCCACTGGTCATAGGCAGTAAGGGCAGAACCGTAAGCTCCCATAAGACCTGCAACATCCGGGCGGTAAACCTGAACACCTGCAATTTTTTCAAATGCACGAAGAATTGCATCATTAAAGAAAGTTCCACCCTGAACAACAACCTTACTTCCAATATCACTTGCCTTGCGAAGTTTAATTACTTTAAACAAGGCATTTTTAATTACAGAATAAGAAAGACCTGCAGCAATATCTGCAACAGAAGCACCTTCTTTTTGTGCCTGCTTAACGCGGCTGTTCATAAATACCGTACAGCGGCTGCCAAGGTCAACAGGCTTCTGGGCCATAAGGGCAATCTTTCCAAATTCCTTTACGTCCATGCCCATGGTGTTTGCAAAGTTATCAAGGAAGGAACCGCAGCCGGAAGAACAGGCTTCGTTAAGCTGAATGGAAACAATGGCACCATCCTTCATGCGCAGGGCCTTCATATCCTGGCCACCAATGTCGAGCAGGAATTCTACACCAGGAACAAAAAAGTTTGCGGCACGGAAGTGAGTTATGGTTTCTACTTCACCGGCATCAACTCCAAGGGCTGCCTGAAAAAGAGCCTCACCATAACCGGTAGAAACTGCACGGGCTATATAAACATCATCCGGCAGCTGGGCATATAAATCTTTAAGAACCTTTACAGCAAGCTCAACAGGATTTCCCTGATTGTGAGCGTAGAAGTTCCAGATAATACGTCCGTCTTTATCTATTAAAACTGCTTTTGTTGTTGTAGAACCGGAGTCCAGTCCCAGGAATACAGGACCGTGAGTTTTTGTAAGGTCACCGCGTTTTGCTTTCTGTTCAGAATGGCGAACTTCAAATTCATCAAGCTCTGCCTGATTTTTAAAAAGCGGTTCAAGACGCTGAACTTCACTAAGCTCAGCCCCTACAAGATTTTTCAAACTCTCGCGGAAGCTTTCAATTGTCGGGAACTTAAAATCAGGGTCTCCGGTAAACTTTCGCTCTGCACTAAAGGCACAACCGCTTGCAACAAAAAGCTGAGAATCCTGAGGAACAATAATTTCTTCAGGTTTAAGCTTTAAGGTTTCTATAAAACGCTGGCGCAGCTGGTCCAGAAAATGAAGAGGTCCACCCAAAAATGCAACGTTACCGCGGATAGGCTTACCGCAGGCCAAACCACTGATTGTCTGACTTACAACTGCCTGAAAAATAGAAGCGGCAATATCTTCACGGCGGGCTCCTTCATTAATAAGAGGCTGAATATCTGTTTTGGCAAATACACCACAGCGGGCTGCAATAGGATAAATCTGCTGAGCGCCTTTTGCAAGCTCGTTGAGCCCCATTGCATCTGTTTCGAGCAGGGCAGCCATCTGGTCTACAAAAGCACCTGTACCACCGGCACAAGTACCATTCATGCGCTGCTCTACTCCGCCTTTAAAATATGTAATCTTGGCATCTTCGCCACCAAGTTCAATTACAACATCTGTTTGAGGAATTATTTTTTTTACAGAAGTTGTAGCGGCAATAACTTCCTGAACAAAAGGAACATTAAGCCACTGAGATACAGAAAGTCCTCCGGAACCGGTTACTTTTACTGTTAATGTCTGATTTTTTCCGTTAGGGAGTTCTTTTTCCAAAAAATCAAGGGCTTTATTTACAACTGTGATTATTGTGTTGCGAATATCTGCCCTGTGTCGCTGATAGTCTCCGTAAATTAGCTTGTCGTCATCATCAAGCACTGCCACTTTTACAGTGGTAGAACCAATGTCAATTCCCATGCGGATTGGCACAATGGTATTTTTTTCGTTTACGTCCATAGGGATAATTTAACAGTTAAAGAGTAAATTTTCAATGGCAGGTGTCATTGTC
>CAMNDY010000069.1 GCA_946535985.1 uncultured Treponema sp. | reverse complement strand
AGGCTGCGATTTTGTAGCTGCACTTAGGAAAGTAAATCAATCCGACGAATATTGACTGGTACACATACCAAATTCATTATTAGAGTCCGCCGCATCCGAAACGCCTGCGCACATAACCTATGCATGCTTTCAAATTTTAAGCCTGATCCATATTTTAAGCCGGACCTGGAAACCAATTTTGAACTTTTACAAAACGACCCTGGAATTGGCAGAGGCACAATTTCAAACTGCATGAAAGTCCCAATTCTTCACGACTTTGCAGTAATGCTTTCGGTTTATACAAAAATAGTTTCTTCCAAACGCGTAAAAGAAATCACCCTGCAGGAAGCCAAAGACTTTTTTGACGGCCGTGTAGTTTATCACAAAGATTACTTCGAAAACTTTACCGACATCAAAAACGCCTACACCTTTGCAAGGAAGCTGCTGGATTATTATTCTGAAAAATAAGTAAATTATGCCATAATTTAAGTACTTATGAAGTTAAGAGGATAAAAACTCTTCAACAATAAAAGTATTATCTTTCATAAATCCTTTTATTGTTATGAATTTGCCATCATACTGATTTAGTATATTACTTTCAAAAGGATTTGAATCTTTCAAAAAGAGATGAATAATCTGGCCTTTATTAACATACAAAAACGGTTGAAAACTTTCACTTTTTGAATCAATATTTATTTTTTGAAATATTACTGTACCAGAAATCGATATTTTTTCTTCTTCACTCATTTAGATTCCAACTCCTTTTTTATTTTCCCATTTTTGTCAAAATAAATTTTTACAGTTTTACAAATATTTGAATCTGGCTTTTGATAAATTGATTGATATAAATCTTTTCCTTCCAGTTTATAAGTTTTAGGTTCTATACCCCTCATATATGAAAAATGCTGATAGACATATTCATTAATAAGTGTTTTGATTTTATCTTCTACCTGAGCAAGATTCATTTTTACAACGGTGCGTATATCAGGAATATCGACATGAATGGTTCGTCCGAATGGCTTTCCAAAGATATTTTTTGCACTATTGGATTCTTCTACATAAGTTTTAGAAGAAGAAAAATTTATTCTCTGGGCAGGATCCCCATATAAGGAAAACTCTGCAACTGTTTTAATTTCGGAATCATCAAAATCGTAGGATTCCTGAACAAGTCGTTTTATTCCAAATACATGTGCATCACCTGCTGAAACTTCATTTTTAATTTGTTTTAAGAATTCTCCTATTACAAAGTCAGCACAACTTCCTGGAGGATTAGAGGTTCCATAAGCAATCTTACTAGAACCTAACATCGCAACACATCCACTTTGCATTGCTTTTATAACAATACTATCCTGTTCGGTTAGATTTCCGATATATCGCGCACCATAACATGCTTCTACGCCAAGAAAGAACGGTTTGCAAATCGTATCAATATTCCGAGGTTCAAAGGCTTCTGGGTATGAATCCGCTTCTTGTCCATACCAATATTTCGTTTGATTACTTCCATGCAGATTAAAGAACAGAAGATTAGTATCTTTATCAATTCTACTTTCGACAGTATCATTTGAAACATTAGGAGCAGAATCTGTTACAGATGTAGCAATGCTTTTGTATTCATAATCACTCTCATTTTTCCAAACTTTTGCACTAAGCCCATAAGCCTTTAAATTAGAAAAACTTGAACCACAATTCTTCACAGTTTCAAAATATGAAGTAAATTTTTCAAAACTTTCACCTTCATACGAAGGAAGCCTTCCAACTCGTAAAACATCTGCGAAAACATAATTATGTCCATTCCAAGGTGATGTCAGGTTTAATGTCTGATATGAAAGATCTGAAGTTACAGTATCATCACTATCACCAGATTCATTTTTCCATTCTGAAACATTAATCACGTTCTCATTACCAAGAATAAAAACGTATTTTGGTTTTGAAATATTACAGATTCTATTCATGGCATTTGTTACATTTGCCACGCTACAGGAGTTTGAATCTACAACGGCTTGATTATCCATATCCAAAAATGAATAAAAAATACCGTAAGTTGCACAATAGGCTGTATAATTTATTATTTCATCAAGAAGTGAATCATTGGAACATTTGAGCTGAGAACAAAGTTTCTTCAAACTTGTAACAATAATTCCTTTTTCTCCTTGAACAGTCTGATTATATTTTTTGTATGATGATGCCCAGTCGTTTGAATCAAACTTAAAAGGAATATAAGTCTCTTGAGAATCAATACACTCCTTTATATCTTCCTGAGGGACTGGGGTTCCACAGTTTTCGCAAAACCTTGCACCAGGCTCGAGCTGGACACCACATTCTTCACAAAACATTATCTTCTCCTACAATGAAGCACCGCAGTTTTCACAGAAAATGGTACCATCGGTATAAGGAGTTCCACAGCTTGGGCAAACGTTTGCTGCTTTGCTTCCAGAAGTACCTGCTCTCTGTACAACAGCATTTGGATTTTTCAAAGCCCCACTTACAGAACTAACTGCATTATTTACCCCATCTGTAAAGCGGTTCATCTCGGCCTCTTTTGCAGCCATCATTTGCTGTTGATTTTGAGCATTCATTCCCATTCCTGCTACAGCCATGTCACGCATCATTTGCATCTGTTTTTCCATAAAGGCCTGCATGTCTGTACTTTGCTTCATAGCCATTTCCGCAGTTTTATCGTTAGCAGCAGCGGCAGCTTCTGCTTTAAACTTTTCTGCCATTGCAGCAGCGGCTTCTGGAGTAATATCAGGATTTGCCGCAACAATCTGTTCGGCTGTCATATTCTGGAACATACGGCGCATTTCTTCTTCGTGCTGAATCATTTGTGCATTAGCTTCCATCTGACGTTGATGTTCTGCCTGCTCTCTTTCATTTCTAACAGCCTGTGCCTGTCGTAAAAGTTCAAGCTGGGTAAGCTGTTCTTCTTTATCCATCTCCATTTCTTTACGACGGCGTTCATCTTCAAAGTCAGCTTGCATACGTTCACGAGTAAGCTCATTTTCAAGACGCTTATTACCTATTTCGATTTCCCATTCAAGTTGTTGACGATCAAGTTCTTTTTCATTTGCTAGTGTTGCAAGATTCAAAGCCTGTTCATAACTTAAATTACGTAAAGCAGAATTCTGATTAATCTGAGCACGAACATTATCAAGTTCTTCTTCCCGCAGCATTCCGCTCTTCTGGAACACAGCCATTGCCGCATCAATTTCATCCTGAGTTTTTGCTTCGCGAATAAGTCGCTGTGCTTCCAGCATCTGACTAAACTTAAGACGCTCATCATCATTAAGTTCACGATCCTGATCAATCTTATCAAGGGCTGCCTGAAAATCAACTTCGCTGCGAGCTTCACGAACTGCCTGAGCATTGTTTTCATCTTGCAGGCGGTTCAAGAATGAATTACGTTTTGTAAGCTCTATAAGCTCAAGTTCTCTTACATAAAGTTCTTCCTGCATTTTGCGGATATTTTCAAGTTCTTCATTAGAAGCCGTAAGATTTATAACACGAGTTACCTGAATATAAGAATATATATTAGCAATCTGAGTCTGTAATGCGCTAAGAACTACACTCTGAGAATTAAAAACCTTATCTGGAGTAACGGTAGAAAGCGCCTGATTCAAAATGGTTTTTACATATGATTCAAGTGTCTGTCTAATAGAATCAAAAGAAACAAAGTTTTTATCCAGAAGAGCATTTGAATAAAAATCATTTATATTTGATATTTTACAAAGAATATGAAGGCCAATTTCACTTCTGATTCCACTTGTAGTAACATCCTTTATACTGAACACAAGAGGAAATTCAACAGAACGAACAAGAACAACACTTACATTTTGTACATTCAGTGGCAAGGTTGGTTTATTACGGAAAAAGTTTCTAACATTATTTAAGAATGAAGAAATTAACCCTTTCTTTTTCTCTTCTTTTTCGGTTTCGTTCTTTTCATCTGAGATTTTTACATCAGGGAATTCCTTAAACTCATAATTGCCTGCTTCAAGCTCTGCAGTAATTTTTCCATTTACAAAGAAAAGTGCGCGCAAGCCTTCCTGAATTACAATCCCCTTTACTCGTCCATAAGCGGCAATTTCTTTTGAATCAATTTTTACAGCAAGTTGTCCGGGAAGGATGTTCCATTGAATAAAAGATGCCTGTTTTGAAATATCAACATTGTTCGTTTGAACGATATTATCAAGTTTAGTACCACACTTACCGCAAAATTTTGCACCAGGTTTTAGCAGATTTCCACAAGACGGACATTTTACAGCTCCGTCTTCCTGAGTCTCCGGAAATTTGTAGCTACAGCCACCACAAAATTTTGCCTCATCTTTGAGTTCTTTTCCACATTTTGGACATGTTTTCATTATATTTTCCTCCTGCTTGTTTTATTAAAACTAAAACCTAATATTTTCTTCATGAAATTTTTTTATAATTTTTTTCTCATACTTATTTATATAATTATATCTTCCAAAGGCTTTTCCTTCAATTTTTTCTGGAATAACATAACCAAAAAGTAATTGTGATAATTTCTTTGTTGGTTCAGCTGCATTCTTATAACAACTTTTATATGTTGGATACATCCAAAGCATTAATCTGGTAAAGGAATTAATAGAAATATGGTTATAGTTTGATTTTTCTAATTCATTTTTAATTTGAAATTTAAGGGCAGAAAAAGACTCATGCTTATAGAAAATATTTGATGAAGCTTTATCTATTTCTGATTTTAATAAGCTTGGTCGAACTATTATTACTAAATCATCTTTATAAGATTCTTTTATATTAGAAAGATATTCCTTTGAGAATTTATTATCTGGAAGAAGTTTTTTCATTTTTTTAACATCATCTTTTTTAAGAATCTTCCCACTATTATATAGCTTCAATGCTTCTTTTTTAATAGATTGATATGACTCGAATTCTTTTGAAATCAAAATATTTGTTTCTACATTCTTTTGTAACCCACCATATGTAAGATTCGAGCTTCCAATTATGATGCAATCATCAAATATATATAGTTTGGAGTGTAGTTTTTCTATATGTCTAATCTCTGCATTTTTTTCAGCAGCTTTTAAAAAGAAGTCTATATCTGATGAACCCCGTGTAAATATCTCCTTTGTAAAGTTGGTAGCAATCTTTGTGTTTTCACCTTTGTAATAATCAAAAAATTTTGAGAAATTGATAAATGGAGAAATGATTATAATATCTTTTGATTTAGAAAAAAGAGAAATCATTTTTTCTTGTAATTGTATGCTATTTAAGATAATACCTTTACTCATCACCCGAACCTTTATTATAAATTTGGCAAGTTGAAAATCTATAACATTCTCATCCACCAAATAGTTTTTAACTATAAAAAAAACCTACCCGTTATTACTAAATCTACAAGATGAAGAATCTATATTTTTTATTGTACTCGATGAACCAATACCATGATTTTTATTATTATGTATATAACAATTCTTGTATGTTCCGCCTGCATTATCCTCAATTAAAATCCCATATTTAAAGTTGTCATAAATCTCACAATTATTTACAGACGGCGATGCAGAATTTACTACCCATAATCCATGGTCTTGATTGTCGTGTATTGAACAGTCTTCATACATTCCACCAGCAGCTTCAGTTCTTATCCATACTCCAGAGTCATGTTTATAAATCTTAGACTTAGTAACTGTAGGATTGGCTTGGCCCCATAAAACAATTCCTGCCATATAACTATTATGAATATCACAGTTTTCTATTTCAGGAGCAGCCTCATCACGGACCGCAATACCAAAAATTCGTGAATTACTTATTTCACAATTCAATATTCTTGGTTTTGAATTATTACATAATTCAAGACTCCTTTCGTTTGAATGAAAAATAAAAGAGTTTATTATAACTGCTTCTCCACTCAAAATATCAATTGCATTATTAAAAGTGTTTAACACTGCAATATTATTAAGATATGCATTTGCTCTTATTAAAAACAAACTTTTAAAATCGTCATCATCATCAGGAAAATCATCAATATCAGATTCTGGATTAATATAGTCTTTGAGTTTATTAAAATTCAAAGTTTTTTCATGTGTGAAAACAACTCCTTCAATCTCAATTGGAAGATCTATTTCACAAGATTTTGAAGGATCAAATACTACAATTGGAAGATCCATAGATGATTTATTTTCTATACTATCTTTAGATCCTATGAGATGAATTTTCTTTTTGAAAACAAGATGCTCCTGATATATCCCTGGTTTAATATTAATAATTGCATCTTTGTCAGCATAATCCAAGGCTTCCTGAATAGTTGTAAAGTCACTATTCCCGTCTTTTCCAACAATTAGATTAGATTTATCAGCATTTGATATTAAATTGCCCTGCATTACATACCAATATAAATGATTCTGCTCACAAAAATCCTTGTTAAAGTCAAAAGTGTGTTCGCCAGATTCTTCTTGTAACATTGCTTGAACTTTCACCTGATAACTCAGGTCCAGTTCTGTCTGGGCTTCTCCAAGCTGTTCTGCAAGATTAGTGGCTTTTTCCAAGAAAGAAGAATCATTAAACTGTTTGTACATGGCATAATTGAAAAGCACGTTGTAGCATTTTAAAAGTGTGCTTTCGTGCCAGATTCTCAGTGCCTGATTAAGCCGTTTTTCTGCTTCTACAAGATTTTTCTGTTTAATGTAAATGCCAATTGAAACAACAAAGGCTGTAAGAATATCAATCTGTAAACCATTGATAACATCAATAGCATCAAGAGGTGCTGATTCTGCAAGAACCGGAAGATAAATATCCAGAACCTTTTCATCATTTTTGTGAGCTTTATAAACAGGTTCCAGAAGATTCAGTGCTTCTTTTATATTACCTTCTTTATAAAAGAAGTTTTGGGCCTTATCCATGCTGACTTTTTCAAAAGTTGTAATTTCTGAACCGCCTCCAAGAGCAGCTTTTTTAACTTCTTCTTCAAGCTGCTTTGCTTTTTCTACACTAATTCCAAGCTCCTGCTGCAAGCTTATAAGTTCTTTTCTTTCAGCAAACTCTATACGACCATCCGCAAGCACCATTTTAAGAGCTTCTTTGTAACGGTTATTTTTCTGTTCTCCGTGTTTTTCAGAACATTCTGTACAGCAGCCTTCTTTTTCATCATAGCAATTCTGGCAGGTAAACTGGCCGCATTCAGGGCAGTCAAAGCCATCAATAATCTGAACAAGACTTCCACAAACATGACATTTTTTTACCTGTTTGGTCTGATCTTCGTTTTTTATAAAAGTTGCATTTCCAGCTACATGGGTTTCTTCTTTGTGTCCAATTACGTCGCCAGCAATTACGTTTTTGTCGCCCATAGAAAAACCTGTATTTTCAGCGTTTGCTTTACCATTCTGATTTGTACCACATTCCGGGCAGAACTTCATTTTTAGTGCAATTTCTGCACCACATTTAATACACTTTTTTGTCTGCGGTACAGGTGCTCCACATTCAAAACAAAACTTCTGTCCGTCTTCAATTTCTGTGCCACAAACGCTGCATTTTGCCATTTTTAGTTCTTCTCCTAATTTTTTTAATGTAAATTGTTACGTATTATCGCAATTTATTCCAAAACAACTTCAATATTTTTACCTATGGTCTGAACTTGCGCAACAAAATCTTGGGCAAGAGTTTTATCGACATCTTTTTTTACTAAAAGATTGGTACTTACAATTTCTATTCCATCAATTCTTTGTATAGTTTTTGGGGCACTTTTAGAAGCTTTTAAAATTTCAGAGAAACTCATATCAAGAATATTACCCATTTTCTTTTGTATATTAGTTTCATAGGCTTTGGGATATGATTTTAATAATATATCTACAGTTGATTTGTTATTTTCAGAAAGATTTCTATTTTTTTCTTCAGTTTCTTCTTTTCTTTCTTTTGCATTTTGTTTTGCTTTTTCAAGAATTTCTTTTGCATTGAATGGCATTGTTGTTCTTCTCCTATCTTTTAGTATAACACTGGAAATATAATTTGTAAAATTTTCATCATCTGTAAAAGAACATCTTCTAATTCGCTAAATTCTCACCTGCAACTAACACCAATTACGCCGCCATAAAAACCGTCTTCATTTTAATTTTTGTAAGACAATAAATTGTTTCAATTCTATGAATACTAAAAAGATTCGACAGACGAACGGAAGAATGTTTAAAAGCACCTATAAGTTTACGATTTTTGATTTCTTCTTTACTGCTCATATTAAATTGTCTATAATATTAATTTATTCACTAAAATGCATATCTGTTAAATATATACTTGCATATTGGTTATCATTTTTATCCCAAGTAATATCTGGCTTTAGATTCCACTTTACTTTTCGTTCTGCTGAATACTGATGATTTACAATCCATCTAAAACCTTTTTTCTTAATATATGAAATAGCCTCTTTATACTCATCTTTTGTTCTAAAACTATAATAAATTCGACTATATGATGAACTACTTTCATTATTTTGTGATTCTACCAGAATTTTGTATCCATTATTGCAGGAAGCCTCTATTCTACCTCCATCCGAAATTAAAAAAATAGCAGGCTGCGAATAATAAATTGTATCTTTTGTTACGATCTTTTCTTTTTTGTATTTTTGTATTGGTTCATATACTGTTTCCCAATCACCATTACTATTTGTCTTAACAGAACTTTTAAAATAATAATTAAAAGCTAAAATTATAAGAATGAAAACAAAAAATCCTAGAAGTAATTTTCTCATAGTTAATTATCTCCTGTGAATATAGCAAGGATTGTTGCAATCACAACAACACATACAATTCCCAATGGTGAAATTAAATCTTTGAAATGAAGACTGAATCCAAAAAAGTTAAATCCAATCTTATCAACTAAGAAAATAGCAAGCGCTATTAATAGAAAAACTATTACAGAATATGCGAGAATTTTTTGCAATAAGGACATTTTATTAACTCCATATACGAATTGAATATTTTCCCACTCTTTGGGATTATAATAAATTAACGGTAAACCATATAATTTCAAAAGTCAATTTTTGATAATTCCTTTATTCTAATCATATATTAATGGTATATATCATTTTCGAAGGAAGTCCTTCTTCATTTTCCAAATAATAACTTCCAATGAACTCTGCGGCTTGGGAAGTGGAAAAATGGTTTTTTGAATTCATCAAAAAATCAAGAAAATCGCGAACCTTTGACGGATCATCTTTGGGGAAATGTAAAACGAAATTATCTGAAAACTCTTTTTTATTCATTTCAACTATCCTAATTATATCACGGCATTAACCAGGAGTACAGTTTAAGTTAGCTCTGACTGTTGATTTTTTATGATAAAAACACACGGCAAACATATAGTAAATAATCTTTTAAAAAATTAAAATCTGAACATTACAAACTAGGTTTGATGATTTATAATATATATATACAGATTTTTGGGAGTTGCAGATGCTAACAATTACAGATTATTCAAATGAGTTTAATTATATCAGAGAGAAAACAAAGAATATTGTCAACTGCCTGTACATAGGTCAATCTCACAATTCGACGCTAAATGATAATGTAGTTGTTCATTCTTGGCACCGGGGTTTTAATCATACTAATATTGTTTGTTATGCAGTTTACAAAGGAATTAATTTTAAGCTTGGGATTGAGGAAGATGATGTAATAATTTATTCTAAAAAAAAATCAGGAACTACAATTAACAATTGGACTGACAATTTTATTGAAATTATTAACGCAATTATAAACTGCCTTGATAATTTTAATTTTTCCGCTGATTTTTCTGATTGTACATTCTTAGAAGCAATAAAAAAAATACGAAAAACTTTTCTTTCTTCTACTCCCATTGCAGAAATAAAAGATCCTCCAAAAGGCTATAAATCTCGTGGAAACTTTATAATTCTTGAAGATGCTGTAAGTAAACATAAGTTATTTTATCAAATTACTTTCTGTGAGAGTGATTCAGAACATCCTGAATTTAGTAACCACCTATATAACCAGAATTCTTATTCTTTACAAGATTTTCCAAATGAACAAGAATATCAGACCTTTAAGGATTTCTTTGATAATCAGCAGAAACAATTTGAAGATTTTTTATCATCAACAGTTTCTAAACAAAAAAAACTTGAATGGAAAACAGAAGAGCAGCGAATACAAGAAAAAGAAGAACGTGCCAGGATAAAAGCAGAAAAGAAAAAGCAAGAAACCAGGCTAAAATGGGAACAAGAAAGAAAAGAAGCACAAAAACAAAAGCTTGAAGAAGAAAAGCAAAAAGAAGCCGCCAGACAAGAATTAGAGAAAATAGAATCTCTTGTTATAGAAGAAGGCATAGAAGTAATTCTTCCTAATGCCTATAAGAATTTACCGAATATTAAAGATGTAAGATTTCCGTCATCATTAAAAGAAATAAGGACGAATGCTTTTTTAGGATGTGCAGGGCTTACTTCAATTTCGCTTCCAGAAAATCTTACTAAGATTGACGGTGGAGCTTTCTTTGGCTGCAACAATTTAAAACATATCGAGTTTGGATCATTAAACATTACGCTGGGCATGAACGCTTTGGGAAACATCGAACAATATGATGAAGAAACCAAAGAAAGAATAGCTGCTATTTTACGTCTCCCTTAAATAGTTTAATATTAAATATGTGAGGTATAAATCAACTTTGACGACAGGCTTTCTTCATTTTCCCAATAGGTGACACCCAAGCTATCTGCAGCCTCTGAACTGGAGAAATGGCGTTGTACACAATCACAGATTTTTACAATCTCTGTCATTTGGATATCTCCTATATTTTTTGCTGATAAAAACAAATAGGCCTGATCAATTTTTTCCTTTGGATTCCAGTTTTCAATTTCTTGCCAGGACGAAAACTCTATGTAATGAAAGTTTCCGTTATTCAGGGCATCCTCAGAAAACACATAAAACAGATCTTCTATACCTGCTTCCTGCTGCATATGTGTTTTGTTGTTCATCAAAAAATCCAGGAAGCCGGCTACCTTCTGGCGTTCATTTTCGGGAAAGCGTGAAAGAAAGTTTCTTTCAAACTCTAAATATTGCTTCTGCATTTCATTCATAATTTTATTTTATCAATGAGTTTTAATCCACTCAATATGCGCCAGACCCCACTTGAGCCAGTCGCGGTCGGTCATTTGCCACCACAGGCCAATTTCGGCAAGCCGGGTGTCCAGTTCTTCAATTGACTTTTTGCCGATGTTACGCATCTTGGAAATTTCGTCTTTTGACATTGCAGTGAGTTCACACAATTTTTTGATTTCCATCCGGGACATGCAGTTGTTGCAGCGAACCGAAAGCTCCAGGTTTTTTACATCCATGTCCATTACATCTCTTATAGTTCTCATAAGGTCTCCTGTGTGGTAGTTTCGACAAGCTCAACCACCGCTGATTTTTAAGATAAGGCCAGTCTGGAAATTTGGCAAGTTCAGGCAGGTCAACTTTCTAGATAAATCCACTATACATACATACGTGAAGTATTGACTTCTGAAATTTTTGCCTTTATCTTATTCACTATGAAAAACTTAGCTTTGAAATTGACAAAAGAAATTGGTTGTGCCTCTGTTAGAATCCAGGAGCTCATGAATCAAAAGGTATTTCCGGATGAAGAATTTGAGAATCAAAAGAAAAAAGAAATTTACGAAGAATCAAAGTATTATCATAAAGCACAGCATGGGCTTTTACGCATTTCAAAATATACCTTCAATCGGACTGCAGATTTAGACAGAAAGTGCCTTTCAAAGCATGGCGTAGAACTTTCCTTTTACGATCATGGTTATGATTACGGCATTTTAGACATGGATAAGTCAGCAGACGAGAGCTCTTCCACTGCAAAAATCTGGCAGGTAAACTTTGCTTCAGAAAGAGCCTTTACAGAATGGGGAAGCGAATCGCGAAGTCAGGAAGCAGCTATGGTAATTGAAATGCCATTGCTTCATAAAGCCTCACTTTTTCTTGACAGGTGCCAGGATATCGATTCAACTCTTCTTCACAAAACACCTGATCATACTACAGTGCTCACACCAATTCTTTTTGAAAATGTTCCACAGTGGGTAAGCATTTGTAACGGCCAGAAAGAATTTATTACCTGGGACAAAAAGAATAATGTAATTTCAATGATGGCCCCTTATGGTGGTGACGGCGTTTACAAAGAACTTGAAATCATGTTTCTGCTCATAACCCTTTTTGCGGGGTTTGGCGGAATTATAAAACGAGGACAAAAAGACAAATCAACAATCACAAGAGTTCACACAGGAAACTGGGGCTGCGGAAACATGCGCAATAACAAGGAACTTATCTATCTTGCACAAATCTATGTTGCAGATGTACTTGGAATAGACCAGCTCGTTTTTCACTGTACAGACGAAAAACTCATGCAGAATGCAATTCAAAAATGGAAGACAATATCCGACAATCTTTCATTTTTCGAAATTGTTCAGATCTTTACAGAATATCAATTTACCTGGCGGGCATAAATTTGTATTGTGCTTTTTTCTAAAAAAATCATCACATGGTACGTCTGATTAAAAGTCATGAACGTATAATTTTTCTCAGGGTCACATCGAACACCAATAGGTAGGTGTAAAATTCAGATGTCAGCGGGGAATGCTGGCAATGTTGACCACATTAAGGAGGATCTTATATGAACGAGACAAACACAATTCCTTGGAATGTACTCAATCACATCAAGGGGCTTGGCGACTCTATTGTAAACTGCCGCCTGGAACCAGAGAACACAAAACTGTACCAGACGACAATCATGCGTCTCAACGAATATTTCGGCACATCCGAAACTCAGAGCTGGATCATGTGCTTTGGCATCTACCAGCATTTCAATGACAACTACAACGACAAGATTCCACTCAGCGATTTCGCAAATTTTCTGGATGTAAATGTCCTTAAAGTTGCCGCAATGCATAGTGAGTTTCTCGAACTTGAAAGCCGCAACTTGATTGAGTATTCTCACAACAACTCTACGTTCAAAGTCACATCAGAAGTAATTTCGCATGTACTTCTGAATGAACCAATTCCATATTGCATCACTGTAGAAAAAAGCTACTTTGATTTTCTGGCAAAAATGGCAAACACCTATGAAAACCGTAAGTATACAGATGACACCTGCGATGACCTTGTTGACCAGCTTCTGGCAATCGAAGAACGCAACGACTCTCTTCCGCTTGTTATCAGATGCAGAGAAAAGTTTTCAGACGACAAGACCCGCTTTATGTTCTACGATCTTTGCAACGACAGCTTAAGCGGCATGCCTTCTTACCTACTTTCTACAATTGAGGATATCTACGATGGCAATGAACGCTTTAGAATTGCAAGAC
>CAMNDY010000068.1 GCA_946535985.1 uncultured Treponema sp. | reverse complement strand
CTCCGACCACACCTGCGGTGTGTTTTCGCTGTGCTCACCCTTACAATCCCTCACGTAAAGTTTTGTGATTTTTGAAGTGCCAACTAATCTTTCTGTTGGGATTACGTGAGTTTCATTCTAAACAGCGTCAAACTCACGTAATTCCAGATTGAATGAACTGTTCGCTGCCAGTTCCAGCTCTTTTTTTTGCAGCAATTACGTGAGTTTCTTATAATTCTGTGTAATACTCACGTAAAAGTCACACATATTAGATATACTCATAAAAAATTACGTGAGTTCTGTAATTCTTTTCCCAAAACTCACGTAAAAACCATTTACCTGGCATCAAAATACAAAAAACTTACGTGAGTTTTATCCAGTTTTAAGCAAAACTCACGTAAATTCATGATCAAGGGGGATTCCCGCGTCAAGGCGCGGGAAGAACAGGATGATGTTTGAGGAATGATAAATTGTGGGGTGGCCCTTCGACAGGCTCAGGGACCACAGAGTGTTGCTCAGGGACCACAGATTATTACACGGGGACTACAGTTATCTTTTCTTACCAAACAAATTGAGCAGCGACAGGAATATGTTCAAGAAATCAAGGTACAGTTCCAGGGCTCCGTAGATGGCGGCTTTTTTGAAGGTGCCGGAGCCGTCGGCAAGTTGAGAGGCGCGGACGATTTTGTTTGTATCGTAGGCGGTAAGACCAATGAAAACAACAAGTGTTACCAGAGAAATTATCCACTGAAGAATCGGAGATTTTAATAAAAGGTTTACAACTGCAAGAATTACAAGACCGAACACAGCCATCATGAGGTAACGGCCGGCAGAATTAAGATCCTGTTTTGTGTGGCGGCCATAAAGAGACATGGCAAAGAACATTCCGGCGGAAATAAGGAATACAATTCCAATTGAAGTGATTTCAAATACAAGGAAGATTGCAGAAAGAGTGAGCCCGTTTACAATTGAATAAAGCACAAAAAGAAAGCCCGCTGCCCCAACCGGGATTTTTGGAAGTGATGCACTGATTATTACAACAAGAAGTATTTCAAGGGCAACAAGAACATAAAAACCAATATGGCGGCCACCCCAGATAAGTTTAAAGGCAAGCTGACTGCTGGCAGCAAAAAAGGCACTGGCAGCACTCAAAACAAGGGCTACAGCCATCCAGCCGTAAACACGGGCAATAAATTTTCTTGCTTCAAGGGCAAGCTCTTCTTTCTTTGTTAATGCAGTTGTTGATACGGGCATTTTTTTCTCCTTACACATATAATAAAATCAAAATCCTTCCCTCGTCAACAAAAAAAATAACAACAATTTAACTTTTCTTTTTTTGTGATTTGTATTATTTTTAAAGTATGACTGATTATTATGAGGTACTTGGTGTACCAAAAACAGCCTCTGCTGATGATATAAAAAAGGCTTACAGAAAACTCGCATTCAAATATCATCCCGATCAGAATCCCGGCGATAAAGTTGCTGAAGAAAAATTCAAACAGGTAACTGCCGCCTACGATATTCTTGGCGATGAATCAAAACGCCGCCAATACGATAACGCAGGATATAATCCTTTTGCAAATGCAAATTATGGAGAATATGGAGAACAGACTCAGTCACAATGGCAGAACACCTACCAGAATACCTACGCAAATGGCCAGGATTTCTGGAGCTGGTTTACAAATGCAAATTATGCAAATCAGAATACAGAACAAAATCCATACGAAGAAACTCAGAGACGACATACACGTAAAACATACCATAGTTATTATACAAAAAGCGGTTATTTGAATATGCTGCTTTGGAAACTGCTTCAGACTGTTTTAGGTTTTTTGAGTTTCAGGATTTCCTGGATTATCATTCCTTTTGGACCGCTTATCAGTCTGGGCATAATAATAGGAGGCATTACAGGCGTTATCCGCGCTATAAGAGGCCTCCTTTCAAGAATATAATTGTCATTGCGAGCATAGCGAAGCAATGACGCAAGTGCTTTTAAATTTCCCCTAAATAATACTTTTTCTTACCACGGCGGAAGATAATAACTTTGCCTTCCAGTGCAATATCCTTTTTAATCACTGCACTTTCGTCATTAATAACTTCGCCGTTTACGCTGATTGCATTATTCTTAATGAACTCGCGGGCTTCGCGTTTTGAGCTTGCCATGCCGTTGTTTACAAGAACATCTACAAGCGGAGCATCTTGGGTAAACTTAAAGGTTGGAACACCTTTCATTCCGGTGAGAATATCTTTTACTGCAAGACCTTTGAAGTCGCCTGCAAAAAGCTTTTCACTAACCTGTACGGCATTGTCTGCTTCTTCTTTGCCGTGAAGATCTTTTACAATTTCCCAGGCAAGAGTTTTCTGGGCAATGCGTTTTTCAGGAGCAGCCATGTGCTGGGCATATACATCTTCAATCTCTTCTTTGCTGAGGAAGGTGAATACCTTAAGATATTCCAGAACCTTAGAATCATCAGAGTTGATGAGGTACTGGTAAATTGCGTAAGGAGCAGTTTTATCTTTGTTGAGCCAGAGGGCGTTTCCTTCTGACTTTCCAAATTTCTTTCCTGTAGCATCAAGAATGAGCGGCATTGTAAAGGCATAAGCCTGTCCGTCCAGCATCTTTTTAATAAGGTCAACACCGGTTGTAATATTACCCCACTGGTCAGAACCTGCTACCTGCATAAGACAATTTTTTTCCTGGAAAAGGTGAACAAAGTCAAAGCCCTGCAAAAGCATATATGAAAATTCTGCGTATGTAATTCCAGTTTCAAGGCGGCGGCGGATAATATCCTTGTCGAGCATGTAGTTCAAGCTTACGTATTTACCAATGTCGCGAAGTGTATCAAGGAAGCTCTTACCCTTCCACCAGTCGTAGTTATCTACAAGTTCTGCACCAGGAACAAGGCGCGAAACCTGCTCACGGATTCCCTTGATATTATTGTTTACTGCTTCTTCAGAAATAATTTCGCGTTCTGCAGTTGGACGAGGATCCCCTATACGACCTGTAGCACCACCACAAAGCAGAATAGGATGATGACCTGCATTAGCAAGACGCTTAGCCATGCACAAAGAAGAATAATGGCCGATATGAAGAGAATCTGCTGTAGGGTCTGTTCCCCAATAAAAAGCGAATGGGTTTCCGTCCAAAACCTTCTGTAAATCTGCTTCTTCTCCGGCAACATCTTTAATGAGTCCGCGCCATTTAAGGTCTTCAAATAAAGTCATATTTTTACATCTCCCTTGAGTATGTGATAAATTATTAAAATGATTGATTTGTGATTAGATTTATTTCTGGCGGAAGATAATTCTTCCCTTGTTCAAATCATAAGGAGAAAGGGCAACCTTAACACTGTCGCCTGGTACGATTCTGATGTAGTGCTTGCGCATTTTGCCCGAAAGATGAGCTAAAATCATGTGTCCGTTCTGTAATTCTACACGGAAAGTTGTGTTTGGAAGTGCTTCTTTTACTACGCCTTCTACTTCAATTGCTTCTTCTTTTGCCATAAGGTTCTATTTACGTCCTTTAATAAAAAATTATTGAAAAATGCGAAAAAAGAATTTGTCTTTTTGCACATTTGCATTTATATTAGTATATACAAAATAAAAAAAATAGACAACACAGCATAAAATGGGAGAAATTAAAAATGGATCAAGCTTTTATCGAAAAAATGAAGAAAGAGCTTCTTAAACAACGAAAAACTATTCTTGAGTCCTTAGCCGGACAAAGTGATGATATGAGGGAGTTGGTCAAAACTGTTGAATCAGGAGATGAAGCAGACGTAGCAGCAGATGCAATTGACAGAACATTACTTACAGCACTTGGTTCACAGGATGCGAAGCGTCTTCAGCAAATTGATAACTGTTTAGACAGAATCTATCAGAATAAATATGGCCGTTGTATTAAATGCGGAAAAGATATTCCTAAGGGAAGACTGGAAGCTGTACCTTGGGCATTGATGTGCGTAAACTGCGCAAGTGCAGAAGAACGCAAAAATAGATAATCTACAACTTAATATGAACTATTTTTCCTTCGACAGGGTATGACAATTCATCATACCCTGCTTTTTTTGCACATTGAGCAGCATAATCAAAGCTGGCATCAAGAAATTCACATTTATGGGCATCGGTATTAATGCAGACAGGAACTTCCTGCTCTTTTAAATATTCCAGAAATTGTGCAGCCGGGTAAACATCATTCATAAGACCACGGGCAATGGCACCGGTATTAATTTCTGCAATAACTCCCGCAGTGGCAATTGCTTTTGCAGTAAGCTTTAACTGCTCTTTATACCAGCTTTCATTTTCGTCAAAAAAGTTCAAAGCTCCGTTTCGTATGCGGATTAAATCGGGGTGGCCGATAATTTCAAACTTTCCGCGGGCAAGCATCTGGCGTTGGGCTTCAAAATAATCGCAAACAGCAGCTTTTCCGTTAATATTTCCCTTTGAGTCTGAATAAAAAGCCTTGAGCCCCTTCTCTACTTCTTCTGCCTTATTGTCTACAGAAAAAAATCCGCCCGGAGTATTTATAAAATGAACTGAGCCTATTATAAAATCGGGCTTGAACTTTGAATAAGAAGCTTTATCGGGAAAGGCAAGACCAAGTTTTGGAGACAAAAAATAATCAGCCTCAAAACCAAGCTGGATTATTATACGGTCTGCAAACTCTTCTTTGAGAGCCTTTATTTCTTTAACATAAGCTTCAAAATCCCGGGGTAACATATGCCAGTTTGAGTCAACATCATAATAAAAGGCCGGATCAAGGGGATGAAGGCTGTGTTCAGAAAAGCCCAGAACGGTAAAACCTTTTTCAATAGCAGCAATTACATGTTCACGGGCAGTATTTTTTCCATCGCTGAACTTTGAATGAGTATGAAGATTAATTTTTTGTTTTTCCATAATTAGAATTCGCCTTTAAGCACACTCAGCGACTTTTGAACAAGCTGGTTTGGTTTTTGAGGCTTTACAATGTATGTTTTAGCACCCGCTTTAAGGATATTTACTACCCATTCACGCTGAAGTGGTTGAGAATAAACGATTATTGGAGGTGAATCATATCTGTTTTTAAGTTGATTAAGTACAGCAAGGCCTGAATTGTCCGGCATAACTACATCAAGCACAATGAGATTGAACTTTTCCGGGGTATAATCCTGAAGGAAGGAATTTCCCGAATTATATGCAGAAACTGTTGCACCATAACCTTCAAAGGCAGTTTTACTCATTGCAAGCGATTTTAAGTCTGCATCAATAATTGCAATTTTAAGAACAGTACCGTCTGCTGCAGCTTGAAGAGCCTCAGGATCTGAGTTTGTATCGGAGAAGAAGCGGGTTTCTACAGAACTTGAATCTTCATCAAGATATGAAGAAGTAAGAATGCGGTCTGTAATAAGGTCAGAAACGCTGGAAGTAATTGTTGTATCGATGAGGGAGTTCAAAACCTTAGGCAGATTGTTTGACATTTCAATGCCATTGTAGGCTTCGTGGCCATCGAGAAATTCTTTCAGGAAGGGACTCAAAGAAAGAATCTTTACATGCTTTGTGTGAACTTTAGGACAGGCTAGAATATTATCAAGTAAAAATTCAAGATTGTAGCCGTCTACAAAGGTAAGCTCAAGGTTTGTAAGCATGATTAAAATCTTTGGAGATTCAAGCTCTTCGGTTTCAATCATCTCTGTGAGTTTGTATTGTAAAAGAGCAATTTTTTCGCGGTTTAATCCAACGGCAAGTTCAATAAAAATAATGCTGTTGTTACGATGAAGGTCAAGAACACTTGGAGTTGTATCCATTGAAAGAGGAATATGCAGAACTTTTCCAATTGCTTCAAAGAAAACATCAAACTGAATAGGTTTTGCAAAGTATTTAATTACACCATATTTTGCAAGGGCTGCAATGCTTGATTTTTCGGCAGAAGGGCCTGTGATGATTGTTGGAATAGATGCAGTATTCGGGTCACCAAGTTTTTTTTCAAGAAAAGCCATTTCTTCTACCCTGTCTTCACTCATATCAAGAATTACAAGGTTTGGAAGAAGAGTGAGCATTTTTGGATAAGAGTCTCTGTTTTCCTGGGTAAGAGTTACTTCGATCTGGTCTACAGAAAGTTTTTGCTTTAAAAAGTCTCTGAAAAGCTGATGACTGTCAATTATTAATACCTTTTTCATCGTATTTATATTATAATATAGTTTATTAAAAATATCTACTTTTTTATAATATTCAAAATTGGGAGTAAATATATGGATATGGGTGATATTCTGGCGCAATGGGATGATATGAAGCGTCAGGAAAAAGTAAAAGCTAAAGAAAATCAAAAAAGTCAGCAGGTTTCGCATAAAAAAGCAAATGCTCCTACAGCAGAAGAAAAAGAAATTGCAAAAGCAAAAAAAGAGGGCTCTCATTCGGCTCCAAAAAATCCTCAGATTAACCCTATGGAATACTGGCTCAACCGTTATGGGACTGTAGATAAAGATAAAATTGCAGAAGAAAGCCTTGAACGTACTAAGCAGCAGGACAGAGAATATGTTTTGAATATGAAGCCTGAGGCCTATCTTGATTTACATGGGCTGCACCAGGACGAAGCACGTATGAGACTTGATTCTTTTATTGCTGATTGTAAAAGGCGCGGCTTTAGAAAGGTTATGATTATCCATGGAAAAGGCATTCACACACACGGAACAGACCCTGTACTTGGAGAACTTGTTAGACGATTTATAGAAACAGATCCACGCTGCGGAAGTTCGGGACATCCAAAAAACAAGGCAGAAGGTGGAAGCGGAGCAACCTGGATTATTTTAAAATGATAATACTGTCCTTGCTGCACCAGCCTTCGCTTTCGCCAAAACGAAGAAGGTACCAGTCGCCTGACTGATCCAAAACCTGAACCCGGTTACAGACAGGCAGTTCCGATTTTATTGAGGCAGAAGCTTCGGGAATAGAACAAAGCTGTCCGCCGGTTGAAACTGCGTACCTTCTTTTACCACACACCAAGCAGTAAATAATTATAACCATCATGCAGACAAGGGCAATTCCAATTGCGATATTTATGAGGCTGCGTTTTTGACGTAAGAAAATCACAAAGAAAAAAATAAGTGCAAGAGTGATTACAGAAAATATATATATCCAGGCAATCTTAAACTCTTTCTGCGTGTAAGGTAAGCCTAACATCTTTTCGTATTGTATACGCTCTTTACGCGCTTTTCCAAATAAAGAATGCCGCTCCTTACTTCTAAGCTCAGCAAGAATCCGGGCTTCCTGGGCAGAAAGAGTTATTACAAGCTCCTCTCCCCCATTTTCATTTTCTGTTTCAAAGGCTTTTGAAAAATAAGAGCTTGTTTCATTTGTATTTTTGTCGCGGGCTTTTACAACATTTACTTTTATAGAAGGAATCTTAACTGTAACCTTATCTCCATTATAAGCAATTGCCTGAATATTGAATTTTGGAAAATCCATTACACCGGTAACAAGCGGAGTCCATTCAAAATCACTTACCGGAATTAAATCATCAGTCACAACTTTCTGGCGTTGTTTGATTTCTGTAAACTCGTACGTTTTGCCCTGAACAAAAATAGAATCTTTTGGGAGCTCCCAGCTAAACTGAACTAACTGAAGCGCATATTTAAGACAAAGACGGAACTTTACAGTCTGTCCTACAGCAAGGCTTATATTTTTATTCATTCCGGAATCGGTAACAATTACACAAAGCGGTTCCTGTTCTTTTGGATTAATACCAATTTTTACAGGCATAAAAGGAATTTGTTTGCGGCTGTTTTTTATTTTCATGGCAAGAGGGGGAATTATATAAGTTCCTGTTTTTGCAAAAGAAAACCAGATTTCTAATTTTGTGCCGCCACCCTTTTCGCCGGCTTCTACTTTTCGCAGAGTTTTAAATTGGACATTTTCAATTTCATCAGGCATTGAAACATCAATCTGACTCGGCAAAGTATATGGAATAATTACTTCAAACTTAATATCGCTATTTGCGGCAAGCTGCTGATTTTCGGCAGGTGAAATTCTGAGTTCTCTTATTAAGGCGTTTGTAAGAGTCTGACTAAAAAGACTTTGTGAACCTGAAATAAAAGCCAGGAAGACTACAAATCTCTGAAGAATTGTTTTTAATAATCGTCGGCAAGATTTTGACTCTGAGTGCTTTCGCTGTTTTTCCATTGCTTCTGGTCATTCTCCTTTATTCGTTCAAATACTGCTTTTTCCAAATCCTGATTATTCATATTGTGATCTTCAGCCGAAGGGACTGCCTTGCTTTGAGCATGCTGAACACTTACCTGAACACTTTGTATAGAAAGTTCAAGATTTATTTTCGCATCAAGGCGGGTGCTGTCTACTTCAAGTGCCTTTTTAAAATATTCAACAGCCTTATCATAATCTTCATTTTTGTGGGCAATAATTCCGGCATTATAATAGGCTCCATAGCGGATAGAAGCAGGAGCATCCTGTGTAAGTTGGGAATATTTTTCCATAGCGGCATCATCTTCGCCAAGTAAAGAATAGGCAGTTCCTAAATCGTATAAGGCATATTGAAGAGTTTCCTGATTTTCTTTTTCTTCGGCAGTCTCTTTTGCAGAATTAAAATGTGCAACTGCGTTTGAGTATTGTTTTTGCGCAAAGGCAAAGCTTCCTTTTAAAATATCGCTTGTTGAGTCGGAACAGCCTGTAAGTGCAAAAATCATGAGTATACAGGAAAGGCCTACTGTAAAACGGGCGGCCTTTTTAATTCTTGAAAAATCAAATTCTGTAAAAATATAACTGAAGCTGTAAAATAAAACTGCAAGCAGGAGGAAAAGTTTAAACCGAGGGACCGGCTTTGCTTCGTAAGAAACCGGCAGCAGCTGGCTTTCTTTTAACTGATTTAACAGCTTTACAGCCGAACCTTTTTCGTCTGCATTTATGTAAGTTACTTCGGTCTGATTTTTGTAAAAGCCCAGGTTCTTCTTTGCATCTTCGATTGTGGTAATTATTTTTTGAGAACGAAGCGCAGACTTTATAAAGGTTTGTCCGTCGCCCGCAAGAACAGGACTTTCATTCTCTGAACCAAAGCCTATGATTGTTACCGGAATGCCTGCTTTTATACATTCACTCAAAGCAGCTTTTAAATGATTGTCGGTTTCTTCGCCATCGGTAAAAACCCAGATTCTTCCTGCATTTGAATAATTTGACGGGAAAGTTTCTTTTGCTTTGAGAATGCCTTTTCCGATGCTTGAGCCGGGCACCGTCATAAGTCGTGGAGACATAACCTCTAAGAGAGATTCAATCATAACGTAATCATCTGTTAAAGGAATTGCAGCAACTCCGTCACCTTTTGCAAGAACTACAGAAGCGCTTACACCATTCATTTTATTAAGCAGGGCTTTTGAATATTCGGCAGAGGCTTTTAATCTTGTTAGTCCGTCCTCACAATCTGTAGCAAGCATACTGTTGGAAATATCATAAACAAGGCTTACCGCTGCCCCGCTTTTTTGAACAGGCACAAGATAAGTGCCCCAGTGAATGTCGGCATGTGCAAGAAGAAGCATGATAAAGCTCAGGGCTATAAAGGCAGAACGTACAAGGAGACTTTTTTTATAACGGAAGCTAAGCATTTCTTTAAGAACTATTCTTTTTAAAAACCAGCCTGCTGCAAAAAGGATTATTGCATATAAGAGAATTGTTTTATAAAGACTTTGTGTTACATTTCTGAAAGTATAATTCTGCAGGACGCTTTGACTTTTAGTAATTGTTTCAAAGGTCCTCATAAACTCTTCGATTGTAGTAACCTCAAAATAGCGGCCCTTTGCAAGAGACGAAATGCGTTTTAAAGAGGCCGCATTAAAATTTGAGTCAAGGTAGCCGGAGTAAAGTTTTCCGGTAAGTGGGTCTGTATATTCAATTGGGACGGTGCCTTTTATTCCAATTCCAACTACATAAATTGTAATATCATTGTCGGCGGCAAGAGTGGCGGCTGTTTCGGGATGAATTTGTCCGGCATTGTTTTCTCCGTCGGTAAGTAAAATTATAGAACGCTTTTGTGCTGCCGATGAAACCAAGTGGCATACAGCAGTACTCAAACCGTCTCCAATTGCAGAACCGTTTCCAAGCATTCCAACTTTTATTTCATCTATGCGTTTTGTAAAATAAGAAAGATCAGAAGTTTGTGGTACAAAAACAGAGGCTTCGTTGCCAAAAGCAACAAGGCCAAAACGACAGCCGTCATGTTCAACTGCAAGAGTTTTTATTGTATTCTTTGCTGATTCCAGGCGGGAGCTTGCTCCAATGTCACTTGCTGCCATTGAAGGAGAAGTATCTACTGCAAAAACAATATCACTTCCAAGAGAGGTATAAACCTTTTCCTGCCTTGTAATAACAGGATCTGCAAAAGCAGTTATTGCAGCAAGAAAACCTGTAACCATAATCACCTTGGCCAGAATTGAAAGGAGTTTTCTTATTCGTCCCTTCCAGTCAAAGGCTTTTCCATTCCAGTCTGCCAGAACTGCATAAAAGGTAATGGGCCGGAATATTTTAAGGGCCCGCAAAAGATAAAGAAGAGGAATTAAGAGTAAAAGAAAAAAGGCTGCAGGATTTTGAAACTCAAGCATCTCTTCCTCCTTTTTCTTCGCTTCTCTTATCGTCTTCGATTATTTCAATATCATCAATAAGATTATTCAAAATCTGCGAAAGTTCTCCCTCTTCAAACTTAGCATCGGAAGAATCAGAAAAACGGATATAGTCGGTTCGCACAAAAATTGAAATTATATTTTCAAAAACAGCGTATCGGTTTTCATCTGCAAGACCACAGGTTGCCTGGTCAAAAGCTATGCTCATTTCGGAGGTGAGTTTTTTTGTAAAAGGATAATTAAGGCGAAGCTCAAGATATTCGCGCATGATTTTTTGAAGCTGTGTACTAATCTGAGAATCAGAAGTTTCCTGCTCCAGTTTTTTTAGCGCTTTGATTGTATTTTTCTTACTGCGGGCATAACGTCTTTTAAGCTTTGTATTATTAAACCAGAAAACCACAGAATGCCATTTTATAATAAGACGGATAAGCAGAATAAAGAAAATTACAAAAGCTGCAAGGCTTCCATAAATTTTATATGTAGTTCCAGGCAGCAGCAAAGGTGATGAATAAGAACGCAGGTCTGTTATATTCTCTTGTTCCACAAGCGAAAGAACTTCTACTGCTTCAAAATGAATTGTTCCAAATCCTTCAATTTCAAAATCGGGCAGCTGGATTTTTCCTGTTTTCCAGGGAACAAAAGTGATGACAAGATTGTAATAGTCTTGATCCGGCTGACCAGTCTGTCCTTTTTGAAGTGCAATATCTTTTATATCATAAAGACTATAATCAAGATCTTGTGTAAAGTTTTGAGCAGAAGCAGCAGCTTCTAAAATCTTAGTCTGGCTCTTAAAGGAGCATCTTAACTCTGCCTTGTCGCCGATATAAAATGCTTTTGGAAAAACCGATTGCTTTGTTTGAATATAAATCATTTTTTTGCCTCAAACACCGCATTAAGCAGTTGCAAAGGATCATCTGAAACATTCATAAATTGGGGCATTATTCCATGCTTCAAACATGTTTCCTGCCATCTCCACTGCATGCTTTCGTTTCTATTTTTCCATTCTTCCCTGAGCCTTGATGATGAAGTTGGAAGAACCATTTTTATATCACTCTCGACATCTTTAAATATTACAGAACCAATAGAAGGAAGAGCTCTGTCAAATTCATCAAGAACTCTAAAAGCTATAAGGTCATTTTTCTGAGCAAGTTTTATCAGGGGGTTTTCCCAGTCAGCGCTGCGAAAATCGGAAATTACAAAAACCAACGAGCGCTTACGTAAGATTTTATCTGCACCAATAATGGCGTTTGCAAGAACAGAACCATTTGTCTGTTTTTGGGGAAGTTTATCAAGATGTGTAAGCAAAAGCATTGTACGTTCTTTTCCTGATTGGGGCTTACATGAAAAATGGATTCTTCCGTCAAAAAAAACAGCACCAACAGGGCAGCCATTCATTTCGGCAGCAAGAGTTATAAGAGCCGCAGCATTTGCAGCAGCCTCATATTTTGTAGGAAGCTTTGAACCACAATCTAAAAGCATAGAAGCAGAGGTGTCCATTATAATAAAAATCTGCAGCTCTCTTTCTTCTTCAAAAAGCTTTACATAGGGGCGGCCCATTCTGGCAGTTACGTTCCAGTCTATTGAACGGATATCGTCACCGCGGATGTAATCTCTTACACCGGAAAACTCAATTCCCTGCCCGCGATAAAGCGAACGAAAATTTCCACTCTTCATATTTTCTGCAAGAGAACGTGCCTGGAGGCGCAGGAAGGAGGCTTTTTTTACTAAAGAATCACTGTCTATGTAACCCATAAAAACCCTTCGAAAAGCTCAGGAAGCTCGCAACGAAATCTCAGAAGCGACCTATGGAACCGGAATAAAATCTAAAATGCGGCTGATAATTTCGTCAGCACTTACATTATCTGCGGCAGCTTCGTAAGAAAGCACAAGACGATGTCTAAGTACATTAAGGGCAACAGCTTTTACATCTTCCGGAAGAACAAAGTCGCGGCCAGTAAAAAGAGCATGAACTTTTGCACACTGTATCATTGCAATTCCTGCACGAGGCGAGGCACCAAAATGAATATAGCGGGTTATGTCGTGAGAAGATTTTTCTTTTGAGCTTGCTGCAGCAGGTCTTGTAACAGAAAGAATATTTACAATGTAATCTACAATTTTATCATCACAGGTAACCTTGTCGGCAGCCTCCCTCATTTCTTTTATAGAAGCGGCAGTAACAATTGTTTTTACAGGAACCGCAGGAGCCTTTCCGCAGGTTTTTACGATGAGCTTTTCGTTTTCGGCAGTCGGATAATTAACAAGAAGCTTCATCAAAAAGCGGTCAAGTTCTGCTTCTGGTAAATTATATGTTCCTTCCTGTTCAACAGGATTTTGAGTAGCAAGTACAAAAAACGGAGAAGGAAGGCTATAGGTTTCTTCGCCAATTGTAACCTGGCGCTCTTCCATTGCTTCAAGCATAGCAGACTGGACTTTTGCAGGAGCACGGTTAATTTCATCGGCAAGGATAACATTTGCAAAAACAGGACCTTTGCGCACACTAAAGGTTCCCTTATTCTGTTCATAAATTAAAGTTCCGGTAACATCTGCAGGAAGAAGATCGGGAGTAAACTGTATTCTCTTAAAATCAAGTCCAAGAATTTGTGCAACAGTTTTTATAGCAAGAGTCTTGGCAAGTCCCGGCACACCTTCGAGCAAAACATGCCCGTCTGCAACAAAAGCGGTAAGGATATCAGTTATCAAAGCCTCCTGCCCCACCAGTCTTTTGGCACACTCCGCCTTACAATTATTAATTAAATCAACATATTTGTTTTCCATGCCTTTCATTATAACAACTTTTCTCACATTATGGAAATCAATTT
>CAMNDY010000067.1 GCA_946535985.1 uncultured Treponema sp. | reverse complement strand
GGGGCGGCAATTTTTTCGGAAGCGGCTATATCTGCAATAGTTCGGGCAACTTTTATGCAGCTGCTTATTGCACGAGGTGAAAAACCGTAGCGCACAATTGCCTTATCAAGCACATCCCTCACATCCTTTTCCAGAGGGCAAAAATCCTGAATTTCCTGAGGCGTTAGACGCGCATTTTTGGCGCCCTGCCTTTTTCGTTGAATCTTTACGGCTCTGGCAATTCCTTCGCGAATCTCTTCTGTAGTGACCAGATCCTTCCGCTGTTCAACAGATTCTGCCCCTTCAGACTGATTTTCTACAAACACACGTAAATCAACACGGTCGAGCAATGGTGCAGAAAACTTTTTCCAGTACAGGTCAATCGATTTTCCGCTGCAAAGACAGATTTTCGTTTTAGAACCATAATTTCCGCAAGGACATGGATTGGCCGCCATCAAAAGCTGAAACTTTGCCGGGTAAGTGGTACTTCTTCCAGCACGACTCAAAGTAATTGTTTCACTTTCAAGCGGAACCCTTAGCATCTGCAAAACAGAGCTTCTGAACTCAGCCGCTTCATCAAGAAAAAGAACCCCATTATGAGCAAGAGAAATTTCTCCAGGCCTGCAGTTAGGCCCGCCCCCACAAATACCTTCAATGCTCGCAGTTTGATGTGGAATCCTGAATGGAGGAATCCGAATCATAGGCGTATTAGGTTTTATGAGTCCCGCAAGCGACCAGATCCTCGTGACAGACTGCGCCTCTTCCATTGTGAGCACAGGATTAATCGCCGGAAACTTTTGAATAGCCATAGTCTTTCCACATCCCGGAGCCCCAACCGCTAAAAGGTTATGTCCACCCGCTGCCGCAATCTGCAGCCCACGAATAAGCTCTCTTTGTCCCATAATTTCTGCATATTCAAACCCCTCCTGCATTTTAGGAAAATAAACGCCGTCTTTTTCTTCGCAACCTGGAGGAATATCTGCAGCCCCTCGCCCGATATTCCTGTTCATAAAAAAAGTTGGATCACTCAAAGCCCTGAACGCATTTTCCAGAGTATCAGCACCATAAACCCGAACCCCAGTAACCTCCATCGCTTCATCAGCATTCTGAGCTGGAACAATACACCGCATAATTCCACAAGCCGCCGCAGTTGCAACAGCCGCATGCACACCCTTTACAGCACGCACCTTTCCAGAAAGCTCAAGCTCGCCCATCACCAGAATCGGATCAGGCAAAAAGTTAGCAGTATTTGAAGCCTCCGCACTCGCCCCCAGAACCCCAAGTGCAATCGGTAAATCAAATCCCGCACCTTCTTTTCGTAAATCAGCAGGCGACAGCGAAATAAGCACACGTTCCGGCGGAAACATAAATCCCGAATTCCTGATCGCAGCATGCATACGTTCCCGTGCCTCCTTCACAGCCCCATCAGCAAGCCCCACCAGATCCACAGCAGGAATCCCCCTCCGCAAATCCACCTCAACCGTAACCAGCGCCCCTTCATAACCAAAAGGAGAAAACGAATAAATTTTCATAATACCTCGTCCATTTTTGTAAAATAAATTTTCCTACAGTTAATATGGAAATAAAAATGGACTTCTTACAAAAATTTGAGAAAAAAAATGAAAAATTTTAAAAAAAAGTGAAAAATAATAGAAATTCGGGCGGCCTCTCACTTCGTTCGAGCCGCTACGTCCACCCTTCGCTAACGCTCACCGTCCTCACTCACTGTCGTTCGTTCCGGTCGGCTGCTTCGCAGGGGTTCCCATCGCTGCCGCATCCTTTTTACAGAATAATATCTTTTATAGAATCCCAAACATCATCTTCAATTTTACGACCACCGCAGGTATGACCAAGCTTTCTGTCAGCACGGATTTTTTCACCATGAAAATCACTTCCCGCAGTAACAAAAAATCCTATTTTCCTGGCAAGCTCTTCAAGTCTCAGGCATTCTGTAACTCTTGCTCCAGGATGAAAGGCCTCCAGCCCCATAACTCCGCGCTCATAAAAATTCTGCAGAGCATCAGGCAGTTTTCCCCACGAAAGATAAAGCGACATTGGATGCGCAATCACAGGAACACCTCCCGATTCTTTAATTGCAACAATTGCTTCATCAAGGTTAGAACCAACTCTGGCAACATACCACGGTCTTCCTTTTGCCAAATATCTGTCAAAAGCCTGCTGTCTTGTTTTTACAAGCTTCTTTTTTACAAGTTCAGCCGCAAAATGAGGACGTCCCAGTACAGTATCAGGAAAATCGGCATACATTTCTTCGAGCGTAATATCTACACCAGCTTCGCGCATTTTTTCAATAATCTGTATATTTCTTGTTTCCCGGTTTTTTACAAGGGCAGCCAGAAGTTCTTCCAAAGAAGATGAAATTTTCTTAAATCCAAGTCCCAGAAGGTGGAATTCTCCCGTAGGAAAATTGATGTTCAGCTCAGTTCCCGGAACAAATGTAATATTGTGCTCTTTTGCAGCAGCGGCACCTTCTTCAAGGCCTGCAACAGTATCATGATCTGTAATTGCAATAGTGCTTATATTTTTTTCACAGGCCATCTGTATAATCTGAGAAGGAGTATATTGTCCGTCGGAAGCCGTAGTGTGAACATGTAAATCTATCATACGATTATAATAGCATTTTTTTTAAGGTTGTGATATAATATAAAATAATCTGCAAATCAGGAGATTAAAAGTTTTATGCCTAAAGCGATGCAATACACAAAAGGGTCCGTCATTTATTTTGAAGGCGATCATGATGACAGAGTTTTCATCATGCAGGCTGGTGCTGTCGTTCTTCAGAGTACAGATATTGAAACTGGTGCACCTGTAATTGAACAGGTTAAGGCTGGTGAGTTTTTTGGTGTAAAATCGGCATTTGGTCACTTTGGGCGTGAAGAAACGGCTACGGCACTTGTTCCTACTATTGCAGTTGCATTGACAGTTCAAGAATTTGAAGTTCTTTTTAGTAACAACAAACAACTGATTATGAAAATGCTTCGTGTATTCTCAAATCAGCTTAGACAAATCCATAGAAAAACAGAATCAATTTTAAATAACGTTGCCGCAGATCAGCAGTCGGGTATGCTTTCGGTAGCTCAGTGTTTTTATGATGATGAGCAGTATCGTTCTGCAATGGATGTTTATCTTAAATTCCTTACCCGCTATCCGCAGAATCCAAGAAAAGATGAAATTGCAAAGAAATATGCAGATTGTAAAATGCGTTATGAACGTCTTGCTGCCCAGGGAAAACGCGGCATGCTTGATGTTCCAATCGAATCTGATGACGGTTCACTTAAGATATTTTCTTTGCCTGCATTTGAACGTTTTGCAAAAGAATATGAACCTGGTCAGGTAATCATTGCAGAATATGAGCCGGGAGATTCTTTCTATCTTATTCAAAGCGGACACGTTCAGCTTGTAAAATGTGTAAACGGAAATTTGAAAAACCTTGATATTCTTAAGCCTGGAGAATTCTTTGGAGAAATGGCAATCCTCGATAAATCGCCTCGTTCTGCAACATGTATGGCAGCAGGACATGTAAAGTGTCTTGAATTCAACAAAGAAAACTTTGAGCTTTTAATTACAGGAAACCCTCAGACAGCACTTGTGCTTCTTAAGCTTTTCTGTAAACGTATTTACGACCAGAAACGCCGCTTCCGCATTCTTTGTATTAAAGATTTGCAGGCTCGTCTTGCCGATGTATTCCTTATGCTCGACGAAATGAATCCTGTTGTTAATCCTGCAGAAAAGACTCGCCGCTTTAATGTTAAGCTTTCTGATATTGCACACTGGGCAGGTCTTACACAGGAAGTAACACACGATGAAATTAACAAGCTTGTAGAAAAGCGCAAAATCGAAATGTACGACAATTACATCATTGTAAACAACATCGTAGATATGCGCCGTATGTACGAAACCCGTTCCGGTAACGTAAACCGCTAAACAAGTCAACAATTTAAAAAAAAATATATTTTTTTTCGCCGATTTAGCTCACCTGGTAGAGCAGCACCCTCGTAACGTGCAGGTACTCGGTTCAAGTCCGGGAATCGGCTTACAGCCGCTTCCCGGACTTGAACCGAGTAACGGAGAGAGCTAAAGTGACTTTATTATGCCAAAATTAACCTGGGATGATTTCCCTGAAGAATTCGACAATCCTTCTCTAATAAAAAATCTCAAGTTTGAACCAGAACTTTCATCATCAGAAAATCAGCATATTTTTATTTCTTCCGACAACTATCCGGCACTTCAAAAGCTGCTGCCAATATACGAAGATAAAATCAACTTGATTTACATAGACCCACCCTACAACACCGGCAACAACTTTGCCTACAAAGACTCTTTCGCCCGCGATGAATGGCTTAGTTTTATGAACCGCCGTCTAAAGCTTGCACAAAAACTTCTTGCCCCAAGCGGCTGCATTTTCATAGCAATAGATCAGTCAGAACTTCATTATTTAAAAATTCTCTGCGACCAGATTTTTGGCGAACAAAACTATGTAAACGATTTTATGTGGCTGCACGGCAAAGGTAAAAAAGACACCTGGTCCCGCACCCTGCAGCAGCACACGCTTTGTTATGCCAAAGATAAGCATCAGCTGGTGCCTTTTACAGAAATAACCCAAACCGCCTGGGCAAGCACAAACAAAGACAAGGATCCGCGAGGCAACTGGTTCAGCGGCAGCGTTTCCTTCAGTGAAAAGCGCAGCAACCCCAATCACAAAAATTATTTTTCAATTACTTCACCTTCGGGCAAAGTCTGGACCCGTCAGTGGCAGCGCACCAGAGAAGAAATGAACCAGCTGCTTGCAGATAACCGGATATATTTTGGACCGGCCCCGGCTTATAATGCAGTTCCCCGCATAAAAATATTCAACGAAGACACACAGAAAATAATCCCCCGCAATATAATTGATGAAGTAGAAAGCACCCGCCATGCTCAGACCCATCTGGACGAACTTCTTGGCCAGAAAGGCCTTTTTGAAAACCCAAAACCGGTAGGCTTAATAAGCCACCTTATAGAAATAACCTCCATGCCCAAAGACGCCCTCATAATGGACTTTTTCGCCGGCAGCGGCACAACTTTCGAAGCCGTATGCCAGTTAAACAAAAAAGATGGCGGCACAAGGCAGGCCATCTTAATTCAAAAACCGGAAGTATTACCAGAAAAAAGTCCATATCGAACAATAGCAGATTTATGTTGGCAAAGAATCCAGACAAATGCTGTTCAATATGGGCAGGCATGTAAAAAGATACAACTAGATTATAAGAATCAATTAAAAAAGCCGTTTGCGGAGTGGGAATCGGTGAGGGGCTGCATCTGAGAATTTTTGGCGAATGCCATCGGAGAAATCCGAGGATTTACGAAGTAAACCGCAGGATTTCATCCGAAAAAATTGCTCAGCCCGCAGACGCTCACCGATTACCACGGGAGCAGACGGCTTTTTTCACTAGATCCAATTCTCTAGTTGAATCTTTTTACGAAGCCATAATTGCAATCTTTTTAGGAGCTGCAATTGACTTCTTCTTCATGTTGATAGAAAGAATGCCGTTCTTGAAGTTGGCCTTAATGCTTTCTTCATCAACATCAGAAGGAAGTGAGAAGCGTCGTGTAAACTCGTTGTAGCGGCGTTCCTTAAGAATGTATTTAGCCTTCTTTTTATCCTTCTTGTCTTCTTTAGTTTCTTTTTCTTCAGAAACCTTAGAAGAAATTGTCAAATTGTCGTGGTCAAGCTCGATGTTTACATCTTTTTCAGTTCTTCCAGGCAATTCCATCTCTAATGTGTAAGCGTCATCTTCCTCTGTAACATCGACACGAGGTGTACTTACACCTGCACGATAAATAGTACTTGGTGTGCAATCCAAGACATCATTAAAAAGTGAATCTAATAAAGAAAGTTCGTTCATATTTTGCCTCCTTGAACTAATGCTTTTTTATTCACTTAATATATAGCAAGTTCCGTGCCAAGTTTGATTTTTTTTAAGATTTCAGGAGAAAATTGCATTTTTTTGTAAAATTTCATCAGAAAAAAGTGTTTCGTGCCTTCTGTTACCGGCTTTTCCGCCTTCGCTCCCGCTCATCCTCCTCGCTCCTTCGTCGCTGCGGTGGACTAAAGGGCTCCAAATCCGGCTCCCGTGCCTCCTGTTCCGTGCCTATTATGCTCAGAGAGGCCTTCATTATTTGCATGAATGAGTCAAAAAGACACACTATACTGTGTCAGAATGTGTTTTGATCTCGTAATAGAAATAGTATGTGTGTGAATTGTCTTGGTTTTAAACGTGAATAATAAAAAGTCCCCACTTAACCCTCGAATTTTGAAGTTAAGTGGGGGCATTCCCGCCGAAAAAATTGTTTTTTTCTGCTTCCTCACAAAAATTTTCCCCACTTAACATAAGTTTTTGAAAGTTAAGTGGGAAATATTTATCCAACAATTCGAACAATCCCGGCAAAATCCCCAAAAATCCACCCACTTAACAGCTCCTTTTTAATGTTAAGTAGGAGAATTTCCCTTCATCCGCTTCTATATTCTCTTCTGAATATTAAAAAATCACCCACTTAACTATGATTTTTCCTGTTAAGTGGGAGCTTCGACCGCAACCTCTTAGATAAGTGAACATTGTCAAAGTCAATAATATCAGGATTTAAGACAGGTAATATATTTATAATAATGATATTTTAAAAGTTGAATTAGAAGAAGTTTGTGGTAAAGTATCTATGTTTAATATTACCAGTAGTTTATGTATAGATTTTGAAAATGAAATTATGATCTGTATAATTCCTAAAAAACCAGTATTCTAAGAGTCGTACTTGAACCATATTTTTTTGTTTTTATAGTAATTTTAGCTTCTCCAGGTGTTAGAGCTATTGCTTCTATAATTTTTGAAGATTCGTTGATAGATTTAATTGCAATAACATCAGGATTAGAACTATATATATCTTGAATATCAATTTTATTATCTGATAATGGTAATAAACAATAATTTAAATAAAAGGTTTTGTTTACAGTTATTTCATAATGATTTTTACTTGAATCAATTGGATTTAAAAAAAATTGTATATCACTATTTTCTGTATTTACAGATAAAGCAATATAATATTGCTTTTCAATTAAATCACAGGAACAGAGGCAAAATATAAAAAAGAAAACAAATAAAAATCTTTTCACACTTTTATTGTATCACAAGATCTAACTTAGGTAAAACCTTAAAACTAATTATAAATTATCTGTAAGAACAGCATTTTTAAAAGACAATAAAACTATATCTAAGAGAATAAAACAGATTATTAAACCTCTCCAGCAATTGATCAGCGGCAAATCAAAAACCATGAAAAACTCGTATTCAAAAACTACTTAAACAAAATCTTAATAACATCCCTGATTGTTTCTGCTTTTACGGCACCGTCATCGGCTTCGGGGGCTAGGACATTTGTAAAGCCAAGGTTTTGGGCAGCTTTAATTCGCTGTTTTGACTTAGAAACTGGCCTGATTTCGCCGGCGAGGGTTAATTCTCCAAAAACGGCAGTATCTGGTTTAAGGGCAATGTCGGTACGGGCAGAGTAGAGGGCACAGGCAAGGGCTGCATCAATTGAACTTTCGGAAAGGCGGACGCCGCCGCCTACGTTTACATAAATATCCTGGTCGCTGAACTTAAGACCGCAACGCTTTTCTATAACAGCGGCAACTCTGGCAACACGGCCGGAATCGATTTTTTCACTGTAAACACGGCTTACACTGGCTTTTGCAGGAACTGTAAGCGCCTGAATTTCTACCAGAAAAACGCGCGTACCTTCAAAAACCGGAGTACATGCAACACCTGCAGGCTGGCTGGCACCGCGCTTGGTCAAAAATAAAGAAGTTGGATCTACAACAGGCACAAGGCCCTTCGCTGTCATTGTAAAAATCCCAAGCTCATCAACAGAACCAAAGCGGTTTTTCTGGGCATGCAAAAAGCGGATATCATCAGTATTCCTTTCAAAAGAAATTACGGTATCTACCATATGTTCCAGGGATTTTGGACCTGCAATGGTTCCTTCCTTTGTAACATGGGCTGTCATTATAAGAACAGAATCGCGTTCCTTTACCCAGGAAACAAGTTCGTTTGCACAATACTTAAGCTGGTTCACTGTTCCTGGAATGAGCCCTGCTTCTGCAGAATAAATTGTCTGAATAGAATCAATTACAACAAAAACAGGATTTAAGGCATCAAGAGCATCAAGTGTATCTTCAAGGCGCGAGGTACACAAAACCTGAATGCCCGAGCTGTCAATATCAAGGCGGTCTGCCCGGTCTTTTATCTGTGCTGCAGATTCTTCTCCGCTTACATATAAAATGTTTCCCTTGCGGGCTGGTTCATGTGCTGCACTTGCTGCTGTCTGCAAAAGCAGTGTAGATTTACCAATTCCGGGTTCTCCACCTAAAAGAATGGCAGAACGTTTTGTAGCACCTCCACCAAGGACCCGGTCAAACTCTTCTATGCCTGTAGAAAGGCGCACTGCTTCCATGGCCTTTATGCTTGCTAGTTCTACGGGCTTTTGTTTTTGAACTTCTTCTGAGCCTCGTCCGCCGGGAGTAACTGCGTTTCTGTCAATTATTATTTCTTCTAAAGAATTCCATTCGCCACATTCAGGGCAGCGCCCAAGCCATTTTGGCTGGCTGTAACCGCAGTTTGAGCATTTGTAAATTATTGATCCGTTCTTTTTTGCCATACACAGAGTATAGTATGTAAGCGATGATTTTTAAAGACTTTTCTAGTATGTACAAACTTTTTGAGTTAAAAACGAATTTGGACTACATATTTATGTCAGAAAAGTGTGAAAAATTCCTAAAAATTTGTCAAAAATAATGATTTTTTTCTTAAAAAGTATTGAATTCGATATTGATGTGTGTTAAATTATAGTTAGCTTGTAAATAAGCTGATAAACTCTCTCCGATGTCCTGGTTACAGGACGACAGGATTCTCTCGGGTTACCTTGGGAATCCTGTTTTTTTTAACTTGTCATAAAAAATTGACTTCTACTAAAAACGTGTTATCATGTTCTTAATATCTACAAAAAATCTAATGTAAATAGTGCAAAATCTTTTGTTGACAAATTCTCTCGCGAACATAATCTTAGTTCCTCAGAAAAGAATAAGTTGATAACTGTATTTAAAGAAAAAGGAGCTAAGTTGTAATGATAAGGAGAAAATGGTTATTTTTTCTTTTTATATTTGTTTTCTCTTTTATTTATATAAGTTGTCCCAGGGAGGATTTTTCAGGTGTCTATGACGTCGAACTTCTTAATTATGAATTATCAAAAGAAATTGTAAAGGTGAATGACCCTGTGGAAATAACTGTTCGATGGTGTTTTGGAGATTTGGACGCTGATGAGATATTATCCATTATGAGATTGGAAAATGTTGAAATGATTCTTCTTGAAGGAGAGTTTATAAAAAGTGATAATGAAAATGCGTTATTTGTTAGATTTGTTGATAATGCATCTTCTGATAATGCTAGCACTCTTGATGTTTGTCCGTATTGTAAATTACAGTTGATATTCCAGAAAGCAGGCGATTATGAATTGAAATTTATTCGTACTACAGAAGATGCTCTTAATTCAAACTTTAATGATGGTTATATGTACAAAATAATTAATGTAAAAGAAAACTAAATTGTAATAACCGATCCTGCAGGCACTGACTTAGTGATCCACGTATTACCACCAATAGTACTTCCCTTGCCAATAACTGTGTCGCCGCCAAGAATTGTGGCTCCGGCATAAATTGTAACGTCGTCTTCTATAGTAGGGTGTCGTTTTTTATCCTGAAGAGATTTTTTTACGCTAAGGGCGCCAAGAGTTACTCCCTGGTATATTTTTACATTATTTCCAATTATTGTAGTTTCGCCGATTACGACTCCGGTTGCATGGTCAATAAAGAAAGATTCACCGATTGTAGCACCAGGATGAATATCCACTCCGGTTTTTCCGTGAACGTGCTCGCTCATGATTCGCGGAATGATTGGAACTCCGTTTTTGAATAAAAAGTGGGCAATTCTGTGTACGACAATAGCTTCGAGACCCGGGTAAGAAAGGATCACTTCTTCGTTGCTTTTTGCTGCAGGGTCTCCATTGAATGCGGCGAGCGTATCCAGCTGAACCTTTCGTCTGATTTCAGGAATTTCTTCTATAAGTGCAAGGGCTGTTTTTTCGGCAAGCGCAAAGCAGTGAGAATTTTCTATATTATCAGAAGAACCCTTTGTATGTGTCATTGTATAGATAAGAGCCTTCTGAATTTCCTTTGTAAGCTTGGCAATTATACTGTTAACCTTTTGACCTGTGACATAACGGATGTTTACAGGATCTATATATTCTTCTGTTCTGAAACCAGGAAAAATAAGAGACTGTACATCACTCAAAATAGAAACAACCGTCTGCCTGTTAGGAAAGTTCTCCGCATCATTCCTATTCACCAGCCCATGCTTCTCATAAGAGTCCATAATCCCATCTACAAGTTTGTCTATGTTTGTCATACCTGTTCCCTGTCTCTCCTGCTTAAGGAGATAAATATATAGAAATATATTATAATAGATTAAAAGAAAAAGGAAGTGTTATATGATGAAGATATTTGAAAATGAAGTGTTTGAAAATCGACAAATATAGATCCAATATAAAAAATGGCGGAAGCAGAGTGCGGGAGACAAAAATGCTCTGAAGTGCTGCCGCAAGGCGGCAACTAATATAATTACAAGGCACTTCAGCGCATAGGCGGTGAACCGCCGGTTTTGGCTCATGCACTCGGCTGGGAGCCATTTTTTCTATATAAAAGCGGCATGTCGATTTTCCATATGAATTCAATTTTCAAATTCCTTTTCAAACTATTGACAATATTTTCATCTTTCTTTATATTTATCAGACGCACGTTTTCTGTTTTTGTGAAGAATACTGCAAATGCCCATGTAGCTCAGTTGGTAGAGCACCACATCGGTAATGTGGAGGTCTGCAGTTCGATTCTGCACATGGGCTTTCGAAAACATTTTTATTGATTTTATTTAGGAGTAATATATGGCTAGCAAGAAAAAGGGTTCAGTAGAAATCATTGCTTTGCAGTGTACAGAGTGCAAAAGAAAGAATTACACTACTTACAAGAACCGCAAGAACATTACAGGCAAGCTCGAAAAGAATAAGTATTGCCCTTGGTGTAAGAAGAGTGTTCTCCACAAAGAAACAAAAGCAAAATAATTTTGATATTTACCGCCAGTCTTTTCTGACGGATTAAATATATAGGGCAGTAGTTCAGTTGGTAGAGCAGCGGTCTCCAAAACCGCCTGTCGTGGGTTCAAGTCCTGCCTGCCCTGATAATAAGGAAAAATAAAGATGGCTAAAATTTTTCAGTTTTTCAAAGAAAGCAGAGCAGAATTAAAAAAGGTTGTATGGCCAACAAAGGCTGATGTGCTTTCTTCAATCAAAGTTGTTATCATTTCGACAATCATTGTTGCAGTTCTCCTCGGAGCCCTTGATCTGGGATTTTCTGAGTTGTTCCGCTTGATTTTAAGATAGGACGGAAATAGATGTCTAGAAGCTGGTATATTCTTCATACTTACACAGGTTATGAGGGAAAAATCGAACGCTCAATTCGCTCTCTTCTCGAAAAGCAGGAAATCAGTTCTGATGTAGTTCTTGATGTTCGTGTTCCTGTAGAAGAAGTTGTAGAAATTAAAGACGGAAAGAAACGTACCCGCAATAATAAATTCCTTCCTGGTTATATCATGCTTGAAATGGATTTACCTGAAATCGGTTGGAAAGATACCTGTGCTAAACTTTATAAAATCCAGGGTGTTACAGGCTTTGTAGGAAACGTAAGCCGCAATAACCGCCCATTCCCTATTACTCCGGATGAAGCTAAAAACCTTCTTCAGAAATCAGGAGTTATTAAAGGAGAAAAACCTGTTATCCGCCAGTCATTCAATGTTGGCGATGTTGTTAAGATTAACGACGGAGCTTTTGCTTCATTTACAGGTACAATTAAAGAGATAAATCTCGAAAAAGAAAAGCTGAGCGTAGAAGTTCAGATTTTTGGACGCCCGACACCGGTAGAAGTTACCTTCCTTCAGGTAGAAAAGGCGTAAGTTCTTTAACAAGGCAAAATCAGGGGTTTGTATCCCAAATACAAACCATTAAAATCCTGTTTTTGGGAGAGGTGCAGGTCCGTTGGACATAGGCATCTCGTTAGTAAGTAGTCTATATGGCGCTTACACACCAATATTGGGAGAAAGAAAATGGCTACAAAAAAGGTTTCGGCTATTATCAAGTTGCAGTGTCCTGCAGGAGCAGCTACTCCAGCTCCTCCAATTGGTCCGGCACTTGGTCCTCACGGAGTTTCCGCACCTAAGTTTGTTCAGGAATTCAACGACAGAACAAAGTCTATGGAACGCGGACTCATCATTCCTGTAGTAATCACAGTTTACCAGGACAAAACTTACACATTCATTCTTAAGACTCCTCCAGCAGCTGTTCTTATTAAGAAAGCTTGCAAAATCGAAAAGGGTTCTGGAAATCCTCTTCGCGACAAGGTTGCTACTTTGTCTAAGGCAGATCTTGAAGAAATTGCAAAGACAAAGATGCCAGATATCAATGCAAACGATATCGAAGCAGCAAAGAAAATTATTGCCGGTACTGCACGCAGTATGGGTGTAGAGGTGGAGCAGTAATATGAAACATGGAAAGAAATATAAGACAGCAGCTGCAAAATATGATCTTTCAAAGAAATATGATGTAGCTTCAGCTTGTAAAATGGTTCAGGACATGAAATTTGCTAACTTCGACGAAACTGTAGAAGCACACATTTCTGTTCGTCTTGAAAAAAATGCTACTGTTCGTGATACATTGGTATTCCCTAATCAGTTCCGTGGCGAGAAAAAGGTTCTTGTTTTCTGTAAAGAAGACAAAGTACAGGAAGCTTTGGATGCAGGTGCTGCTTTTGCCGGTTCAGATGAATACATTGAAAAGGTAAAGGGTGGCTGGCTCGATTTTGACGTTTGTGTTGCTACACCAGATATGATGAAAGACGTTGGTCGTCTTGGTATGGTACTCGGACGCAAAGGTCTTATGCCTAACCCTAAGACTGGTACTGTAACTCCTAACGTAGCTCAGGCTGTTGCAGAACTCAAGAAGGGTCGTACAGAATACCGTGCAGACAAAACTGGTATTGTACACATTGCTGTAGGTAAGTGTTCAATGGATGCAGACAAAGTTGTTGCAAACATCAATACACTTCTTTCAGAAGTAAGCAAGAAGAAACCTGCTGGTTCAGCAGCCGGATTTATCCGCTCTGTTTCCATCAGTTCATCTATGGGCCCAGGTGTTTGGGTTGATTACAAGGAAGGCGAATAATGGCAGTAAAAGCAAAGAAAATTCAGCCGGCTAAGGCACAGGCTATTGAAGAAGCAAAAAAGACC
>CAMNDY010000066.1 GCA_946535985.1 uncultured Treponema sp. | reverse complement strand
TCTGTGGCTTTCTGAACCTTTGTAACTGTATCGTAGAACTTGGCGTCGTTTCCGCTTCCCTTTGTAGAGAAAGAAAGCATTGCAACACGTGGTTCAATTCCTGCAATTTTCTTAGCTGTATCTGCAGAAGCAAGGGCAATGTCGCAAAGCTCTTCTGCACTTGGTTCAATGTTGATTGCGCAGTCACCAAATACTGCAACTCCTTCAGGAACATATTTATTTCCGCCTTCAGGAGCAACCATAATAAAGCAGCTTGAAACTGTCTTAAAGCCAGGAGCTGTTTTAATAACCTGAAGTCCTGGTCTCAAAGTGTTTGCTGTAGAGTGGCAGGCACCTGAAACAAATCCGTCTGCGTCTCCGGCTTTCAAAATCAAAGCGCCGTACATTGTGTGATCCTTAAGAATTGCGGCCTTTGCGGCAGCAACATCTGCATATTCAGGAGCGCCGGTTTTCTTGTTGATTTTTCCTTCGCGAGCCTTAAAAAGAAGCTCTGCATATTTGTCTGCGTTAGCGTCCTTTGCAGGGTCAACAATTGTAACTCCGCTAAGATCTGCATTGCGTCCGCTGGCCTTAATGTCTTCGTCGCTTCCAATCAAAATGATTTTTGCGATTCCTTCTTTTGTAATTTTTGATGCTGCTTCTACAACACGCTTGTCTTCACCTTCGCAAAGTACGATTGTCTTTCCGGCAGCCTTTGCCTTATTCAATAATTCATCTACGAATGCCATATATGCCTCCAAGTTTTCCGTCATTGCGAGCACCTTGTGCGAAGCAATCTACAACGCAAATATTCCCGTAATGATGTTTTCTATAAAATAACGTAAAAAGAGGATTTTTTCAATGTAATTTTTTTGAGCTATTCTTCTTCCACAATCTTAAAGGAGCGTACTGCTTCGGTGAGCTGGCCTACAGATTCCTGTGCCAAGGTTGAAATCTGGCTCATGCTCTGTGAAGTTTGAACAAGTGCTTTTGAAGCAGAATCGCATGACTGAATACCTGAATCTACCTGACCCTGAATCTGGTTTAAAGTCTGACAGTTCTGGGCAACCTGGTTTGTTCCGGAAGAAATGCCCTGAGCACTGTCTTTTACATTTGCACAGCTGTCTTTAATATCAGAAAGAGAAGTCAAAATCTGTTCGGCGCGGGTTCCCTGTTCAGAAATTGTATTTGAAAGCGAAATCATGTGTGTATTAAAATCCTGAATCTGCCCGATTGTGCCTTCAAAAGAATTTTCAACAGCAAGAGAAGAAGCAGAAATTTCATTAATCTTTCCCTGAATTGCTTTAAGAGAAACGCTGGAATCCTTGGCCTGTTTACTTGTCTGTTCTGCAAGCTTACGGATTTCATCGGCAACTACCGCAAAGCCCTGGCCACTTTCTCCGGCATGAGCAGCTTCGATTGCGGCATTCATGGCAAGAAGGTTTGTCTGACTTGCAACAGAAGAAATTACCTTATTCATTTCAAGCAGGGCTCCGGATTCTGCCTGAACTTCCTGAATCTGTGCAACCGATTTTTTGAGCTCCTGAATATTTGATTCCGAAGACTCCACAATTGAATTGACTTTTGAAGACATAGATTCTGTGTTCTTCGTAATATCAAAAAAGTTCTGCATGATTGTTTCAATGCTTTCTGAAGAAGAAATAATCAGCTTGTTCTGGTTGTCAATTTCGGAATTAAGAACATCAGTTTTTTGCGCAACCTGTTCAACTGCTTCGTTTACAGTGTTGATAATATTTCCCTGATTTGTAAGCGTCTGGTTCATGCCATTAATTGCATTTTCTGTCTGCGAAACAGAATTTGTAATTTCCTGAGAATTGTCTGCCAGCTGGTTTGCAATATTCTGGATTGAGTTTGAAGAATTTTGAATTGTAGTTACCAGACCGCTGATGTTTTCTGAAAAATCATTAAAGCCCTGCGAAAGAAGAGAAGCCTCTGTTGTAAGATGATCAGGATGCTTTTGTGAAAAATCTCCGTTTGCTATATAACCGCAGGCATTAACGATAGAATTAAAGGTTCTTGAAACCATCTTTGAAATAATAATATCAATCACAATAAGGATGGCAATTATAACTATAAGTCCCATGAAAACATAAACAAGCATTTTTTGATAGAAGCCGGTAAAATCCGAAGAAGGACCTTCTGCAACAATAAACCATTCTGTGTTATCAATAGGATAAATTCCATAATAGCTGTTAGTTTCGACAAACGCCTTTGCAGTTCCGTCCAGGTAACTATCTTTGGTATAAGATTTGAGCTTTGTTTCATCAAAATAACTTTTGTTCATAATTGCGTCAAAGTCTTTGTTGGTTATATAGAGCCCGTCCTTTGTAATGATATTAACCTTGCCGTGTTGGGAAATATTAATGTCTTTAACTGCTTCTGAAAGTGCATCAAGAACTATGTCTGCGGCGGCAACACCAATAAGTTTTCCGGAATTATCAAGAACGCGGTAACTGATTGTTACAATAATTTTTCCGGTATTTACATCTGTAAAAGGCTCTGTGTAACAGATTTTTGCCTGATTATTTACAGCATTTTTGTGCCACAGGCGAGACTGCATATCAAAGTCCGAAGCAGCTTCCCAGCCAGTATGAGAAATAAGTGTTCCGCCATCCCAAATCTGTTCATAGGTTGCATAATACAGAAGACTTTCTTCCATCATGTTTCTGCCCATGCTTTTTATAACAGCTTTCATCTGTTCGCGGTTTTCTAATGTTGGAATGACATTTGAAAGATCTACAACCAGATCTTCATATTCTTTGAGGATGCCCGAAACTTCTTTATTCAAAGTTTCCATATTCTGGCTCACAGATTCTGTAGTAGACTGTTTAACAACCCTGTTTATTACAAAATTGAAAGAACCAAAAAGGAATAGGCCGACAATTAAAATCGAACCAACGCAACCAATCAAAACTTCTGCCATTAATGAAATATGTTTCTTTGTACTCATAGAAGAATATTATACCATGATTCAAGAAAAAACACACAGAAAAAAGGTACATTAGTATTACAAGGGTGCAGTCCTATAGAGAAATAATGAAAAAAATATTAAACTGAATTTGATAAGGTAAAAATGTTTAGAATTGCCATTTGTGAAGATGAAAAAGTTGTTCTCGAATATGAAAGCGCTCTGGTAAAAGAATGGGCCGCCTCTCATGAATACCTCCTTGAACTTGACACTTACATTTCTGCCGAGCAGTTTCTTTTTGAAAGCGAAGACAAGGCCCCTTACGACCTTTTAATTTTTGATATTCAGATGAAAGGCATGAACGGCATGGAGCTTGCAAAAACCTTGAGAGCTCGTGGTGCAGACAGTGCCATAATTTTTGTAACAGGCATCCCCGATTATGCAATCGAAGGCTACGAGGTTGGAGCAGTCCGCTATATCTTAAAGCCGGTAAAGGCAGAGGTTTTGAACGAGCTCCTGGATACAGTTTATGCCGAACGCCAAAAAACTGCTAGAGATTTTTTTGTGCTTGGGCAGGGTGCCGACCTTGAGAAAATCCCTTTTGAAAAAATAATTTACATCGAAGCCCGCGGACACTATGTTCACATGAAAGGCAGTGATTTTGAGCGTGAATGGAAGTCTTCTTTTTCGGAGGCTGCTGCTGCTTTTGAAACAAAATCATTTTTCTGTCTGCGTCGCGGCCTTCTTGTAAACCTGCAGCATGTTTCTAAAATTACCCGTACCGACTGTGTCCTTGATGACGGCGAGCAGCTTCCGGTTGCCCGTGGCGTATACAAAGAATTGAACGAGGCCTTTATAAAATGTTTTCGTAAATAAGAGATTGTCGGGTCAAGCCCGACAATGACAAAAACTGTGTCATGTTCGGGCTTGATCCAACAATGACAAAAACTGTGTCATGTTCGGGCTTGACCCGGACATCTCTCCTTAAGGTATAATACATTTATGAACTGGTTAATAAAGTTACTTCTAATCTGTATCCTCTGTATTATTCTCTCAGTCATACTCACTATTCTCCTCCTCAAGCGAAAATACGATAAACGCCTTTCTGACTTTCAGGACAGCGTTCTCAAAAAACAGCGCGATGAAGTTCAAAATATTTACCAGACCATGCGCGCGTGGAGGCACGACTACCACAATCATATTCAGTCAATAAAAGCCATGCTTGCAATGAAAAAATTCCAGGAACTGGACGACTACCTTGGCACACTGGAACAGGATTTAGACAGCATAGACATAGCAATCCGCACAGGTAACGTAAGCCTGGACGCAATCTTAAGCAGCAAGGTTTCAATAGCCCGCAAAAATAATATAGAAGTAAACTGTAGCGCCAAGGTCCCGGGGGAACTAAAAATCTCAGATGTTCATCTTTGTGCAATTGTAGGAAATCTTTTGGATAACGCCATCGAAGCCTGTGAAAAAATCAAAAGCAGCGGGGAAAACGCCTTCCCTCAAAAGTTTATCCGTATTTACATAGGCATGTTCAAAGAGCAGCTTTACATTTCTGTTTCAAACTCTACAAACGCAAAACACCGCCGCAGGCTTAATGAACTTGTTACTTCCAAACTTGGTGAACACGGCTTTGGTCTGCGCCGAATAGACAAAATTGCAGAACAATACGACGGCTTTGTAAACCGCAAAAACGAACCTGGGATTTTTGCCACAGAAGTTATGCTGCCTTTGTAATTGTATTTCATGCACTAATTTTTGCATTTCGTGCACCTCCCCGCAGGATGTGCTTTTTCTATGATATATTTGGCCCATAATAAAAATACGGAGGTTTTATGAAAAAGAACGAAAATTCGGTTTTCAAAAACATCAGCATTGCCTTAAAGGCCTGGTTTCATCGTTATCCTTCGGCCTGGATTCTGGTGCCGGTATATCTTGCAATAAGAATTGCAACGCCTTTTATCAATACTCTTATTCCATCTCTTGCAATCCGTTCAATCGGGCAGGGAGATGTAAAAAACTTTGTCATTCTTATATGTTTGTCCCTGCTTGTTTTTTCAATAATAAATGGCGCTGCAAACATTTTGGGAACTTATGTTCAGGTGCAGCGTACTTATACAAGAATTGCCGGCTACACTGCAGAATTTGCCCATAAAACAATCACAACTGATTATCAGAATATTGAGCCGCAGAAAAAACAGAAAATCCTTGGAAAAGCAGCCCAGTCTCTTGCCAGCAACTGGAAGGGTGTTGAACATCTTATGACTCAGACTACAGAGTTTTCCATCTTGATTTTTGGAATTATAAGCTACGGAAGCGCAGTTCTGCTTTTGGACTGGAAGATTCTTGTGGTGACTCTTGCCATGTTTATTTTTGATGTTGCTCTCAGAACACACGCTATTAAATACAGCGACAGTAAACGCGAAGAAAGCAGCGAAATCTGGCGAAAGAAAAATTACATTATGCAGAAAAGCCTTAATGTAAGTGCCGGTAAGGATATTAGAATTTATCAGCTGGGAAACTGGTTTCATAAGCTTTTGTGCGAAGTTGTAATTGCCCGCGGAAAGCTTGAAAATAAACTGCAGCTGCGCTGGTACCTGCCAACAGTTTCAGGAACTATCTTTAATTTTGGACGCGATTTTATTGCCTATTCAATTTTGATAAAACGAGTTCTTGCCGGTCAGATGGATATTGCAACCTTTACCCTTTATCTTGGAATTATAAACGGTTTTACAAACTGGATTTATTCACTTTCGGAGCGCTTTAATAATCTGCGCAAGTCCAGTCACGAATTTAATGACTATCATGAATTTATGAATCTGAAGGATAAGGTGAGAAAGGTTCCTGCTGGCGGCCCTTCGACAGGCTCAGGGACCACAGTAGGCATTGGGGCCCCTGAGGCTCTCGAAGGGTCGCGCAATAAAGCGCCGGAAATCACTTTCAAAAATGTCAGTTTTGCCTATCCGGATGTAGAAAAAAATACAATTCAGAATCTGGACTTTACGATTAAGGCAGGAGAAAAAATTGCCCTGGTTGGAAACAACGGAGCCGGTAAAACAACAATCGTAAAACTTCTCTGCGGCCTTTATGACCAGACTCAGGGAGAAATCCTCATTGATGGAAAGACAATTGAAGACATAGGACTTGAAAACTATCAGGATCAAATCTCCGTACTTTTTCAAGATACAAATCCTATGGCCTTTACAATCGAAGAAAATATCACCGGTCTTGAAAGCGGGCAGGGAGACAAGAATAAGCTTGAGGATTGTCTTAAAAAATCAGGCTTGTGGGAAAAGGTCCAGGCCCTTCCTCAAAAAGAAGGAACCTACATTACTCAGACTTTTTCAAAGGATGGAATTCTTCTTTCGGGCGGCGAAACACAAAAGCTTCTGCTTGCCAAAGCAATTTACAAAAACGGTTCCTTCCTTATTCTGGATGAACCTACCAGCGCCCTTGATCCTCTTGCCGAAAGCAAAATCTACGAGGAATACAACAATCTGGCCCAGGGTAAAACCGCTGTCTTTATTTCGCACAGGCTTGCCTCTACAAAATTCTGCGACCGTATAATGTTTTTGGAAAATGGAAGCATTGTAGAATGCGGCAGCCACAAAGAACTTATGGCCCTTGGCGGCAGGTACAAAAAAATGTTTGATATTCAGAGCCAGTATTACAAGAAGGAGGCAGCAAATGAAAACAAATAAAAACAATACAATAAGCAAAGTTTTAAAACTTACACACCGCTTAAAGCCGGGACACATCAGTCTCATCATCTTTTCAAAAATAATCAACGTTACCGGTAAGTATGTGCCTATTGTTTTTGGAAGTATCATTCTTGACGCTCTTGTTCAGCATAAGCCTTTTGAAGAAATCCTGCGCTATGCCCTTATTATGATTTCTATAGCGGCTTTTACATCTCTTGTTTACTGGGGGCTTAATCATTTAATCGCCGTAAACGGTTCTGTGATTGGCGAAAAGGTAGACCAGATGTTTTGCGAAAAATCTTTTGTAATCGATTATGATATTCTTGAAAAACGAGAAACCCTGGACAAAATTAAAAAGGCTCAGGATGGAATGAATGCCCGCGGAGATTTTTCTGCTTTTAGTGCTTATTTTGCAAGTTTTATTGAACATGCCCTTTCTATTATTTATTCCATTATTCTGCTGGTGCCTCTTTTTATACCAAAGGCTTCTGTTATGTCCGGCTTTTTGCCAGGTCTTCTTAATAAAGGCTACAGCTTTTTAATACTCATCTTTATGCTTGCTTTGAGTATTGTGATTTCTGCAATTGTAAAACAAAAAGAGGCTAAGTTACAGCACGAGCTTTTTGAGCGCAATGTCCAGACCAACCGCGAGTACGGATATTTTTATAGTCTGATTTTTGATTACGCAAATGGAAAATATGTTCGCCTTTATAAGAGTCAGCCTCTTATTGAAAAAAAGATGAATAAAATTGTGCAGTATCTTGAAGATTCTTTTAAGTACATGTTTACAACGGCAAACAAAAATCAGCTGCCGGTTTTTTTCGTAAACTGTCTTCTGCAGATTGTAAGCTATCTTTATGTTGGCCTTAAGGCAATCTATGGCATGATTTCTATAGGTTCTGCCCTCAAGTATATTTCTGCCTATGCAAATCTGGTAGAAAGCGTTTCGGGGATTTTTTATTCCTGGATTGAAATTAATGTTAAGGCAGAATACCTTTCATACTTTTATGATTTTATGGAGATTCAAAACAAGCAGTACCAGGGAACAATTCCAACCGAAAAGCGCGACGACAATGAATTTGAAATTGAATTCCGCGATGTTTCCTTCCGCTATCCGAACACAGAAAATTTTGTACTCCGCCATGTAAATCAAAAAATCAAAATTGGAACAAAAACTGCTGTTGTTGGAAAAAATGGTGCCGGAAAAACAACCTTTATAAAACTGCTTTGCCGTCTTTATGAACCAACCGAAGGTCAGATTCTGCTCAACGGTGTGGATATCCGCTATTACGATTACAAGGATTATTCAAGAATCTTCAGCGTTGTTTTCCAGGATTTTAATTTGTTCTCTTTCAGCATTGCTCAGAATGTTGCCTGCGATAAAGATTTTGATGAGCAGAAAGTGACCGACTGTCTTGAACGAGCCGGATTTGGAGAGCGCTTAAAGACAATGCCGGATGGAATACGCACAAATATCTATCAAATGGAAGATAATGGGGTCGAAATCAGTGGTGGTGAAGCTCAGAAGATTGCAATTGCGCGTGCTCTTTATAAAGATGCTCCATTTGTAATTCTTGATGAACCAACCAGCGCGCTTGATCCTGTTGCCGAATACGAAATCTACCAGCATTTTGATAAGATGGTGCAGGGTAAAACTTCCATTTATATCAGTCACCGAATGTCTTCCTGTCGTTTCTGCGATAAGATTCTTGTATTCGACCAGGGACAGATTGTGGAAGAAGGTAATCACGAGGAACTCATGGCAGGGGATGGACTTTACAGCAAACTCTGGAATGCCCAGGCTCAGTATTATGCATGACACCATGACAAAACTGTGTTATATTAATATTAGAGGCTTAAAATGAGTAAATATCTTGAAAAAGCAAAAGAGATTCGTGCGATTGTAGAACCTCATCATAACTGTGCTCAGTCGGTTTTGATGACCTTTAATAAAGATGCCAATGTCAGCGATGAGCTTGCCTACAAAATGGGTGCCTGTTTTGGTCTTGGCATGAAAACCGGTGGAACCTGTGGTGTTATTACCGGTGCCCTTATGGTCCTTGGCCTTTTTGGAGTAGACGATGTTCCAACCACCAAGCGCATAGTAGAGTTTGTAAAAGAAAAGCACGAAGGTATGATTTATTGTGCCGATTTGCTCAGAGTAAATGCCGAACGTGGCGGCGAACGCAAGCCTCACTGTGATGCAATGGTATATGAAATGGTAGAGTTTGTCGAAGGAATTCTGAGAGAGAAGGGGAAAATAGAATAATGTCATTCAAGGTACTTGGAATTTATGCGGACGGAATGGTCTTGCAGCGAAATACGACAAATTGCATTTTTGGAAAAGGTGAGCCCGGTGTAAAGGTTGAATTAGCCTTCCGCGAGCTGTCTGCTTCTGCTACAGTAGATGCCGAAGGAAAATGGAAAATTGAATACAACCCTGGTCAGGCCGGTGGTCCTTTTGAAGTAAAACTTACCAGTGGCAGCGATTCCATCACTTTTAAAGATGTATGGGTTGGCGAAGTCTGGGTAAGTTCCGGTCAGTCAAATGCACAGCTTCCAATGGATCGTCTTCGCTTTAGTTATCCTTATGAAATGAAGCTTCCAAAAGACAACAATATCCGCATGATTACAATTCCAATTACCTGGTCTTACGACGGCGAAAAGGATTCTGTTGAAAATCCAGAATGGATTCCTGCTAGTCCTGAAACAATTGCCCAGATGAGCGGAACAGGATATTTCTTTGCAAAAAATCTTTCTTCAGAACTTGGTCTTCCTGTGGGAATTATAAATGCCAGTCAGGGAGGTTCTCCAATTACTTCCTGGATGAGCGAAGACTCTTTAAAAGAGTTAGGTAAAACTAACTATCTGGAACAGTTAAACAAATGGCGCCAAGGGAATGCTGTAAAAAATCAGCAGGAAAAAGAAATGCGTGCCGGAATGGAGTGGCAGAAAAATCTTGATGCTGCTGACACAGGAAGCCGAGAACATTGGGAAAATCTTTCTTATGAACAGATTGCAGATGATTCTTACTGGAAAGACTGCTTTATTCCAAATAATTTCTTTGACTTAAAAGAAGGCGGTGTCTGCTGGTTCAAAAAAGAAATTGATATTTCTGCCGAAGAACTTGCGGGGCTTACAATGCCTCATGAACCAATCCGCCTCTGGCTGGGTGTAATTGTTGAATCGGACAAGGCCTGGGTTAATGGAGTTTATTGTGGAGAAACAGGCTACTGCTATCCTCCGCGCCGTTATGTAATTCCTCAAGGTGTTCTTCACGAAGGGAAAAATACAATTACTGTTCGCGTAGTTAAAACTAACCAGACACCAATCCGTTTTTACGAAGATAAGACTTACGCAATTTTTACTTCTAAAGAACGTATAAGTCTTGACGGTGAATGGAAAAAACGCATTGCCTGCGATGCACCAAATCGCCCTGGCAGCACTTTCTTTGAATGGCAGCCTACAGCTCTTTATAATGCTATGCTGGCTCCATGCTTTAATTATGCTGTTGCAGGTGCTTTATGGTATCAGGGTGAATCAAATACCTGGGGTGCTTTTGAATATGCCGACCTTCTTAAAAAGATGATAGAGACCTGGCGGGCTAAGTTTGTTTATGCTGCAAAAAATATGCCTGTTGTTGTAATTCAGCTTCCAAAGTGGGGCGACGGCTATAAGGACGAGCAGCGCAACTTCCCCGAAGACTGGGCCTGGCTCAGACAAGCACAATTTGATGGAGCAGCTGCTGCCGGTAATGCCGCTCTTGCTCCAATGATTGATGCCGGTGAATGGAACGACCTTCACCCCGAAGATAAAATTGTAGTTGGTGAACGTGCCGCCCGCGAAGCTTTGAGAATTGCATACGGCCGGCAGACTGTCCCTGCTCCGGTAGTAAAATCCTGCAAGGTAACTGACAATAAGGTTGTGGTTCAGTTTGACCAGGAAGTAATTATGAATAATTCCGAGCTTGTTGGAGTAGAAGGCCTTTATTTTGTAGGCATGCGCCAGCCGGATGCAGCCCCGTCAGGCCTGGATAAAAACTCAGCCTACGCAGGCGGTGACCATTTTTCTCTTCCAATCCACTATGCCGGAATGGACAGCCTGCACATAAAAGCCAAAGGCACCGTAACAGGCCCCGACACAATGGAAGTAGAAATTCCGTCCCAGATAAAAGAAAGCGGATACCCTATAAAAGAGCTCCGCTATCTGTGGACCAACTGTCCGGAGTTTGTAACCTTATATTCTAAGTCCGGGCTGCCGGTTATGCCGTTTATTTACTCCCTTCCATCCCAGCAGTAAGTGCACAATTTACAGTGATCAAGTCCTGTACTGTCCAGCATGTCATCCAGACGGTGGTAGCGCAGGCTTGTAAAGTGCAGCTGCTTGCGGATTTCTTCCAGCATGGCAGCATATTTTGGACTGTCCGGGTTGGCATATTCGCGTAAAACTTCTTCGCTAACATTGTCGCCTTCGAACTGCTTGATGATGCGGCGGGTAATTAAATCCATTTCTGATTTTGAACGGCTGAAGTTTAAGTATTTACAGCCAAAAAGTAGCGGTGGACAGGCCGGGCGAACATGAACTTCTTTTGCACCTGAGTTATAAAGGAACTCTGTAGTTTCGCGCAGCTGTGTTCCGCGTACGATTGAATCATCTATTAAAAGAATCTTTTTACCCTTAATGAGCGCCTGAACCGGAATGAGCTTCATGTGGGCAATAAGGTTGCGCTGTTCCTGGTTGGTTGGCATAAAGGAACGTGGCCAGGTTGGTGTGTACTTAATGAAGGGGCGGGCAAAAGGAATGCCGCTTTGGTTTGCATAGCCGATAGCGTGGGCGGTTCCGGAGTCAGGTACACCTGCAATGATGTCCGGTTCAACGGATCCCTTGTCGCGGTTGGCAAGATATTTTCCGCAGTTATAGCGCATAGATTCAACATTTACGCCTTCGTAGCTTGCGGTAGGGTAGCCGTAGTAAATCCAGAGGAAGGTACAGATTTTCATTTCTTTACCCGGCTGCTGCAAAATCTCGTAGCCATCGGCGGTGAGTTTTACAATTTCGGCAGGACCAAGCTCGTGACAGTCTGTGTAGCCAAGATTTACATAAGCAAAGTTTTCAAAAGAAAAACAATAGGCTCCGTTTTTTTTACCAATCTGAAGTGGTGTGCGTCCCAGTCTGTCGCGGGCTCCATAGATGCAGTCTTTTGTAAGAACCAGCATGGTAATAGAACCCTTTATTTTCTGCTGAACATATTTGATTCCGTCTACAATTGTTTTTTCATGATTGATGAGGGCAACAATAAGCTCTGTCTGGTTGATTTCGCCGCCGGACATTTCGAGGAAGTGTGTGTAACCGCTATCCAGAACTTCTTTTACAAGCTCGTCTTTGTTGGTTACAATTCCAACAGTTGTAATTGCCCAGCTGCCAAGATGTGAGTTTACAAGCAGAGGCTGAGGTTCGTAGTCACTGATGCAGCCGATGCCTAAGTGTCCGTGCATTTCTTCAATGTCGTGCTCAAATTTTGTTCTGAAAGGCGAGTTCTGGATATTGTGAATTGAACGTTCAAAACGTCCTTCTTCTGAATAAACAGCAAGACCACCGCGTCTTGTTCCAAGGTGAGAATGGTAATCTACACCAAAAAATAAATCTAAAGAACAGTCTGATTTTGAAGTAACACCAAAAATGCCACCCATATTATAGCCTCCGTGTCTCCGAAGGTTACAGTATAGCGAAAAGTGGGATTTTGTGCTATAATTTAATATCAATAATGTCATTGTCGGGCTTGACCCGACAATCTATCTTATACAGAGATTACCGGGTCAAGCCCGGTAATGACAATGGTTTTGAGGTATTTATGAAAGGTATAATTCTAGCCGGTGGATCCGGTACTCGTCTTTATCCTATAACAAAGGCTGTCTCTAAGCAGATTCTTCCGCTTTACGACAAACCTATGATTTATTATCCTTTGAGCGTTCTTATGCTCGCAGGAATTCGCGAAGTTCTGATTATTTCTACACCCCGTGATCTTCCTGTTTTTGAAGAGCTTTTTGGCGACGGAGCCTGGCTTGGAATGAAGTTCAGCTACAAGATTCAGGATAAGCCGCGCGGACTTGCAGATGCCTTTATTGTTGGCCGTGACTTTATTGGAAATGATGATGTTGCCCTTGTTCTAGGTGATAATATTTTCTACGGACAGAGTTTTACTCAGACTCTGCGCCGTGCCCATGATACTGTTAAAAATGAAAAAAAGAGCGTAATTTTCGGCTACTATGTAAAAGACCCTACCGCCTATGGTGTTGTAGAGTTTGACGCTGCCGGTAACGCACTTGGAATTGAAGAAAAACCTGCAAATCCAAAATCTAATTTTGCGGTTCCAGGACTTTATTTTTACACAAACGATGTTGTAGACATTGCCGCCAGCGTAAAGCCTAGTGCCCGCGGCGAAATTGAAATTACCTCCGTAAATAACGAATATCTTGACCGCAAACAGCTCAAGGTAGAAAAGCTTGGCCGTGGTATGGCCTGGCTCGACACAGGAACCTACGACGGCCTGCTCGAAGCAAGCAACTTTATTGCAACAATCCAGAAGCGTCAGGGACTCTACGTTTCTTGTATCGAAGAGATTGCTTACAAAAACGGCTGGCTTACAAAAGAGCAGCTGCTTGAACTTGCAAAGGGCTATAAAACCGATTACGGCCGATATCTGGAGTTTATAGCAAATAATTAGCAAAGGGCCCTTCGACAGGCTCAGGGTCCCCGTGGTTTGTGGTCCCTGAGCCTGTCGAAGGGCCGAAGGAAAATTATGTCATTTGAATTTAAAGAATGTCGTCTTTCAGACGGCACTAAAATAGAAGGCCTCTACGAAATCCAGCCCAAGGTTTTCGGTGATACCCGCGGCTACTTTTTCGAAGTTTACAGCGAGCGTGATTTTTTTGATGCCGGACTTACAATGAAATTTGTAC
>CAMNDY010000065.1 GCA_946535985.1 uncultured Treponema sp. | reverse complement strand
AAGAGAGCCTTGGGTTAAATTTCTTTCATAAGAAGAATTATGATGAAACATAGAAGAATACATTATTGAAATGAAAGAAAAAGTTCAATAAGTGTATTTGTCACACGGAAGCTATATGTTTTTACATTGACACAAAATCATTTTTCATAATAAAATTAATTAACTTTTCTTAAGGAGACGCATTGCCGATGAGACTGTAAATCTGATTTCCCTACATTTTTTTCTCGTTTGAGATTTCATTTTTTGGAAGTCAGTTACAGTATTAATTTTATCGGGGTTTTGCGAATCTGTTCGTTGTATTATTTTCCTGCATAATTTTATTATGATTACTGGCTTCCTCTGGAGGTCATTATGTCATTAGAAATTCAAAAGCTTTATTTTTCATATCCATCTTCGCACGTAACTTTGTTCGAGAATTTTTCTCTACAGTTTAATGATGGCTGGACTTGTATTGCCGGAAGTAACGGTTGTGGTAAGAGCTCTCTTCTTAAACTGATTGCGGGTCTGCTTAAGCCTGATGAAGGGCGAATTGTAAGTGGCGGGCAAAGCACCACTGGCTGTGTTATTTACTGTCCTCAGGAAACTGCCGAAGTGCCCGAAAATCTTTATTCGGTTTTCTGGAGTGATGATAACGAAGTGCGGCGTTTCTTTTCTATGCTTCATATTACAGAAGAAATGATTGCCCGCTACGATTCACTTTCAGGCGGTGAGAAAAAACGTATTCAGATTGCCTGTGCGCTGGCAGAGCAACCGGCTGTGCTGCTTCTGGATGAACCGACAAATCATCTTGATGAATGGACTGTCCGCATGATTTCTGATACGCTTGCCCTTTTTAATGGAATCGGGATTATTGTAAGTCATGACCGATCTTTTGCGGACTCTCTTTGTAAGCACACAGTTTATCTTTACAATGAGGCTCGTGCTTTTTCCGGCGGGCGCGACTGCGTAGTTTGTGAAAGTTATTCCGGAGGACTCAGCAAGGCTCTGGAGCTTCGCGAGCAGAAGGCTTCTCATAATCGCGGAGAATGGGAAAGGCTTGATTCAAAAGCGGCAGGCGAAAAGCAGAGGAGCCGCAGGCTTGCAGAAGAAAACGAACGATCTAAAAGCCGCCTTGCTAAAAAAAATATTGACCCGCGTGATCATGATGCAAAAAGAAAAATTGATGTTGCAAGACTCGGTGGAAAAGACAGAAGCACTGGAGATGCAAAAGCACATCTTGATAGTCAGATTCAAAGAACAGAGGCTGCACGCGATTCTGTAAAAAAATCACTTATGAGAAAAGAAGGTTTTTCGGTTGAAGGAGCAGGCTTTGCAAAGGCTATAGTTATAGAAGAAAGTGATATTTTTGCATCTGAAGAAAAAACTTCTTATAAGCTTCACATTCCTCGGATTGTAATTAATCCTGATTCAAAAATTGCCTTGACCGGGCAGAACGGGACCGGGAAAAGTCTTTTTATAAAACACTTGATTAGTGAGCTTGAAAAATCCGGCAGAACGAAAGAAGTTATGTATCTGCCCCAGGAGATTCCAGAAGACTTAAAGAATCAAATTCTTTCTGACTTCAATGAGCTTGAAGATGCGGAAAGAGGAGCGGTTCTTTCAACTTTATACCGTCTCGGAAGTGAACCGGAAAATCTGCAGCAAGGCTCTGTTAGTCCCGGCGAACTTAGAAAACTGATGATTTCTCTGGCGGTAGAAAAACCTCTTTCTCTTTTGATTCTGGATGAACCAACGAATCATATGGATATAACAAGCGTGCTTGCTTTGGAAAATGCACTGGCTTCGCTTTCCTGTGCGCTTATTGTTGTAAGTCATGACAGGGCTTTTCTGGAAAAAGTTACTGATGTAAAACTGCATGCAGAGCGAATCGAAAATGAAGGTAGAATCTTTTATGATTTATAAAATATTCAGTTCATTAAGTAAGTCGTGAGTATAGACTTTTTCTCTGGTTGACTCGCGGACTATTTTCCAGAGCTTTGCGGCGGCTTTGAGTTTGTTCGGGATATGAGCATTTGCCGGGTCAGCGCAAAAGTCCTGAACAAACTTGTTCCACTGCAATGCAGATTTGTCGTATTTTGCATAAGTTTTGCGACCGTAGAAAATTTCTAAAAGGTCTCCAAGAGAGAAGTTTGTATCATTTGTTTCTTTGACTTTTTTAACAGTCGCTACCATGTCTACATTAAACTTAAAGGGTTTGATGCCTGTTTCTTTTTCAAAGAATTCACGGAAGCGCGGGCCAAAAGTAAAGCCACATTCAATCAGGCTGGTGTTCAAGGAAAGAGAGCTTGAAACAATTTCGGGATGACGTGGTGAAGCGTGTTTTTCAGGAAAATGTTTTTCACCATTGAAATAAGCCTCAATCACCTTGTTCAATTCAATTTTTCCACCGTTGGATTTTAGTCCCAGTGCACGGCAGATTTTCTGAAGTTCTTCGCGATACCAGTAATATTTTGAGAATTCTTCAAACGATTTTATTTCAGAAAAATTGGGACGTGACATTCTATTATCCTTATAAAGATGTCCGGGTCAAGCCCGAACATGACATAAGTATTCTTGCCGAACATGACATAAGTATTGTTGAGAACATTACTCAAATATTCTTGCCGAACATGCCTGCTATTGTCATTGTCGGGCTTGACCCGACAATCTTTTTTCACTTACAGAATACTATATAAAATATGACATCAGGATGTCATATTTATTTGTATAATTCAGAAATATTTCCTGCCATTTCTGCGATTTTATTTTTCACACGCGCTGGACTTGTAATTTTGATCTGGGCTCCAAAACTCAAAAGAATCTCACAAAGCCAGGGAGTATCCGGAGCGGTAAAAGTCACATTTACAAATCCGTTTTTTTGAACTTTAATTTGTGAACAAATAAAGGAATCCATAAGATAGGAGATTTTTTCCTTTGTAATTTTTGCTTTTATCTGAATAAGTGGGGCGGAATATTCTGGAGTTCCCGCACCCCTCTGAGGATACGCGCTTCTTTCGATATTTGCATTTTTAGAGGTCATCACAAGGTTTCGCATTCGTGTTAGTTTGAAAAAACGTTCTGCTTTTCGAGAAGTGCACCAGCCAAAGAGGTACCAGGACTGCCCGCGGAAAACAAGCTTCCAGGGATGAACAATACGTTTTTCAATTCGGCCATCTCCTGTAAAATAATCAAAAGTAATCTGCCGCTTTTTCAAAATTGAATCACGTAAAATTCCAAAAAGATTTCTGACCTCAGAACCTTCAGGGCTCCAGGGTGCAAAATCAACTTCAAGCCAGTCTGTATCGCTTGTTACCAGACGGGAAAGTTTATCAGCAGCTTTTCTTTCCGGAGTGATTGCTGCACCATTTTTACCACTCAGATTTTCCAAGGCCTTTACACTGGAAATAATTGCAAGCCTTTCATCTTCTGAAAGCACAGTGTTATCCATTGCAAACTTTTCAGAAATCGCAATTCCGCCACCCCGGCCCTTCAGCGAATAAACTGGAACACCGGAAAGAGAAAGTGCTTCCATCCAGCGATAAATCGTACGGGTAGAAACCCCAAAGCGTTCCGCCATTTCTTTTGCGGTTACCTGTTTTTTATCAATGAGAATATAAACAAACTCAAAAAGCTGGTCTATTTGCATGGAGGTATTATAACACAAAATATGACGATTTGATGTCATATTTAAAAACATTTACAAGGAAGGATTAATCAAATAAAATAAAAATTATGAATATCACCCTTCCCCCAAACTACAATTCTCTGGCCCAGGCCCTGGTTGATCTTTTTGGAACTTCGGTTGCAATTGTGCAGACAGACAGGGTTAGTGGCGGAGACATAAATAAAGCTTACGCGCTCACACTGAATAACGGCAAACGCATTTTTATGAAAGCCAACGCAAAACAAAATGCAGCTTTTTTTACAGCCGAAGCAGCAGGTCTAACAGCAATTGCAAATACGGGAGCCATAGGAACTCCGGAAATCCTTTGTACGGGAACGGATGACGGTGAGGATGTAGGCTACAGCTTTTTACTTTTGAAATATATCGAAAGTGGTAAAAAGCGGGCAGACTATTGGGAAGAGCTTGGGCGAAATCTTGCTGCTATGCACGACGCACCAACTCAAGATAAAACTTTTGGATTTTTTCAGGATAATTTTGTAGGAGCCCGACCTCAAATAAATACTCCCTGTCAAAGCTGGATTTCATTTTTCCGTGACTACAGGCTTGCTCCACAATTCAAAGCGGCCGACTCATATTTTACATCCAGCGATCGTGAAAAAATCACAAAGCTTCTGGATCACCTTGAAGATTTTCTTGTAGAGCCAGAGCATCCAAGCCTTGTTCACGGAGATTTATGGAACGGAAATGTTATGTGTGGCCCGGATGGAAAAGCAATGCTTATAGATCCGGCCTGCTACATAGGACACGCAGAAGTAGACCTTGCAATGACAGAACTTTTTGGAGGATTTTCTCCTGCCTTTTACGAGGCCTATCGCGAAGTTCATCACCTGCAGCCAGGCTACGAAAATCGCCGTGATCTTTATAATTTATATCAGTTACTTAATCACTTAAATTTATTTGGACCAAGTTACCTTGGCCCGGTTCAAAGCATTGTTGCAGAATATGTTGGGTAAGAGTGGCAGACCCCGTTATTTATCCAACAAGATTTTTTGTAGCAGTATCTTCGTTCAAAACATTGAACTCATAGCTGTAAAGGATTTCTGCTACATCGCTTAAAGGCTTTCTTGTGTTCAAGCCCATGCTGTGAGCAAACTCAACTGCAGCTTTTGTTGCAGCAGGATTCCAAAGGTGTGCATTATCAAGATTTACAAAGCTGCATTTTTCTGCATCGGCAATTGCCTTAATGCGGCGGTTTACAAGACTAATTGCTTTATTATTCTGAGGGTTTGCAATAGAAATTAAAGCAATGCGGCATTTCTTATTGGTGCTCTTAATCAGCTGAATAAAGTCAAGATAGTTAGTGTCAAATAAAACGCTGTTGGTCATACAAAGGTTTATATCGTTTTCGCCAAGATGAATCATAATGCCCTCTGGAGCAAGCGGTGCAACGGCGTTAGAAAAATATTCTTTAGCATTTTCAAACGAAAGCTTTTCACAGCTCTTGTTGTAAATCTTAAAATTGAATTTAAATTCTTTTCCAAGACTCTGAACAGGAATCTTTGTGTCCAGTCCGTTACCAAGCAGAATAACAGAGTTCTTTTCTTCTTTTTTGCTCTGTCCCATTGGATTAATAAATTCATCAAGTGAATAAGTGTAGTTCATATTTTCCTCCTGTGTTTGTCCGTTACCAGCGGTCTTTGTTTTTATAATTTGTATTTGATTCTTTGCAGCAGCTTTTTTATCAAGACTTTTGTTTCTGATGTAAACTAAAACGTTGATCATAACAATTGCAAGATTCAAAAAGTAAACTGCAAGCACGTAATTAAACTGATGATTTATAAACTTTGCAGTGATGCCTGCAATGTATCCTGTTATTATTAAGAAGATAAATGCCAGACTTGTTCCTTTTGCGGTACGAGCTTTGTAAGCCTTGATAACATTTAAAGGCCATGAAAAGCCAAAACAAATCAGCATTAATGCTTCAAAAAGATGTCCAAATTCCATTTTATTTTTCCTCGCTTTATGTTTCTTTTTAAGTTTAGCTATATAATAGCGCATAAAAAAAATCATTCAATTTTTTGAAAGTTTTAAAATTACTTTTGCGCCGGGATTTTCTTTACTTTACAAAAGTAAATTTTTTTAACTTTCAAAAGTATGCAAAAAAGGGAAATTTACTATAATATGGAATTATGAAATCTACCTTGAGCCGAAAAACCCTGAACGCACTTAGAAAAGAAATAAAAAGAAATCAGCTTGCCTTGATTATTGGAATTACAATTCTGCTGACCCTTGGCGGAATGGCTATAAATATTTCGTCAAACGACAAGGCCTTTAATCAGTCGCTGCAGGATACTTCTGAGCTTGTAACCAGACTTTATCATTTTGCAAAAAATATGAGTAAGGCAGAACTAACAAGTTATATGGATTCGGTTGTAGAAGACCTGCCCGACATTGATGTAATTTCGATTGTCGATAAAAATAATAACCGCCTTTATCATGCGCATCACGAATTAATTGATACTCAGTTTGACGGAACTCATCCGGATTTTTCTACAATGAAATCTGATTTTTTGACAGAAAATAATACCGGTCCTTCTGGCCCTCAGCGTCGAACTTATTCTGCAATTTATGATGATGACGGAAATTACGAAGGTTTTATAATGATTATCAAACTGCGGACTTCTATGCGCAGCGTTACCATAAGAACAGTGCTTCTTTTTCTTGTCGTTACCCTTGCTGCAATTTTAATTGAGCTTGCAATAAGCGCCACTCTTTCAAAAAAAATCAAACGTCAGTTTTTAGAATTTGCCGAAGACCTGGAAGGAACAAAATTTCTTGTAGATTCAATGCGTGCAAACAATCACGACTTTACAAATAAACTTCATGTAATTCTTGGTCTCATCCAGATTGGCGAATACGAAAAGGCTCAGTCCTACATCGAAAATATTTCTATCATTCAGCGCGAAACAATCAGCCGCGTAATGAACTCAATTGACAATGCAAGTTTTGCCGCTCTGCTTATTGGAAAAATTGCCAGGGCTTCGGAATGTAATGTAAAATTTGTTCTTGATTCAAATCTTCATTTTTGCTCGCAGGATATTGATATTCCGTCGGAAGCTCTTGTTACAATCACAGGAAATTTAATAGACAATGCTCTTGATTCTATGAATGCTATGCAGCATAGTGAAAGCAGGGACAAGAGGCAGAACCAGCTTAACTTTAGTGTTATGACAAAGCCGGGTTCTCTTTTTATTATGGTCAAAGATTCGGGAATGGGAATTCCTGATGATGTAAAGCCACATGTTTTTGAAAACGGATTTTCTACAAAAGGCGATGGTCGTGGTGTAGGCTTATATCATACAAAGCTTTTGATAGAACATCTTGGCGGAGAAATTTCTTTTGAATCTCAGGCGGGAGAAGGCACTTGTTTTATGGTAAGGATAAACGGTCAGGCAGAATAAGATGGAATACAAGGTTTTAATAGTCGAAGATGATCCAATGGTCGCAATGATAAATGAGCAGTACGTTTGCAAAAATCCCCAGTTTGTGGTTGCAGCATCTTGCAGAAATGGTCAGGAAGCTCTTGATTTTCTGGAAGGCAACAATGTGGACCTGATTGTGCTTGATGTTTTCATGCCCTACATGGATGGAATTGAAACCCTTAAAAAAATCCGTGAGAAAAAAATTGCTGCCGAAGTTATTATGGTAACGGCCGCCAACGATTCTGCCACAATTGAAGAGACAATGCATCTTGGTGTAATCGACTATCTTATAAAACCCTTTGCATTTGAGCGCTTTCAAGTTGCCTTAGAAAAGTTTGCAGCGCATAGAACAATCCTTTCTAAAAACAATACGCTTGATCAGTCAAGCATAGACAACATGATTTCGAGTGTCGGTGAAAACCCAGCCCCAAAACCAACAGAGCTTGATCAGCAGGAGCTTCCAAAAGGCATTCAGAAAAAAACTCTGCTTTTGATAGAAGAATATCTGGAAGAAAACCAAGGCTGGCACACAGTTGTAATGATAGCCGAAAAGCTTGGCATTTCAATTGTAACTGCGCGCCATTATATGAACTATCTTGAAGAGCAGGGCCTCATCGTTGCCGAGATAAATTACGGAACAGGTGGAAGGCCCAGCGTTTTATATTCCAAGTCGTCTAAGACGAAAAATTGCCCTCAATAAAATCCACAATCTGCTGGGCAGAATTCTGGCACCTGAAATGATCCTGGGCTGCAAGAATCTGGTCGCGCATAAAAGAATCATTCATAAGTTCAACTGCAATTCTGCCGGCATCACTTGCTTCGTGGGCGCAGAGAGAAAGATGATGCTCTGTAAAGAACTGAACATTTTCGCTTTCGCAGCCAGGGATTGGTGCTGTGTGAATTAAGGCAATTCCTTTGGCAAGAGCTTCGGTGCTCGAAAGGCCGCCCGGTTTTGTAAGAAGTACATCACTGGCATCCATATAATCAGAAACCTGATCTGTAAAGCCAACAAGAATCAGGCGCTTTTCATCTTTGAATTTAGATTCAAGGCTTTTGTATAATTCTTCATTGTGGCCTGTAATTGCAATAACTCTGGTGTTTTCGTTGCCATTGTCAAAAATGTATTTTGTTGTATCAATTAAATCTCCAAAGCCCATGCTGCCGCTCATAAGCAGGAATACCTGATCTGTGTTAGATAGGCCTAACTGCTGGCGGGATAGAGTCTTGTCTTTTTTAGAAAGGAACATTTGCGAAACCGGAATGCCTGTTGGTAACAAAAGCTTCTTATCAATTCCGTGATTAAGATATGTAAAAGTGCTGTCTTTGTGCGCTATAAAAATCTTATTTGGAATTGTTTCTTCCAGCATTGGAGAACAGTAATAATCGGTGGCGACAAAATAGAAAGGCACAGTTACACGACCATGCTTTTTAAGGTTTGTCATTGCCTCGGCGGCAAAAATGTGAACGCAGACAACGGCATCATATTCATTTTGTTTTATATAATCTTCAAGCGCGTCGGCATAAAGTTTGTTTACAAGATAAACCGGAGAACGAAGTTTGCCATTTTCCTGATTGAATTGGCCAACTTTATTTCCCATTTTGTAAATCTTTCCAAAAAGGTTTGGAGTCTTTTTTACAATTTCAATATATGTATCGCAAACAAGATCAGAAGCCTTTTGTCCTCCAAAAGCAAGAACATCAGTTATGTCACAGGTGTGACCCTTTTTATCAAAAATCTCTTTAATAGCTTTGGCAGCAGAATTATGACCGCCACCAGTATTGCATGATAAAATTAGTATCTTCATATAAGTGAATATAATAAGGGGGTGCGGGAATAGTCAAGAAAAAAGAATTTTGCAAAAGCGGAGAAGCAAGAGTATAATATGAGTAGATTTTTTTTAGGAGAATGTTATGAAAAAGATTTTTGGAAAAGCTTTGACTATATTAATGTGCGCTGCACTTGCAATGACTTTTTTGGCTTGTAAGGATGGACCTAAAACACCGGAAGAAATACCAGAGTCCCCTGCTTACACAATTACTGCGCCAGAAGGACAGGGAGCAACAATTAAAATTAGTGAAGACGGCAAAACAATCACACTGGAACCAGAAGCAGAGGGAATTGAATATACAATTACCGGCGATTTTGAAGGTCAGATTATAAACAAAAGAAAAGGCACCGTAATTGTTCTTAATAATGCAAATCTTAAAAATACAGAAGGTAAGGCTGTGATTTATGGAGAATTAAAAACAGAAATTGAATGTGAACAAAATTCAACAAATACAATTACTGTTACAGGAGAAGCAGATAAAACCTATGGAAAAGCTGCAGTTCTTTGTGAAAAAGCAATTGAAATTGGCGGAGACGGCTCTTGTACAATTTCCTGCGAAAACGGTCATGGAGTAAAAGGCAAAGATGTTGAACTTAAAGGAAAAGGTAATTATGTATTTGGACCAGCAAAAGATTCTGCAATCAATTGTAACGATTTTGAAGTTAAAGCTGAGCGAACTTTCACAGCAACTTTAAAAAATGCAAAGAACGGTATAAAAGCTGATAATACAATTTCTATTGCCTCTGGAACATTCAAATTTGATACTATTAAGAAAACAGCATTAAAAACAGATACATCCGCAGATGACAGTGAAGGTGAAACAAAAGAACACAAAATTATACTGGAAGGTGGAGATTTTACCTTTACTGACTGTGGTAAAAAATATGAAACCGAAAAAAACTGCTTCACAAAATCCGCCTCTGTCATCGGCGACTTTACTAATCCCCTCTAAAAATCCCCCTGGTAAATAAAGCAAATTCCCCGCGGAATCTTGTTTTATTTACCACTTATCTCAAAAATCCCCCTTTTTCAAAAGCCCCGGGTTATACTGCCAACCATGAAAAGATTAATTATTGCTTTAATTCTGGTCGCAGGAATCTGCAGTGTTGGTTTTGCACAAGAGGATACAAATGTGTATTCAAGTGCAGAATATCAGTATAGAACTACTTCTGGTGGATTCTGGATTTGGGAAGAAAACTGCAATGGAGGCGCAGGCGAATTTGGAATCAACCTTTTGAAGCAGGAAAAGAATTTTGTCTTCAGAAACTCTTTCTTTGTACAGGGAGAAGGAGGAAGCGGAAATCTTACAACAGACAGATTTGTAGATTTTGGCGGAATCGAAATTGGAGACAAACTTATTTTTGGCGGTCGTGCAAACTGTCCGGGTTTTATTGTCCGAACTTACGGATATGCCGGAGCATCCTTTGGACTGCTTGCCTGGGACGATCACAAATTCTTTAGCAAGCCATTTTTGCTAAGTGCAAAATTTGGCGGAGGATTTGAGTTTCAGTATCTTAAAAACCTTGCATTTGTAATTGAGTTTGGAGGCGTTGAGCGCTTTTTAATAGGTCAGCCATCCGGCGCGCTTTCAAACTTTTCAAAATGCACACCATCGCTTACAATAGGATACAGAAGCTTTAAGTAGGAGGAAACTGTGCAAACACAAATCAAAATAGAAGAGTGCGAAAAACCTTATTGCGTAATTCATACATCAGTTGAAACAGACAGCATAAAAGAAATTGCTCAGAAAATCAGCATGATGGATGAAAGCGGAAAAAGTACAGCAGTTTCCGGATGGGATGGCGACTACTGTATTCAGATTAAGCAGAAGGAGCTTCTTAGAGTTTACAGCATGGACAAAAAAGTTTTTGTGGAATGCGAAAGCGAAGAGCAGCCGCTGCTTTTGAAAATGCGCCTGTATGAATTCGAAGAGCTTGCAGAACGTTGCGGTTGGACAGATTTCATCCGCATTTCAAATACCGATATTGTGAATCTTTCAAAGGTCCATAAATTTGATATGTCCCTTACAGGCATTGTAAAAGTAATTTATGGCGATGACAAAGTCGCAATAGTTTCAAGAAGATACATGAACAAAATCAAGAGCCAGATTATGATGGCTAAAAACAAATAAGGAGTAATATTATGACAAATAAAAATCTTAAAAAAGAAGCTGTTAAGAGAGCAATCATGGGATTTATTTATGGTGTGTTTATTGGCCAGACAATTCTTATTCTGGAATCACTTATGGCACGCGACGGAAACTTTTATCCGGTTGCTGCAAGTTTGGTCGAGCTTGCAGGAACAAAAATAGGTGCAGTAATCATCCAGTATTTCTTAACAGGAATAATTGGAACAACCTTTGCGGCTACAACAGTACTTTTTGAAATAGATAGCTGGAGCCTGCTCAAGCAGACAATCCTCCATTTCATAATCACAAGCATCGTTATGTACATCGCAGGCTTTTTGTGCGGCTGGTTCCCACACAAGCTTTCAAGCACCCTCATCTGGTTCGGCATCTTCATTGTAATCTACGTAATTTTCTGGATTTCTTTTTCGTCCTACTACAAAAACAAAGTCAAAAAAATGAACGAGGCCTTGTAAAAAGATATGGGGTCCCGGAGTTTGTCAAAAGGAGGGGAAAGCCTTCCCCTCGCTCCAACCCGCTTCGCGGTTTTCCGCTACCCCTTCTCCTAGGGGGCTCGCCGCCCCCTAAAACCCCCGCGAGTAAAAGGAAAAGACCTACAAAAAACAAAGAAAACGGATTTTTGTAGGCCTTTTTTTATATTTTTAAGCAATTGTTTAAGCAAAATATCCTACAAAAGAAGAAAAACAAAGATTTTGTAGGTAAAAAAGAGACAAAAAACTAGCTTTCAAAGAAAAAACGGCCTACAAAAAACAAAAAATCTATTTTTGTAGGTCAACTCCTTTAAATAACCCATGAAATCAACCTACAAAAATCACAGATTCACGCATTTTGTAGGTAAATAACCAGAATAGACAAAAACAAATTTGCTTACCAAAGATTTATGCAAAAAGAAATATAAGGCAGGATACAAAAATATGCATATTTTTGAATTTCATGTTCTACAGTTTCTGTGTAAGGTTCTCTAACAGTATAATTGTTGTCATATGTTGTGGTCTTAATTTTGGTAATGTATTCAATAGCTTTTAATGAAGAATAAAAATCGTAATTGGTAATAAAACCTACTACAGGAGAAAATCGTCTCTTCGGTAAAAACTTTACATGAAGATCCGATTCAATACCGAATACTATTCCATGTCCAAAAATTGATATATGTGGACCAGTATTAAAATCAAAATCAAGAATATCATTTGTTATAATGTTATATGCAAAACCCCCTGATATTTGTAAGCCCATTGAATCATCATAATCAACAGGAATAATGGTTTGGAAAGAAAGAGACACAGCTTCATAAAATCCAAAATTATTATTCCATAAATAATTCTGATTGGATGTTCTCCAAAAAGAATCTCCTATTCTAAAAAATTGTTTATGAGAATTATTAACATCTTCTATTGTTGTATTCAAATTATTAAAAAGCGAAGGAAATATTGGAGATATTTGAATATCACTTTTTGCATTTAAAGTTTCTGCGGTGCAAAGAAGAATAAGAACAACAAAGATTTTTCTAATAGTATGAATTTTCAAAGAATCTATATTTTTCATTATTTCTTCCTAAAAATCTCAGTTTTTTCGTTATAAGTTCCAAGAGCACTTATATCATTTGTTTTCAAAAAATCCGAAAGGGTAGCTGTTGTAAATAGTGTTTTTATTTCATAAAGTCGTTTTTGATTATATCCATAATCATTTCGTCCCTGGTTTTTCGTATCTTCAATATTTGAAATATCACTGTACCAAAGATTCAATGCTGTAGATATTTCTTTTTTTTGCGAAGAATAATTTTCGTTCAGACTATTTGTTAAAGCAGACAAAGCTTTATCTCCTTTTGGAAGTTTCTGAATATAAAAATAAATAACAGCATTATTCTTCTCCAGATTTTTTTCTTTCATTATTTTTTCAATTGAATCTTTTATTTGTAAATACTCTTGATAATCATCATTTGTTGTTATTCCTATCATTTGTGCAGAATTGAAATCTTTATAATTAGAGAATCCATTTTCTGTGGCTATATAATAGTCCTTCCCGTTTTCGAATTTTTTAGATTTTGCATCGAGCCAATCTTCTTTTGTTTTAAAACCATTATTGGTAATATCAACATATTCTTTAAAATCAGAGTATTTTGTATACCCTTCTTTTTTTGCAGCATAATACACAGATGAATCAGAGGAATATTTATATAAAGCAAAATCTTTGGTAACTCCAACAAAGTCATTCTTATAAGCATCTTTACAATCTTCTACAGAATTAAAAGAATTTGTTTTGTAATAATAATAAGTTTCAGAAGAATCAAAACCTAGAGAAATAGCATCATTAAAATCATCACCATTTTTAAATTTTTTTGCTTTACCGGTTTTATAATCACTTAAAGAATAATAACCATTAAGAGCGAATGAAAAATAAACAGAATCAGCGATTATGAATAATGTTGAATTATTCTTCTGTAAATATCCTATACGAACTCCATATTCGCCGATAATCGATTCAAAATCTTCAACAGTTTTTATTTCGATAACCGGCACATTCTTAATGCTATCAATTTCTATATACCTTATTTCACAGAATAGTGCTGAAGTAAAAAATAAAAGCGAAACAATAAGACAAAAAAATCTTTTCATATAATCCCCCAAACAAAAAGATTCTATAACCTTTTTGGTAATATTATATACT